>JBGTGS010000204.1:0-7465 GCA_041746615.1 Opitutaceae bacterium | reverse complement strand
GCTGCGGGAGCGCGGGGATGCCGCCCGGCTGAAGATTGAGATTGAGGCGCTGGAGGAGGTGCTCAGGCGCACGGGCGGCACCCATTACCCGAAGTCATCGCTGGTGGAGAACGTGGAATTCTTCCTGGTGGCGGCGATCGTCATCCTCGGGATCCGCACGTACTTCGTGCAGCCCTTCAAGATCCCGACGAATTCGATGTGGCCGAGCTACCACGGCTTGACGGGCGAGATTTTCACCGATCCCGCCGAGGAACCCGGGTTTGTGGCCCGGGGGTTTCGCTTTGCCACCCAATTGGCCAGTCCACGCCGCATCGACGCACCGGCGGATGGGGAAGTCATGATTGTCTATGACAGCCTGCGCCGCAGCGCCCACTATCGGGAGGTTCCCGGGCGCAGATGGCTCGTCATGCCAACCCAATTACGCGAATACCAGCTGGTGGTGGATGGCACCCCCGTGCCCGTGGTGGTGCCGGGGGACTTCGAATTGGACAAGGTTCTGCGCGAGGTTTTCTTCAATGGTGCGGAGGAATATCCGAACACCCGCAGCACGGGCAACGGTCGCATGGGACTGCTGCGCACGGGGCGCACGGCGGCCCGTGGTGACCGGATCCTGTCCTTTGACATTCTCACGGGTGACCAACTTTTTGTGGACCGGGTCAGCTATCATTTTGCAAAACCGAAGGTGGGGCAGGGGTTTGTTTTCCGGACCGGCGGTCTGCCCGAGCTGCACTCCATGATGCCCCAGGCGCCCCGGGACCAGTATTACATCAAGAGACTCGTGGGCATTCCCGGCGACACCTTGGAAATTCGCGACAACACCCTTTACCGCAACAACGAGCCCATCACAGGCGCACCGGCTTTTGATCGCAACGCCCGCCTTGAGGACAATTTTCCCGGCTATCGCAATGAAGGCCGTCTGAGTCCGGGCAGCACCCTGGTAGTGCCACCGGAACAGTATGCGGCTTTCGGAGACAACTCCGCGAGCAGCCTCGACAGCCGGTACTGGGGATCAATTCCCGCCAAGGACGTGATTGGAAAGCCGCTTTTAATCTATTACCCGTTTACCAGGCGATGGGGACCAGCGCCGTAGGGCGTTGATTTCTCCCATTTGGGTTCTCACTTAAGGTGAAACTCTCCTTCAGGTGAGATGAACGGAACCCGGTACGTTGAAAAATCCCGGTAATCGGTGGTGACGACTATGGAATTCTTGTGCACCTTGGCCAAGAGCACGGCGCACGCATCAGCATAGTCCATCACAGGAGAATAACGCTTCATCAGCTTAAGCGCTGACAATGGCTCCGGATCTTCGATGACAAAGTCAGGTACTCGTGCAATCAACTCATCGAGAACCTTCGGATGATTTCGAAAATGGTGTGTGGATTCAATCAGCGCAGCCCGGCACACTATCCACGGCCGTGGGAGGGGACGAACCATACGGACGGCCCATTCGTGGTGCTCGTCACGGGCGTTGAGCAAGGCGATCAGCGGTCCGGAATCAGCTATGATTATCGGCATGGATTCGAGCCCGCAGGTGGGTGCGGCGCGCCTCTGCGCCCTGAGGCAGGTCCAAGCTTACACAACCAATAAAGCTGTCGTGCCCATACAGCGGACTTTCCGACGAGATCGGGGGAAGGACGCGCCGGTTGTAACGGCGCTTGGCAGGCTTTTTAGGCTTGGCAAGTGTGCGCATGATCAAATTGGGAACACCGAACCATCCGGCGTGCAAGTCCGTAACAGGCATTAATATCGCACAATAAATATTATGTCTAATCAATGACGGGCGGGTTCGTCTGGGCGTTAAAGCCGTGACGCTCATCCCCTGGGAATGGTTGATCCACTACCCCTGGACGAGCGATTCAGGGGAAGTAATACGGCGGGTACGTCTGGTAGATCGGTTCCAACTCCTCGTACCGGGGGTAAAGGAAGGCGACCAGATTGATGAGCTGTGATACCGTCATCTGATCGTTCACATTGGGCATCGGTGATACCTTCGGCGCCGGCGCGGGCATGAGTTCGGACACACGGTGTGAGGGATGGATGATGGACGTGATCAGGTCACCATAGGAACGCAGATTGGTTACCTCCCCTCCAAGGGTCACCACCTGGGTTGGATCAGCCGTCGGGGCCGGCAGGTCCGCAACCCCGGCCACCCGGTGACACTGGACGCACTGCAGTGCGACAAAGGCTGTGCGTCCCTGCTCCGCGTTGCCGTCGGGCATTTGAAAGCGTGTGCTGGGTTGCCGTTCTCCACAGCCGCTCAGCACCACCAGGGGCATGAGCATGGCCATCATCACAAACATTCTCTTTTTCATGGGGTATTTCGTTTGAGTTGGACTGATTATAACTGCTCTGCACGCACGAAGCGTGTGTAACCGGACGATAACCCCGCCGGCTTTTGCAGGCAATCCATACCTTGGCTTTCTGTGCGCAAATTTTGCCCCGGTTTTAAATAGGGGTTTCCCGGATAGGCAGATCAGTGGTTGTCGCGGTAAGGTTAAGGGTCCCCTCAGTCTGTCCTCTGCCCAACCCTCCCTCCTCATCTCAAATGGCCGCAATTTGAAGGAATCGCGGCCTGGAACCCATCAACCCTGATATCCGATGATCTCCGCAAGCCCCTGCGTCCCCTGCTCCTCACCCTCAAGAATTAATTTCACCCTCGATTCAATCGGGGGTTGCGGCCGGATGCCGCTCAAAGCCGTGATTGTATATGATGATGTTCATGCCGCCCAGTGTGCCGCCCGATTGCTCGGAAACCTGGAGCGTGAACTGGCTGATGATATCGAATTGTCGATCGACCTCTGGCGTTTCGATTATTTGAACCAGCTGTCCCTTCGGGATGAAGTCGAATCCGGCACAAATAGCGGGGTTCCATTCATGCTTCTGCTTGCCGCCAGCTCCCGTCGCAGATTGTCCTCCCTCGCGGATTGGATGGATAAATGGCTGGCCACCCAAATACGGGGCCGGAACGCCGGACCCCCGATCACGGTTCTCATTTCCACCGAGGCCACCTCAGGATGCGCCGGGCTTCCCCAGATGGTTTGCGCAGCCATGGAGGAGAACCGCTCATGGATAAAACCGGAGACGAAATCCCAATCCCAGTGGCTGGAATCCTCATGATCCCTTTCAGGAGACACGTCCCGCGTTTTGTTTTACGATCTTTTCTGCCGATCGCGTTCGATTTGCTCGGCTGCCTCGCGTGAGTAACGTGTCCAAGGCAGAGCCCGCAGACGAGCATCGGGTATGACCCGGCCCGTTGCCTCGCAGCGTCCGTAGGTGCCGGCATGAAGACGTTGCAGCGCAGCCTCCACCTCCGCGAGTTGGTTGTCCACCGCCCCCAACTCTGCATAGAGCACTTCGCGTTCACTTTGTTCGCTGGCGATATCCGTCATATCGTTATAATCACGATCAGCCGGGGTTGTCGACATGCGCACATGCTCCCGATGGCCATCGATCAGGCGCTGGCGCAACGCAAAGAGTGTCCCGCGATGCCAGGCCCATTGATCCCGGGCCGCCTCCGTGGCGGGCGCACCCGGCCGGTAGGGGGCGGCGGTTTCATAACCATCGGATGATTGTGGGTCAGACATGGAAATTGGTTTCCTGATTTTTGAGGTTGGTTGACGGACTGGAAGGCGTGACATCCCGCCGACCGGACCAGCCTAACCTTTTTGGGGCCTTTCCTCTCTCCGCTTTTTGTTCTTTGCCTCTCATTTCTTGCCGAGAGCGTTGACCGGGTGCAAATGCCGGGGGGACAAACGGTGCCCAGTCCAAGACAAGGGGCGCATGGCCGGGTTCTTCAAAACGTGCTACACTGCTGCCATCAGGCCGACAGTTCAGTCTCCACCCTCAACCCGAATCACCATGGAACTCATTGACGCCATCTACCATCGCCGCTCGGTGCGGGACTACACGGACCTCCCTGTTCCCTCCGCCATGATCTCGGAACTGCTGGATGCCGCCATCCAGGCGCCTAGTGCGACCAATCAGCAACCCTGGGCTTTTGGGGTGATCCGTGGACGGGCCCGGCTCGAGGGCATTTCCAGGCGGGCCAAACCCATGCTGCTCGCCCTCCTGCCACAAAGCCTCGCCCTGCACCAGCGTGCGGATGCACTCACCAATCCCAATTCCAACGTTTTCCATGGAGCGGGCACCTTGGTGATCATCTACGCCAAGCCCGCCCAGTATCCGGCCAACGAGGATTGCTGTCTCGCTGCGCAAAATCTCATGCTGGCCGCGCATGGCATGGGTCTCGGCACCTGCCCGGTTGTTTTTGTGCGACCCTGGCTGAATCAGCTGGAAATCAAACAGGAACTGGACGTCCCGTCGACGTTCGAGGCCGTCATGCCCATTGTCATCGGCTGGCCGGCGGGGCTAACCGCCACTGTGCAACGCATGGAACCGGAAATCGTATGCTGGAAGGATGATCACAAGCGAGGTGGGACTGCACCGGCGCACTGAGGTCAATGAGGCCACGGCGTTCTTGTAACGAAGGCGGTGCCCTCCCAGAGTGGAGAGGATCGTGTTACCACGATCCTCTCCACCATGCCGCCTGCCATCACTGATCCCTCCCTTCCGCCGTTATTTTCCTGGTTGAACAGCCGTTCCGCCGGGGTGCTCCTGCACCCCACGGCCCTGCCCGGGGATCAGGGCATCGGCGTGCTCGACGGAGCGGTCGACCGCTTCCTGGATTTTTTGACCGAGGCCGGCATCAGCCATTGGCAGATCTGTCCACTCGGCCCCACCGGCTACGGCGATTCGCCCTACCAGTGTTTTTCGACCTTCGCCGGGAATCCCTACCTGGTGGATCTCCACGCCTTGGTCACTGCGGGGCTGCTCGAGCCGGTGGAGGTCGCCCCCCTGCAGGCCCTCCCCCGCGACCGCGTGGATTACGGCGGGCTCTATGCGACCAAATGGGCGGCGCTCCACTCTGCGCACCGTCGGGCCGCCGCCCGCGGTTATGCCGACCTTCCCTACGGCGACTTCGACGCATTCCGAGCCGCCCATCACGACTGGCTGGAATCCTACGCGTTGTTTCTGGCCTTGAAGGACCATTTCGGCGGCCATCCCTGGTGGGAATGGCCGGCTGCCGTGCGCTTCCATCGCGATGCGGACAATTCCGCCCTTGCCGCAGAAGTCGCCCCGCGCGCCGAGGCCCATGCGTTTTTCCAGTATCTTTTCTTCGGCCAGTGGAATCTCGTCCGTGAAAAGGCCGCCATACGCGGCATCACCCTGATCGGCGACGCGCCCATCTTCGTGGCCGGTGACAGCGCCGATGTCTGGGCCAACCCGGAGCTCTTTCAGCTGGATGCGCAGACCGGCCGGTCACACTGCGTCGCCGGGGTGCCGCCGGATTACTTTTCCGAGGACGGACAGCTCTGGGGCAATCCCCTCTATGCCTGGGAGGTTCATGCGCGTGACGGCTATGCCTGGTGGCTGCGCCGGCTCCGGGCCAACTTCGCCCTCTGCGATCTGGTGCGCATCGACCATTTCCGGGCCTTCGACACCTATTGGTCCATTCCAGAGGACGCACCCACCGCGAAGACCGGTACCTGGAAAAAGGGTCCGGGGCTGGCCTTCTTCGAACGCGTCCGCGCCGCCCTGCCCGCCTGCCGGCTTATCGCCGAGGATTTGGGCGAACTCACCCCCGGCGTCATCGAACTGCGTGACGCCACCGGCCTGCCCGGCATGGCCATCCTCCAGTTCGCCTTTGGTGGCGACAGCGCCAATCTCTATCTTCCCCACAACCTGCGCGCCAACAGCGTGGTGTATCCAGGAACACACGACAACGATACCACCCTTGGCTGGTTTGGCTCCGCCGATGAGAAGACCCGCGACCACGTCCGGCGCTACCTGCGGATCGACGGCCGGGAGATCGGCTGGGATTTCATCCGCGCCGCGTATGCCTCCGTCAGCAATCTGGCGGTATTCCCGCTGCAGGATCTGATGAGCCTCGGGGCCTCTGCGCGATTCAACACACCCGGGCGGCCCGACGGCAACTGGCAGTGGCGTCACACCGAGGATGAGCTGGCATCGCTGCAGCGCGGGAGCGCAGGCTACCTGCGCGAGTTGGGGGAGCTATACGGGCGGTGAGGGACGGGGCGTCGCTGACGGGTAGTGGTTACAGTTTCCCAATGTGGGTTGCGTGCCTGCACGCAACGTGGCGTGCCCGCCCGCCAGTTACATCAAAGGATTCAACGTAGGCGGACTCGTTGTCGGAATCGCGGTGTAAAGCCGCTCCTACATGCCGGTGAGAAAACTGCGGATGAGCGGCACCACCTCGTCGTTTGCATCCGCGAGCACATAGTGGCCGGCGTCGGGCAGGTAGTGGGTGTGGGCCTGCGGCAGCCGTCGGCGCCACTCATCATAAAAAGAGTCGTTGAAGCAGAAATCGCGGCCACCCCACACGATCAGGGCCGGATGCCCGGCGAACTGCCCGATGCCATCCGCCGCCGCCGTCAATGCCGGCCAGCTGGGATGATCGGCATTCATGGGAATGTCCTTCACGAAGGCGTTCACGGCCACACGGTCCGCCCAGGATCCGTAGGGCAGCAAAAAACCCCGCTTCTCCTCCGGCCGCAGTTTGCGGCGGGCCATCGCCATCCAGGTCGCCGGCCATGCGAAGCCATTGGCGCCCCGCACCAGCAGCGAGCCGATCCCCGGCCAGCGGCAGATCGCGATGCTGGTCGGGATGTGCGGCGATGGAAAAGCTCCGGTGTTCAGGATCACCAGCCTGCCGATCAGGTGGGGATGCCGCGCGGCCATGCCCATTCCGATCGCCCCGCCCCAGTCGTGAACGACCAGATGGACTTTCTCCAACTTGAGATCGGCCACCAGCGCGGCGATGTCGTCGATGCGCGTGGCCAGCGTGTAGGGATAATCCTGCGGTTTGTCGGACAAGCCCATGCCGATGTGGTCGGGAGCAATGCAGCGCAAGCCGGGCGCAACCGCCTGTACCAACTCACGGTAGTAAAAGGACCAGGTCGGATTGCCATGGAGCATGAGCACGGCCTCGTTCCCCTCCCCCTCGTCAACATAACTCATCCTCGCGCCGCGCGGCGTCGTGAAGGTGCGCGGCGAAAATGGATAAAGCGGCCTGAGCCAGTCAGGGATGGCAATCATGCTCACCACTCCAGTGCGAGCATCAGGCAGTTGAGTCCGCTGCCGATGCCGAGCAGGCCGACCTTGTCACCCGGGCGCACCGCTCCCGCCTCCACGGCCGCCGCCAGGGTCGCGGGCAGCGCCACCGAGCCGGTGTTGCCAAGGGTTTCGAAGGTCGAGAAATCCTTGGCCGCATCGAGACCGAGGGCCTCATAAAGTTTGCGCCGGTGGGTGCTGCCCACCTGGTGACAGATGAAGCGGTCCGTGCCGGCCGCATTCCAGCCGGTGATGGCTGTGAAATCACGCCAGGTGTCCTGCGCGAGCGCGATGCCCGCGGTCAGCAGCGCCTCGCTGTCGGTCTGCATGGCCA
>JBGTGS010000203.1:0-2907 GCA_041746615.1 Opitutaceae bacterium | reverse complement strand
TGCGCGCGCAGAACACGCGGGGCGAGGGCAAGCGCGCCGACGGCGGACAACTGGCCCAGAAAGTGACGACGGGAGACGGCGGGGGTTGATTTCATGGGATGACGGAACCATGCGAGCATCCCCGGATATCGCAAGCATGGGTCAACCGCACCGGCGCCGCACGGTCCCGCGCTACTGCGCCGCCGACGCCACGTTCACCTCTTCCCCTGCCGCCCGCTTCCCCACGCGGCGGCCTTCATTCCCTGGTCCGGCTAGCGTCATCCGCACTTCATCGATCCCAAATCCATAAATGAACGCCCGGATCGCCAGCAGCGATCCGGTGAGTTCCAGGGTTTCCTCGACCATTGTGATAATGCCGTAGGTAAAATTGCGCCGCGCTTCATCGCCGTCCAGATAGGCGCCCCCGACCATTTCCATCCCCATGGCCCCGCTCAGGAAGACCGCAGCCGACGTGAACAAGCGGCGTCGAAACGTCGGCTCAAGGCGCATGAAGAATCGTAGATAAAGCAGCCCCAACATCATCACCGCCAGACCGTAGGGAATCACCCAGGCAAAATGCAGGATACCCGAGGTGTTGAACGTCTCCCGCACGGGAACCACCAAACGCTCATGGAGTTCAAAAAACTCGTCGATGGCGACAAACGTGAACGCCGCCGTCAAACCGAGCCATGCCCACATCTGCCGCTTGGAGATCCCGGCCATCACCCGTGCCCGCAACGCCGTCAACAGGCCGCACGACAGCAACAGCAGCATCGCAAAAAAAGTCGGCACGTTGCGCTCGAAATCCAGTCGAAACATCGGAATCAGCCCGAGCAGCCGACTGCGCCCCCAATGGAAGGTGGACCACAACCCAAAGAGGTCGCCGATGACCAACACGATGATCACCCCGGCCAGGTATGGAATCAAGGTGCGGGGATTAAAGCGGAGCACGGCAGGCGGTTCACCCAAGGTGGACGCACCTGCGCCCTCGAAAGGCGAATATGTCATTCTTGTAAAATTTAGGAAACAGTTTGTACCCGCAAACCACCCGTGATCAGGGTCGCTCTGATCTGCCCGAGGGGCTTTACCACTGACCCCCATCGGGCCCGGGATTATGAGATCACGCTCAACCTGCTGTAGTGGTTTGGTTGAAGTGTCGCTGTCAGGTTAGGCGCGTCATGGCACTCATGGCTGTGATTTCCTGATAGCCCTCTCTGCGCGTGGGCGCTTGCCGCCCCGTTCTGGGCCCTCAAAGGTGGAGGGGTGTTAACCTTTCGTCCCACCAAGATGTTGGCTGCTCGGGCGCGGCTGAGACTGCCGCCTGATGAGGTGAGCTTGGTGGACCCTTATTGTGATTGGTGCGCGCATGGGTTCACCGCGAGGAGGCTGCGGTATCTTCTGCTCGCCAACACTTATTCGTTTCTGTCCGTGGTCATCCCAGGTTCCGGCATCACGTCCGAAACGGCGTTCGTCCGGGCAAGTGTGGATGCAATCCAACGCTACCTTTCGGAATCCGGCCGCGGGGAAGTGTTCGAGAAGTTTGTCGCACCGCACAAGAGCTCTATTCGCTGGGCGAAGGTGCCGGATCGGTCGGTGATGGGAACGATGAACGAACTCATCTTTCAGGCGCAGTGTGACTTGATCGAGGAGGGGCTGCCCCTGCGGTTGGTTTCAGACCGCTTGAATGGGGTGGCGCTCTCCGTCCTGTGGAAGCGGGGCAAGACGATCAGTCCCGGTAAAACCTTCGATGCTTTCACCGCGCGCTCCTCCGGGAGATGAGCCCGTTTCCGGTGGGTTGAGCGGATCATTGTTCCCCCGGTGAAAAAGTGAAGGAAAGGTCGAAGGAGTCCTCCGTGTCGTCCAGTCGGGTCACGAGGGGGCGTCCGTCGGCCTGTGGTACCAGTCTCGCCCATTTCGCCGGGTCGAACCGCCATTGCCCCAGGGCGCTTTCGATGGCCTCATGAAACTCAGGATCAAATCGCGTGAGGATGGTTACGCCGGCGAGGCTGGGGCGGACAGCCGTGACGCGTCCGTCCTTTCCGACGGAGACATTGACTGTAAACGTCACGCGGCCTGTGCCTGCGGCGAACGCTGCCGGAGGGTAGGTGGGACCCCGTCCGCATTGGCCCGAGAGCGCCGCGGCGATTAAATCATAAACATAGGAATAGGAGTAGTAATGTTGTGGTGAGACACTTTTACCACTGCGCAGTCTTAACGCGGGAGTTAAGTAACCGTTTTGATCCCCGAGTGGATGGATTTGTGGCCTCGCCGGAAAAAGCCGTGTTCGACCTGGCTTATCTCGCGGCCATGAACCGGAGCCACGTCAGCGGGAGTTTGCCTGAGACTGATTTGAAGGGTCTGCGTTGGAGCGAAGTCCAGAAATGGCTGCGGCGCATCCCGACCCCGCGGGTGCGGGCGGCGGTGGAGCAGGCCTAGGACGCCATTCGCAAACAGCACGCTGACGTCGCCGGGTAGCACCTTGAAACATGTAACGGCACGACCCCTTCCGGCCTGCCAGATTGCTGACACGTCTGCAGATCGAAGGTAGGGCGATCTCTCCGAGAGCGCCGCGGCTAATAAAGGATTCTCCTGTCGCTGGCGGGCAATGCGCCCTGCCACATCAACATCCGGTTGCAGGGGCTGAAAATAGGGTCATGCCGGGGTGGGCCTTTTTTCTGACCCGAATTCAATTAAATTTTCAGTTTTGAACCAATTTCAGTCTCCACTGAAAGACGCCATAGACTGAAACAACACGATAGGCACCGAGGTAGGGCGTTTACCTGCCGGCTGGCGGCCAATGCGCCTCAACCACATCGGAAACCGGCTAACCCGGATATTTCATGAAGCTGCTGCGAGCCGGCGGGAGAGCAGCCGGCCCGACGGGGAGCCGGCCCGACGGGGTCGAGCCGGCCCGACGGGGTCAGGGCG
>JBGTGS010000202.1:0-4265 GCA_041746615.1 Opitutaceae bacterium | reverse complement strand
CCGGCGTCGATGACACTGCCGCCGCCGATGGCGGCGACAGCGTCGCAGCGTTGTTCGCGGGCCCAGGCGACGCCGGCCTCGATCAGGGGCAGGTCGGGTTCGTTCGGGACGGCGAAGCGGACGACAGCGTGGCCGGCATTTTCCAATAGGCCACACAGGGCATCGGCGCGCTCGGGCCGGGAGCCGGTGACGACGAGAAAGCGTGCACCGAAGCCGGCGACGGCGGCGGGGATCTCATTGAGGGTGCCGGGGCCGAAGAGAATCCGGGTGGCGGTGGCGAATTCGAAACGCACGAGGGTGGCCGGGTTGACGGTTGCTTACCAGCCGGAGTCCGGCGGGAACGCATTGGAGAATTTCACGGCACATCGCGGCTCGGCCATCATGTCGGCGACGGCGTCCCGCCACTTGGCATAATGGGCGGTCTCTTTGTGGCGAGCGGGCGCGTCGGCGTCGCGATAGGCCTCGACGAGAATGAAGCGCGCGGGGTTGTTGGCCTGCTGGCAGACATCAAAGCGGGCGATGCCAGGTTCCTGAACGCTGGCCGTGGCGTTTTCGATGGAAGCGGCCCGAAACGCCTCCACGCACTCGGGTTTCACGTGAACATGGACATGAACGATCAACATGCGTCCCAACTTGGCGGAACAGGACGGAGGTGACGAGCTTTGGTCCGAGTTGGAATCCGGTTTTGGATGTCACCCGCTCAAGAAACAAAGGAGGCTGTATCGACCAGCTTCAGGCTTGGGACACGTTTGAACTCGGCTGTATTCAATGTCGCCAGCCGGCAGCCATGCTGCATGGCGGTTGCCGCGATCTGCAGGTCATGGGCACCGATCATCCGACCGGCTTTCTCCAGCGTCGCCCAGAGGGCCGCATGCCGACGGGCTACAGCCAGGTCGAATTCGATGATCCCGATCTCCTCCAAAATGGCTTCGACCCACGCAGATCGTGCCTTTCTCCGGGAGGGAGTCTCGGCGCGCTCGACTCCGTGTAGTAGCTCGGAAGCCGTCACGGCTGCGATGAAGACCTCATCACTCCCGTGCCGTGCAAACAATCCGGGCAGGTTCAGCCGGCCCCTCTCCGCCGCAATCAATACCGAGGTGTCGAGGATCAGTCCCATTTGGAATCCGGCACGGGAAGATTTGCACGCGCTGCCTCAATATCGCGGCCAAAGGCCTCCGCTTCGGCCGCCGCAAGATGCGGGAGCTCCGGCCATCGCATTGCCAGATCCGCGCCGGTGCGGGCCCGCCTCGCGGGGGTCACCTTCACCATCGGACGGCCGCCCTTCACCAAAAGGGCGCTTTCCCCGCCATAATGGACGCGACTCACCAGGTCCGAAAAGTTCCTGGCTGCTTCCGTAACCGTGAGAATTTTCATTTTATCATAAAATCTGATTCCATGATTATGTCAATGCCGATGGGCGGGAGTGCCGGAGGCTATGATGATGCCCTTCACTGGAGAGTTCCCTTGGCCAACGGTACCATCATCCGGACGGGCTGGCGCTTGCGCCAGTTATGTGGGACCAGTAAGTTCCTCCCTCTCCAGCCCTTTCAGGCCATGAGCAAAAATTTTCAAATCGCCCAGCTCGACGAAGTCCCCTCCCAGCGTTGCCCTTGCGGGTTTACGCGACGGGCGTTCAACACCCCGGACAATTTGGTGGCGAGCATTCACCTGGTGGACATCCAGGTGGACGCGCAGACGCACTATCACAAAAAGCTGACGGAGATCTACCTCGTGGTCGAGGGGGAGGGCCACATGGAACTCGACGGGGAGCTGCATCCGGTGAAGCCGATGAGCACGATTCTGATCAAGCCCGGCTGCCGGCATCGCGCCATCGGCAAAATGAAGATCGTGAACATCCCCGTGCCCGCCTTCGACCCGGCTGACGAGTGGTTTGATTGAGAGGCCTGGCTTTCAGGGTAGGCCCTCATTTTGAAAGGGAATCATGAATGGCCACATAATGCACAAAAGGCACATAAGGGTCCGATCCGGGAAGCTTTTTTGTGCCTTCTGAGCATTATGTGGCCACTGATTGGTGTGTGGCTCACCGGCGCGTCGTAATTCTCGGATTATCCGTCGGCGCGATGGCGTTTGTCGCCATAGAGCGTGTGGGTGCGGAGCTTGTGGGTGAGCTCGACGGAGCGTTTGATGCGGGTGGATTCCTGCTTTGCGCTCGCCACATAATAAGTCAGCGACCGGCGACGGCCGAGGGTGAAGGATTCCCATCGTGCCCGGGCCTCCGGATCCTGATCCAGAGCAAGGCTGAGTTCATCTGGGATATCGAGGTCCTCCGGTTTCGGATCGGGAGCGAGATCCCACACGAGCGTCGATTTCGGAGTCAACCCAGCCTCTTTCAACAGCGGCCGGCCGAGCATGATGAAGGCGCCGCCGTCGGCATGGCTTTGGAGCGCCCTGCGGACCGGCATACCGTTGAGTGTGCCGGCGAGACGACGCACCTTCGCGGCCTTCCAAGTGGCGGCGATGTCCTCCGGCACCGGCGCGATGTGGGTCATGCCCGTGGCGGAGGGAAACGGCACGAGTCGTGAGGTGAAACGGAAATGCAGCCGACCCTTGGGCATGGTCGCAGCTTGTGCGACTTGATCGTTGAGTCGAGCCCGCCCCTTCGGGCCTCCCGGAAGATGCGTGGCACACACGGTCGGTTCACGCTACCGGCGGCCGTCGTACCAGATGGCGCACTCCTCGCGGGTCGTGAGAACCCGCCGCGGCCGGCGCGCGAAGCGAAAGAGAAACGCGAGGGCTTCGCGGAAAGTGTAGAGGTGGATCTTTCGTCCGGATGTCAGGAGCGGGTGGCGGGTGAGAATGACCACGCGTTTGCCGTCGCGACGGGCGATTTTTTTCAGGCGATGCGAAAGGTCGAGTTCCTCGCCGGCGTAGAGATGAGGTGAGAATCCACCGAGTTCGCGAAAGGCCGTCGCGTCCACCGCGATGAACGAGCCGGCCATGTGACGGGCGAGCCGGCTCCAGGCGACCCAGACTGCGGCCAGCAGCCGCGCCCACCATTCAGAGACATCGAGTTTCACGGCGGCACCGCAGGCGAGGATACGCCCGCTGGCGATGGCCTGTGCGGCCTCGGCAAGGAGTTCGCGCGAGGGCTGCGAGTCGGCATCGATGAAAAGCAGCCAGTCGCCTGTGGCGGCGGCGGCCCCGCGGTTGCGGGCGCGGCCGATCTGGTTGACCGGCTCGAAGACTACAATGGCACCCTGATTCTGGGCGATGTCCGCCGTGCGATCGGTCGAGTTGTTGTTGCACACAATCACCTCGACCGACCAGCCCCGGTCGGTGAACGCCGCCTTGGCCTCCCGCACGGCTTCCAGGGTCCGTCCGAGGAGTTTTTCCTCGTTGAAAGCGGGAATGATGATGGAAAGGCGGCGGACGGTCACAGATGGAAACGGATCCAGTTCGGCTGAAATGGCGAACGGGGCCGCGAGCATCCTGCCAGGGCCCGCTACTGGGTGGCAACCCGTGCCCCATCGTCCACGGAGTCCGGCGGGTGGAGAATCACGGCGTCACCGGGTTCCAGCCCGGTCAGCACCTCGGCATGGATGCCATTGTTGCGGCCGATTTCCACCTGGCGGAGTTCAGCCTGGTTGCCGGCCGCCACAAACGTCATCCATTCGCCTCCGCGGCGGAATAGCGCGCCGGTGGGAACCTGTACCACGTCTTCGCCTCGCCAGGTCACGATGCGCGCCTCCACCCGGTAACGGTCGCCGAGTTCACTCCCGGGCGGCGGCGAGTCGATGAAATCAACCCGTACGCGGACCCGCTGTTCCTCGACGCCGAGGGCGGAGATCTTGGTGAAGCCGGACCGCTCGACCACGCTCACGCGTCCGCGCAGCGGGTCCACCCCACCCCATTGCTCGATTGAAACCTCAGCGCCCGGGGCCACCGCGACGGCATCACTGGAGAGCAGCTCGATCTCGGCCTCGAGATCGCGCGGGTCGCCGACCTCCATGATTGGCTGGCCTGCAGTGACCGGGCGTGCGCTTTCCTCGAAGAGGTTGAGCACGTAGCCATCCACCGGTGCGAGGATGCGCAGCGGTTCCGGTGTGCCCGGGCCGGAATCCTTCGCCTGCAACAGCATGGCGCGGGCCTGGACGAGCTCGAACTCGGCGACCCTCAGGGTGAACTCAGCGCCGTGAGCCTCGCGTGAGGCCACCTGCATCCGGCTCTCGGCGAGCTCCCATTCCCGGTCGGGGATCGTACCCGACCGGCGAAGCGTATTGGCCCGCTCCAGTTCCCGCTGGGCG
>JBGTGS010000201.1:0-22891 GCA_041746615.1 Opitutaceae bacterium | reverse complement strand
CTTCGCCGCCGTGTGGCGGCGGATCGCGGCGTAAAGCCGCTCCTACGCTGTGCCGCCGGCGGCCGCCGCGTAGCCGGCGATGATGCCGTCGAAGGAGCCGTTGGTGAAGAAGACGACCACGCGGGATTTTGCGCCCACCGGGAGGGTGGCGGCACGGAGGCGTTCAAGGAGCCCGGCATTGGTCTCTGCGGTGCAGGCATCGATCCCCTGGGTTTCGAGCTGCTCAATGACGGCCACCGTGTCGAAACGCTCGGATTCACCCAGTTGCTGCGCACGGTTGACCACGCCGAGGTAAACCTCGTCGGCCTGCGCCAGCGCCCGCATGAAGCCGGCCTGCAGCGTACGCGTGCGCGCCGTGTTGCTGCGGGGTTCAAACACGGCGGTGAGGATCGCGCCCGGAAAGCGGTCCCGGAAGGAGCGCAACGTTTCCGCCAAGGCCGTGGGATGATGCCCGAAATCCTCGATGATGGTGAGGGCATCCGTGCGGACGAGAACCTCCTGTCGTCGACGCACCCCGCGGAAGCGGGCCAGCACCGCCAGGTCCAGAACCGTGGGATCGTCCGGATTCAGGGCCAGGCCCGCCGCCGTCGCGGCCATGGCGGCGTTGCGGGCGTTGAACAACCCCGTGGCCGACCAGGTCACCTCCGCCCACGGCCGGTTGCGCCAGCTCAATCGGAAACGCGTGCCTGCGGGTGACTCGTTGAAATCCGTGAGGCGCACCTCACAATCCGGACCGGTCCCCACCCTCACCACCTGGGTCCAGGGACAGTCGCCGACTGTGCGCAGATTGTCGTCATCACCATTCAATATGACAAAACCGCTGCGCGGCACGATGCGGACGAGGTGAGCGAAGCTGCGCTGCACGTCCGCCAGGTCGCGAAAAATGTCGGCATGATCGAACTCCAGGTTGTTGAGCACGGCGATGTGTGGCGCGTAGTGGATGAACTTGCTGCGTTTGTCGAAGAAGGCGCTGTCGTACTCGTCACCCTCGATCACAAAAGGATCAGCAGCGGCACCGAGGTGACTGCCCATGGGTGGATCCAGCGGCACGCCTCCGATGAGGAAGCCGGGATCGCGTCCGTTCTCCCGAAGCAAAAAAGCAGCCAGGGCCGTCGTGGTGGTCTTGCCGTGGGTGCCGGCAATCACGAGGTTGCGGCGACCAGCGAGGACGGTGTCGTGCAGCAGGGCGGGCAGTGACGTGAAGCGCAGGGAACGATTGTCCAACAGCCACTCGACCTCGGGATTTCCCCGGCTGATGGCGTTGCCGATGACGACGAGGTCGGGGGCGAGACGGGCCAATCGCTCCGGGTCATAACCCTCGTGCATGGCGATGCCTGCCGCCGCCAGCACGGTGCTCATCGGTGGATAGATGCCGGTGTCAGATCCGGACACCTCGTGGCCCGCCGCCCGGGCCAACAGGGCCGCGTTGCCCATGGCCGTCCCGCAAATGCCCATGAAATAAATCTTCATCCGAAGGCAAGTTGCCCCGTCTTCATCCCCGTGGGAAGTGCGGAAATGAGCTCACAACTCCCGGCGCTGACGGTCGGCGAGGCCGAGGGCAAGCGCGCGGGCGAAAAAGGGGCCGCGGTAGATCATGCCGGTGTAAACCTGCACCAGGGTCGCGCCCGCATCGAGTTTCTCCCCGGCGCTTTCCTCATCGGTGATGCCGCCCACCCCGATGATCGGCAGGCGGCCACCGGTGGTGCGGGCAATGTAGGAGATGATCTGCGTCGAGCGCATGCGCAGAGGTGCTCCGCTCAGGCCGCCGGCCTCGCTCACCGTCGCGAAGAAATCGGGCCGCGCCAGCGTGGTGTTGGTGGCGATGACCCCATCGAGGGCAAACTCATCCACCACGCCCAGGACCGCGTCAATCTGCGCATAGGTCAGATCCGGGGCGATTTTGAGCAGCAACGGACGACGGGCACCGCCGGGCCGGGTGGTGCGGTCGCGATTGGCGGCGCTGACCGCCCCCAACAACTCGCGCAAAGGCTGTTCGCCCTGAAGCGTGCGCAGTCCCGGCGTGTTCGGGCTCGATACATTCAGGACCAGGTAGTCGGCATGGTCGGCCAGCTTTGCAAAGCTCGTCAGGTAGTCCTCGGTTGCCCGATCGATCGGCGCGGCCTTGGACTTGCCCAGATTGATGCCCAGGGGAATCCGTCGTTGTCCCGGACCCGGGTGCCCGGCCAGGCGGGTGGCCACCGCCCCGGCGCCCTCGTTGTTGAACCCCATGCGGTTGATCACCGCCTCCTGCGCCGGATAACGGAACATGCGCGGATGCGGGTTGCCCGGTTGAGCGAGAGCCGTGACGGTCCCGATCTCCACATGGCCGAAACCCAGGGCCGCGGCAGCCGTCCAGGCCACGGCATTCTTGTCAAACCCGGCGGCCAACCCCACCGCATTGGGAAAATGCAAACCAAACGCCTCCACCGGGCGGAATCGCGATTCGGGCAAACGGGCCCGGGACTCCATCAGCCGGCACAAGGGGCTGAGCCGCCCCAGCAGGGCCATGGCCCGCACCCCACGCTCATGGGCCCGCTCTGAATCGGACCTGAACAACCAGGGCCGGACCAGTTTTTCGTAGAGAACATCCATTGCCGGCGACAGTGCAACCGGCCTTGTGAAAGGCAAGAGCCTCGCGGCCCGGACGCTCCCAATCAGGTATCCACCTACCCCTACGCAACCAAGCCATCTTTTGTGCTTGTTTTTAATAACGCCCCCAGCACGCTGCGCGCAAAATTGAAGCGTAAAACGCCTGACAGGGAGGGATCAGCGGGAAAGTTCCAAAAATACACTTTCGCGATTTGACTCCGACCAAACCCGGGCCATTTGCTGCGACCTGCGACACCCACTCTGAACATGGCAAAATCCTCCGCATTACTCGATTGGTGCATCGTCCGCCTCGGTGAAGACCACAACTGGTGGGTCGAAGAGGTCAGTGATCCCATACGCTGGGACACCGACGGCCTCAGCATCGTGGACCCACGCCAAGTGTCCCACCTCGTCGACCTGGTCGAGCCGCTGCGCGACTATGGCTTCGACCAGGACCTGATGGACCTGGCCTTCCTCCCCTTCCGGATCCAGAAGGACCTCGGAGCCGGCCGCGTGCGCCTGAAACGGGTGAAGGATTCCATCTTCGAATCCGACGAAAAGCTTTTTGCCCTGCCCGACATCCTCGACGAGGAAAACGGCCCCTACGCCGACCTCCTCGACCATCTCACCCGCTGCCGGGTCAAGATGCTCAACGATCTCTTCAACTTCGAGGCCAAGCTCACGGTCGACGAGGTGGAGGATGAAATCCGCGAGGACCAGAATGCCAGCTTCATCGAGGGCAAGGCCATCCACTGCTTCGATGAGCTGACCGCCATCCTCGACTACACCCCCGCCGGCTGGGAAACCGAGACAGAGGAAGACCAAGCCACCACCTCGGATGAGGACCTGGATGGCGAGGACCTGCCCGATGTCGACGAGGCCGACGAAGAGGTCCTCAAGAATGATTCCTCGTTGAAATGGGATGAGGACGATGAGTCCGATGAGAACGACGATGATAAGGGTAAGGACAAGGACGACGATGATGAGGAGGAGGAGTCCGACGAGGATGATGAGAAGGACGATAAGGATCAGCCTACACGCAAAGGATCACGCAAGCGCCGTTGAGCACAGCCCCGCCGTGGCGACCCAACTCCCTCCACGGCCTTTCCCGTCCCCGGGAATATTTGCTTCCGTACCGCGTCCCCCTGATTAAGCCTCCGTCATGGCCGTCACCCTCGCCTGCCGCAGCCTGATCATCGCCCTCGGCGCCTTGGTGTTCTTTTTGTCCGGCTGTGCCTCCACGCCCTCCGGACCCGCCACCAACCCGCGCATTCCTGATGCCGGTTCGGCCGCCCTTCTCCGCCCCGGCGACAGCCTCGTCGTTTCCATTCAAGGCGTCCCCGACCCGAGCAACAACGGCGTCCAGATCAATGATCAGGGCATCATCAGCCTCCCCCTGATCGGCATCGTCAACGCGGCCGGACTGACCCCGTCCGACCTTTCCCAACGCGTACGCGCCACCTATGTCGAAAGGCGCATCTACACCACGGTGGACATCTCCGTGGCGGTGACCGAGCGCTATGTCTACGTGGGCGGTGAGGTCCAGCGTCCCGGCCGCATCATCTGGACACCGGATCTGACCCTCACCAAGGCGATCCAGGCCGCCGGCGGCTTCACCCTTTACGCCCGGGAAACCTCCGTGAACCTCGTGCGCGATCAAAGCGCCTATCAGCTCAATGTCATCCTCGCCCAGCGCAATCCCGGTGAGGATGTCGCCCTGATCCCGGGTGATTCGATCCAGGTATCGCGCTCGGCGTTTTGACACACCGGGATTGCCGTCTTTGCCTTTGGTCGAGAGTCAACCCGGTCGCCAGCCCTGCTCTCCTTGGCGGGGAGATGGACATCCTGCCCGCCGATCGCCGGTCTGAGCCGGCATTACACTAAATTCCACCCCACCACCCTCCCAGCACCCCCCATGAACAAGTCCTGCCTGCCCGCATTTGCGGTTTGCGCCCTCGGGTTGCTTTTCTCCCCCCTTGTCCCGTCCGTCTGGTCCGATGAGGCCCCATCGGACCGCTCCCGTTTGATCGTCCTGGCGGATATGGGAAACGAACCGGACGAGGAGCAGCAGATGCTGCATCTGCTGGTGTGTTCGGATCGAATCGAGATCGAAGGGCTGATCGCCGTCACCGGTTGGCACCTGCGCCCGGAGGACCGGCGGCCCTATCGGAGGAAACTCCATCCCTACCTGCTGCATCGATTGATCGATAATTACGAGGAAGTGTATCCCAACCTTCAATTGCATGCCCGGGGCTGGAACGAGCCCGATCAATTGCGACGCAGCGTGGCCTCCGGCCAACCGGGCTTCGGGGTGGCGGCAATCGGCGAGGGCAAGTCTTCGGAGGGCTCGCGGCTGATCATCGAGGCGGCGACCCGTGAAGACCCCCGACCCCTGCACATCGTCGTCAATGCAGGGAGCAACACCCTGGCCCAGGCTCTTTACGACTACCGGAAATCGAGCACCCCGGAGGAGGTTGCCGCCTTCGTGGCGAAACTCCGCGTCTTCGAGAACGCCGCCCAGGATGATGCCGGGGCGTGGATCTGCCATCAGTTTCCATCCATCCACTGGATACGCAGCCTGCATCAGACCAAGGCGTACGGTGGTCCCTCAAACACCAACCTCGGTCCGGTCGTGTGGGAGCCCTACGAAGCGACTCCCGAGGGGCAGGATCTCTGGGCGAGAGAGCACATCCGGATGGGTCACGGGCCCTTGGGCGAGCTCTACCCGACACGATTGGTCCAGCGCATCCACTTCATCGAGGGCGGGGGCACCATCCCCTGGATGGGTTTGGTGAACCGCGGCCTGAGCGATCCTGAAGAGCCCTCCTGGGGCGGCTGGAGCGGCCGGTACTCGGCCGAAAAACAGCCCAATGTTCATTCAGGCTACGTGGGGATCAGGCAGCTGGAGCAGGCCTCGGTGCCCTTTGCGGTGTTCTCCGAAACGGACAGTCACGACCGTTGGACCGACCCGGTCGGGGGCGGTCATTACCACGACGTTCACGCGGCGGTCTGGCGTTGGCGGCGCGCCATCTGGAACGATTTCCGGGCCCGGATGGACTGGTGCGTCAAGCCGTACGATCAGGCCAACCACCACCCGAAGGCGGCGATCAACGGTGACACCGGTGATGCGATCCTTCATCGCACCGCGAAACCGGGCGAGGTGCTTGCGTTCGACGCCTCCGCCTCCACGGATCCCGACGGCGATGCGCTCACGTTCTCGTGGTGGATTTATGCCGAGGCGGGTCGTGCACCCTACAATCGCGCCGTACCGATTGCGGGTTCCGATTCGCCGCTTATCACGCTGACCGTACCCACCGATGCGGCCGGCAAGGAACTGCACCTCATTCTGGAAGTGTGGGACCAAAGCACCATCGTGCCCCTGGCGGCCTACCGCCGTGTGGTCATCACCGTCGAGTGAGGAACGATTCCAGACTCTGACCCGGGGAACCGGCAGAACCGGCTCCTCTCCGAACCAGGCGGGGATGGATCACGCGCGGAGGTTTCCGTCCGGGACCGTCGTGCGGCCGGACTATCCCCGTGAGCCGATGAGCACCATGAACTGGCAGGGCTCCATCATCAACGTTTGTGAGGCGGTGATGTTTCGGCCGGCGATGATGTCGGTGAAGGTGCGCCGCAGGCCGAGCTGGCGCAGACGCGTCGCGGCCACGGGTTGCTCGCTCTCCGCGAAGTTCGCGAGCACGAGTATGTTCTGCTCCTGATGCTGGCGGAAATAGCCGAGCACATGCTTGTTGCCGGTGTCGATGAACTCGGTTTCCGAGCGGGTGAAGGCGAAGTTGTTCTGGCGGACCCGGGCCAGCTTCAGCAGGCCGGCGAAGATGCGCCCTTCGGGTGATTCGGGGAGCAGACGGCGTTCCGCCCGCTCCGGGTCGAACCGCGAGCGATGCACCCAACGGGTGTCTCCGCTTTTTTCGGGATCCTTCTCGTAGCTATGATCGTTGAGCACCGCCAGTTCGTCCCCGGCATAGATCAGCGGGATGCCGCCGATGGTGAAAATGATGCCGTGCAGCAGCAGGATCCGCCGGATCGCCAGCTCGATGGCGGCCGGGTCATTCTCCTGAAGGGCGCGCTCGAGACCGGCAAGAGAGGCGGTGCTGCCGGAAATACGGGCGTCACCGGTCAGAGGATTCTCCTGAAAAGGAAGGCCGGAGGCAAAGCTTGCCGGGTGACGGCCGGTGTAGAATTCAATTAGAAACCGTCGGTGGGCGGTGGGATCGATGTTCAGTTCGCGCGCATCGTCGTCGGAAAACGTCCAGCCGATGTCATCGTGGCTGCGGACATAGTTCGCCCACGCGCAACCGGCTGGAATCGGGAAGCGCTTGCGCAGGCAGTGCTGGAGGAATCTCGCCTCCCGCGTGGCCAGGCTGTTCCAGAGCAGGGCCATCAGCAGTGGATTGTAGGACAGCTGGCATTCCCCGGGATGGATGTACTCCACCACCCGATCGGGATGCACGATCGCCTCCGATTTAAAAACCATGGTCGGGGCCACGATGGCCACCAAGGCGTTGAAGGCCTGGATCAGCTGATGCGCCTCGGGCAGATTCTCACAGGAGGTGCCGAGCTTTTTCCACAGGAAGGCCACCGCATCGAGCCGGAGGATTTCCACGCCCTGGTTGGCCAGAAACAGCAGCTCCTCGGCCATGCGGTTGAAAACCACGGGATTCTCGTAGTTCAAGTCCCACTGGTAGTTTTTGAAGGTCGTCCACACCCATTTCTTGATGCGGTTCCGGTAGGTGAAACAGCCGGGGTGCTCGTCGGGAAACACCGAATTCACCGTGCGCTCAAACTGGTCGGGAACGGTGCGGTCGTCGAACATGCGGTAATACTCCTGATGCTCGCGGTCCCCCTTCAGCGCGCGCTTGGCCCATTCGTGCTCGTCGGACGTGTGGTTGAAGACAAAATCCAGGCAGAGGCTGATGCCGTGATTCCGCAGATCGCGGGCCAGCTCGGCGAGCTGCTCCATCGTGCCAAGCTTTTCATCCACCTCCCGGTAGCTGCTGATGGCGTAGCCGCCGTCGTTGTCGCCGGCGGGCGACTTGAACAATGGCATCAGGTGAAGATAGGTGACCCCGAGTTCCTGGAGATACGGGATGCGCGAGCGCAGCGCCACCAGGTCACCCGCAAACAGGTCCACGTAAAGGATGCAGCCGATCATGCGGTTCGACTGGAACCAATGCGGATCGTTCTCCCGGATGGCATCGAGCGCCTTGAGTTCGTCCACGCGTTCAATCCACATCCGCGTCGAGGTCGTGAGCAGATCCTCGAGGTGATAGAAGAAGTCGTAGTGGGTGCCGTAGAGCCGGTGCAACAGACGGAAAAGCCGCGGAAAGTGCTGCTCGAGTCTGCCGGTGTAGGCCTGCCAGTCGGCTTCCGGCACTTCGGAGAAACGCGTGCGCAAACGCGGCATCAACCGTTCAAAGGAGGCTGCGCTCTGCCGGTCGAACCAGGGTTGGTCAGGGATGGGATGCATGGTGGGATTCAACGCCGGGTTCCAATGAACTGGTGATGGTGCAATCCCTCGAGGATGCCGGCGGAGGCCGGCCGGCCGGCGAAGAATACCCGGCGCCGGCCACGCAGGACCTCGAGCTCGGACGAGTGATTGGCCACCACGATGCCCCGGGTCTGGCCGTTGAACATGTCAAGGTCGTTGCCCGCGTCTCCACAGACGAGGGTCTGCTGGATGGGGATGGACCATTTGTTCGCCACGTAGCGGATGGCCCGGCCCTTGGATGCACGTCGGGGCAGGATGTCCACATAAGTGTGCTGGGTGATGATGATGTTAACCTGGCCGGCACTGCGCCCGAGAATCTCGCGGATGGTGTCCGCCGTGACTCCGGGATCATGCAGGTAATACGAAATCTTGAAGTCATTCTGGTTGTCGGGCTCCTGCATTTCAAGAGCAGCCACCCCGGACAATCGTTCGCGGATCAGATCCGGGTTCCATTGGTAGCTGATGTGGCCGAGCCAGCCCTTGTCGATGCCGGTCCGGGGGGACATCCCGTAGCAGATGCAGGTGCCCACGCCGGAAATCAGGACATCGGGCGGGGGCAGCCCGTGTTCCTTGATCACCTGCTGGATGAGCTCGAGCGAGCGTCCGCTGGCGAGGCCGTAGACAAAGCGGTTTCCGCGGGCGAGCAGCAGCTCCTTCAATTCCTCGAGGCCGGGGTTTCCGGCCTTGGGGTCGATCATGGTGTCGTCGATGTCGGAGATGAGCATGTGCTCCGCCTGCTTGAAGCGCTCGGCGAGTTTCGGGTTGGGGGCAACGTCCTTCCGGGTGTCGCCGCCGGCATCCTTGCGGTATCCATCAATCAACTCCAGATAAACCTCCACGTGGCGTTCCCAGCTGTAATGCTCGCGCACGCGGCGGATGCCCGTGTGCGACATCCGTTTCCACACGTCGGGGTCGGCCAGGATGGACTTCAGTGCCTTCTGGATCGCCGCCGTCTCGGTCGGCGGCACCAACAGGCCGCTCTCGCAGACGGGGATGATTTCCGACGGGCCACCGTCCTGCGTGGCCACGACCGGCAGACCACTGGAGGTGGCTTCAAGAATCGTCAGGCCAAACGGTTCGTTCAGGGCGATGTTGACGAATACCCCGCCCTTGGTCGCGCACAGGCGGTAGATCTCCGGCACCTCCCACTCCACATCATGCCGCTTGGGAATCGCCAGCCGGCCGTAGAGATTGTACTTGTCCATGAGCAGGAGAATTTCGGTCAGCACCTCCTTCTCCCCCGAGGGCATGGCGTTGATGTCACTGCGCAATCCGGCAAAGATCGCAAGGTTGGCCATGGCCTGCAGCTCGCGGTCGGTGCCGTAGGCGTGGATCAAACCGTCGATGTTCTTTTTTTTGTCCGGCCGACAGATGGTGAGAATCACCGGTCGTTCGGGATGGGCGAAGAATTTTTCCAGGTTCTGTTTCACCGAGAAACGCGCCTGCTTGCGCTTCTCCATCCGGTCAGGATCCGGTTCCACCGGCTCGTCATAATAGGGGTAATAGCGGTCAAAATTAAGTCCCGGTGGGATGACGTGGTACTCGGCGTGGGAGGAATTCTCATAAACCTCGTAGGAAAGCTCTTCCTGGGCGGTCGAGGTCACGATGAACTCGGCGTTCAACAAAGTGGTTTCCTCCGCCGAGAAGCGGTCGACGAACCGGTAGCGATCCATGGCCTCATCTTCGGACAATCCGGAGTTGAGCAACTTCGCCAGTTTCGGCCGGCCGAGTGAATGACCGGTGTGGACAAAGGGCACGTTGAGGATGGAGGATAATTCCGACGCCGCGTAGCCCGCGTCCGCGTAGTGGGAGTGAATCCAGTCCGGGAACACCTTCTCGGCCTTGATGTGCGTCACCGCGTTGGTGACGAATTCATCGAGGTGCCGCCAGAGCTGCTCCTTGGGCAGATATTTCTTTCCGCCGAAGGCGATCCGCCGGATATCGAGCTTGTCGTTGATCGGTTCGACCGGCTTCGCGTAGTCCGTGGAGAGGGCGGCATCTTCGATCCGACGGGTGAAGAGGTGAACATGGGTGACTTCCAGCCGACGGCTCAGGGCCTTGGCCAGTTCCATCACATAGGCGACTTGGCCGCCGTTGTCGGCATCGCGGCCAATTTCCAGGTTTTCCGCCCGAAAAAGGCCATGGAGGCTGTAGAGATGTATGCGCATGGTTTGGTTGCCGGGTCACGCGTCCGTCTCACAACGCTCGCACGAGGCTGTCGCGGAGGAATTCCCCGGTCGCGACCCGCAAGCCACCATCCTGACTGCCTCGTCGCCCAAGCCCAACCCTTAAATTGTACTCCGCGGACGTTCGATCACGGCGCGACTTCAAACCAGAACGGAACGAACAGCTCGCGCCCGCCCAGGTTGACCTGAGCCCAGATGACGTAGAGGCCTGCCTCGGGGATTGTGACCATGAAGGAGAGGCGCGGGTGGGCCCCATCGGGCACGTGCGACAGGTCGGGCTCCTTCGGATGCAGGTGGGCGAAGCCATTGCGCCCGGCATCGAAGGCCACGAGATGTGCGTAGGCATCCATCACCGGTTCCATGGGCACAGGTCCGCCATCAGGACGGGTGATGGAAAACATCAGGTCAAGCGGACGGCCGGCGCGCAGCGGCTCCACCGAAGGCGTCAACTTGAAGTGGTAACCGTCGAGTTCGGCCGTCCAGTCGAGGATGCGCATGTTGACCGCGACGTCACCCGACACGGTGAAGGCGGCCGAGGCATAGAGGCCGCGGCCGGTGGCGGCGGGTGTGAAATCGGCGAACACGCGGTACTCTCCGGCGAGGCGCGGCGTATGCGTGAACACCCATTCCCCGGGCTGCTCGCCCGGCTCCGGGTGGAGATGCTGGTAGTCGAGCAGGGTGGGATCGACCACCATCAGGTGCAGCTGGCGGGTGTGCATGACCAGCAGGTCGGCCGGACCGATGGATTTGCCACCGGCGGTCGCGAGCGTGAGTCTGTGGGTGCGTTCGCGCCCGACCTCGGCCGCGCCCGCGGACACCAGGCGGGTGTTCACCGGCGACCGCACCGTCACTACCGGAATAAACTGGGGATTGGAAGGATCGCAGAACTCCAGAGTGTTGCTTCCATCGATTCGGAAATCGATGTGATTGAGGTTCGAGCCCGTCGGCAGGGCCCGCAGGAAGGCGTAGAGCCCCAGGGCTCCCACGGTGATCAGGACAATCTGCAGGACCTGGCGGGAGGAAATGGCGGTACCTGTCTTCATCGCGGCATCCTTTCCACGAACTCGTCGACGTTCCAACTGCTGCCGTCCGCGCGGTGGACAATGCGGCCGCTTTCATTGATGAGCAGCGTGGCGAGGGTGTGCTGGAGGATGCTGCCCTCGAAGTATGCGATGACCCCGAATTGCCGGAGCAGATCCTTGATTGCGCTCTCGGGGCCGGTGAGAAAGGAGAAGTTGGACGTGTCGATGCCGCGCACCTCCGCATACTCGCGCAGCACCCCGGGGGTGTCGAAGTCGGGATCAAGGGTGATGGAGATCAACTCAAGATTCTCCACCCCGGCCTCGCGCGCGGCCTTTTGCAGGGCCATCATCCGCTCGGTCGCGGCCGGACACATGGTCAGCACGGGGCAGCGGGTGAAGATGAAGTTCATCACGATCTGCTTGCCGCGGAATCGGGTGGGTGAAACGACGGCGCCGGTCTGGTCATAGAGGGCGAAGTCGGGGAGATTTTCCCCCACCTCGCGGTAGGCGCGCTTGCCACGGATGGTGGTGTCCTGGCGCAAAGTTCCGGCTGCGGCCGTGATTGCCGACTCGGCCGCGGAGTCAAGGGGCCAGATCTTTTCGAGCCGGAACTCACCGTCATCACCGGGAATCAGGTCGGCCCGGATGCGCTGGCCGGGATGGGCGTTGGCAAGGTCGCCGGCGCCCACCTTGAACTCCATGACCATCCGCGGCATGTAACCGGGGATCTCCTCATGATCGACGAGCAGGGTCCGACGATCGGAATCGACCTTGATGACCTCGCCCACTATGGCGTAGCGCTCGCCGTCCGGCTCCGGGGCGGCGGCCTCGTTGGGGTCCGACGGCCCACAGCCCAGGGAAAGCAACCCCAGCAAGGTGGCGGCAACCGGTGCCGTCAGGCGGGTTGGCATATTAGCGTACATGGCTCTACGGATTCCTCCGTCTATAGAATTGTCAAAGGGTTTGCGGACAGTAGCGTCTTCCCTTCTTTCGACCAGTTCACGTCCTCATGAATGCATCCCGCACCACCACACGCAACGCCAAGCACAAGCCGGGTCTCGCCTGGTTTGCGGCTGCCGGGAGCCTCTGGGTGTTCCTGCTGGTGACCCTTGGGGCCTTCACCACCAGCATCGGCGCCGGCATGGTTTTTCCGGACTGGCCGCTGTCCAATGGGTCGATCAACCCCGAGGGCTGGCTGAACGACGTCGCGATGTTCGCCGAACACTCGCACCGGCTCACCGGAGCGGTCATGGGCTTCATCACCATAGGTTTGGCGTTCTGGTTGTGGCGGAGCGAATCGCGGCGCTGGCTGCGCCGCCTCGGCTGGTGGGCCCTTGCCATCGTGGTGATCCAGGGACTGATCGGTGGCAAACGCGTGTTGCTTGATTCGTTGGCGGTCCCCGGTTTCGACATGAGCCTGGGCCAGATGCTTCGCATCCCGCACGGGATCCTCGCCCAGGTTTTCGTCTGCATGTTGTTTGCCATTGCGGTCGGGCTTTCGCGACGCTGGATCCAGCAGCCACCGGAATCTGTCCGCCCTGATGTCCGCCGGCTCGCCGTGATCGGCACCGTGCTGATCTTTGTGCAGCTCATCATCGCTGCGACCATGCGTCATAACTACGCCGGCCTGGCGATTCCGACCTTCCCGCTGACACCGGAAGGCGGATTGATTCCCGTGGCCTGGGATTTTCGGGTCGGCATCCACTTCGCCCACCGCGCCATGGCCTTGGTCCTGACCCTCGTGCTCGGCTGGCTGGTGGTGGCCGTGTGGCGCTCGGAGGCCGGACCGGGACTCAAGCAGGCTGCCAGTGCGATCACCGGACTGCTGATCATCCAAATCGGACTCGGGGCCGCGGCCATCTGGACCGTGCGCAATCCCTACTACACCACCGCGCATGTGATCGTGGGTGCCCTGCTCATGGCCGTGACCTTCACCCTTGCCTGGTGGGTCAATCGGGAGCTGATCGAGCGAAATCCGCCGTCGGCAACCGCATCCGCAGATGAGCGTGCAGCCCGGCTGGTGCTTTCATGAGCAAAACCGTCGCCATGGACGCCGCCGCCTCCCCTGCCCGCTTCGGGGACTATCTGGAGCTGACCAAGCCCCGGCTCAGTTTTCTCTCGGTGGTGACCACCCTGGTCGGCTACGTGGCGGCCCGCCCGGGATGGTATCCGGTTGAATTTGGCGCCACCCTGATCGGGACCTGCTGTTGTGCCGGCGGGGTGGCTGCGCTCAACCAGTGGATGGAGAGTGACACCGATGCGCAGATGGAGCGCACCGCAGACCGCCCGATCCCGTCGGGCAAGGTGGCCACGGGATCAGCCTTTGTGATTGGCTGGGGGCTGTGCATGGCCGGCCTGGCGTTGCTGTTTGCGAAGGTCAATGGTCCGGCCGCCTTCTTCGCGCTGCTGACCATCATCACCTACCTGGCGTTTTACACGCCCGCCAAGCGCTGGTCGCGCTGGAGCACGGAAATCGGTGCCGTCGCCGGGGCGCTGCCTCCGCTCATTGGGTGGAGCGCGGCCGAGGGGGGCGTGGGGCCGTTGGGCTGGATTTTATTCGGCATCCTGTTGTTCTGGCAGATCCCCCATTTCATGGCGGTGGCCTGGGTCCACCGGAATGACTACGCCCGCGTCAACTTTCCCATGCTGCCCGTGCGTGACAGTGAAGGCCGCTGGGTGGCGGCCTGGTCGCTGGTCAACACCATTGCCCTGGTGCTGGTGAGTGCGCTGCCGGCGCTGACCGGTTTCGCCAGCGGATATTATCTCGTGGTGAGCCTGGGGCTCGGGCTCTGGTTTTTGGTGAGAGCGCTGGCCTTCATGCGGTCTGCCGACCGGGACCGCTCCGCGCGCAGCCTCTTTTTCACCTCGATCATCTGGTTGCCGCTGCAACTCGGCGCATTGGTGGCCGACCGGCTGATTTTCATACCATGACCGTACAAGATATCCCCGCTTTCAATGCCGCGCTCAACGCCCTGGCCACCCTGCTGATGACGGCAGGTTTCGTGTTCATCAAGTCCGGCAACAAGACGGCGCACCGCACCTGCATGCTATCAGCCGGGGTGGTGTCCGCGATATTCCTCGTCGGATATGTCGGCCACAAGATCCTGGTCCAAGGGGTACACACTCCCTTTGGCGGCGAAGGGTTCATCCGCACGGTCTATTATGTGATGCTGATCTCGCACATTCTCCTGGCGATCAGCATCGCCTATCTGGTGCCGCGCACCTTCTGGCTGGCCCTGAAGGGGGATTACGAGCGCCATCGGGCCTGGGCGCGCTGGACCTTTCCGATCTGGTACTACGTCAGCGTGACGGGTGTGCTGGTGTATTTCTTCCTTTACCAGTGGTGGCCGCAGCCGGCTGCCGGGGCAGGTGGCTAAGCCGGCACGTTGTGCCGGGGACGATAGTGGGTCAGTCAGCCGAAAATACAGATGGCGAGTTCACCCACTTTTGGGTCTGGCCTCGCACCGTGGCGCGCCAGCGCGCCAGCAACATCGAAGAATTCCACTGACCCACTGCCTCCACGCTAATGAAGCAAGCTTCCAGCAGCACGAAGTGCTGCTTCAGCCGCCTGCCCGGGGCAGGCGGCTCCTGCAGGAGGCTACTGCACCACGATCACGCCGCGCATGCCGGCGATGTAGTGGGCGGGAAAGCTGCAAATGAAGGCGTACTCGCCGGCTTCGGCCGGGAGGGTGAAGACAAGCTCAGCCTTTTCCTTCGGGCCAAGCATCTTGGTCGCGGCGATGACCTGGTCGGACAATTCCGCCGGCAGGTAATCAGTGGCGACCGCCCGCATGGCAGCGTTGGCATAAGCCTGGGCGTCAACCCCCTTCTTGAGCACGACGAGGTTGTGTCCCATGGCCTGTTTGGGCAGGGAGCCAATATTGGTGAAGACGATTCTGAGTTCCTCTCCGGCTTTGGCCTCGACGCGGGTGACGCTGAACTTCATCTGGTCATTGCCGGTGATCTCAATGACCCGGGGACCGGCGGGAGCAGGCGCGGCGGCTTCAGGAGCAGCCGCCTGCGTGGCGGGAGCGTCCGATTTGCCGCAACCTGTCAACAGGAGTGCAGCGGAAACGAAGGAGGAGAGCAGTAGGGATTTGATCACGGCATAAACCTAATGGGTGCTTTGCCATAATCAATACCGGTTGCAAAATTTCGCCTGACCGACTCCGGTCACCCGCGCCGTGCTTATACTGGGCGTCCGCTATTTAATAGCTGCAAGCCGGAGTTCGCCCAGTCTTGGCGGCGGCGGATGAATCGCATTCTTTTATAGCTTGAAATGCCCTGCCGGTTGGGAACGCTCTCCCGCAATTCTGCCCACGGCCAAGCGTTCCAACTGTAACATGAGTCACTCTGATCGACCCTTTACGAAAATCCATCGCATTGCCGCCACTCTGCTGGCGGCAATCCTGGTACCGCTGCTCGGCGGCTGGACCCAGGGCCCCCAGTCCACCTTTGATACCAAGGGCCCGGTGGCCCTGTCCCAGCTGAATCTCTTTTATGTGACCCTGTGGGTGACCGGCATCATCTTTGTCCTGGTCGCCGGGGTGCTCACCTACGCCACCTTGAAGTTCAAGGCCCGCACCTCCGCCGACGAACACGCGGAGCCTCCCGCCCAAAGCCATGGCAACCCGCTGATTGAGCTCAGCCTGATCGCAGCCTCCGTGCTCGCCCTCGTCGTGATTGCGATCCCGACGCTGAAGGCCATCTGGTACACCCATGACATTCCCGAAGACCAGCAGCACCTCGCCTATGAAGTGACGGCCACCGGCTATCAATGGTGGTTCAAATTCGACTACCCCGCCGAACAGATCGATGGCGTGGGTACGCTTTCCACGGCGAATGAACTGGTCATACCGGCCGGCCGGCCCGTTCGGGTAAACCTGCGCACGGTGGATGTCATTCACTCCTTCTGGGTGCCGAAGCTCGCGGGGAAGGTGGACATGATACCTAACCGCGGCAACTTCCTGTGGCTCCAGGCGGATGAGCCTGGATATTTCTGGGGCCAGTGCGCCGAGTTCTGCGGGGAGTCTCATGCCGTCATGCGCTTCCGGGTGATCGCTCTCGGCGAGGAGGACTTTGCGAATTGGGTCGCCGCTCAAAAGGCCGCCGCCCGCACCGTGGACGCTCCCCCGCCGGGCACGCCGATCGGCACCCAGCTGGTCAGCTACGAGCCCATGCGGCCCAACGCACCGGGCTGGACCCCCGAATTTGACGCCGATCCCCTGGCGAGCTGGACGCAGCTGCAGGAACCGGCTGACAACGAGGATGCCGCCCTGATCGCCCGCGGCCGCCAGCACTTCCAGGAGAAGGCCTGCATCACCTGCCACACCGTCCGCGGCCATGAGGGCGTCGGCATCACCGGCCCGGAACTCACCCACTTCGGTTCACGCAGCACCCTTGCGGCCGGCCTGCTGGAAAACACTCCGCGCAACCTCCACCGCTGGCTCACCGCCCCCAACGAGGTGAAGCCCGGCAATCTCATGTGGTTCGGACGCGCCATGCCCGGCTACATGGTTCGCAACGCCGAGACCGGCGAATGGGAACAGAACTTCACCGTGAACGACGAAGAAGGCCATGCCCTCGTGGCCTATTTGAACAGTCTCAAGTAAACCTTACCGAACGAAGAACCACTTCCATGGAAGCAACCGTCAAAACCGACTTCATCGGCAAGGAAGAGCACCCGACCGCGGACAAGCGGACCTGGATCTTCACCCGACCCACCGCCAAGACCGGCATCGTCAGCTGGCTCACCACCGTCGATCACAAGCGCATCGGCATGCTCTACGGCATCTCCGCGCTGTTCTTTTTCCTCGTCGGCGGGTTCGAGGCCCTGCTCATCCGCATCCAGCTGGCCGTGCCGAACAACACGTTCCTCAGCGCCCAGCTGTACAACGAGATGTTCACGATGCACGCGACGACGATGATCTTCCTCGCCGTCATGCCCCTCTCGGCCGCGTTCTTCAACTACATGATGCCGCTGCAGATCGGTGCCCGCGACGTGGCCTTTCCGCGGCTCAACGGCTTCGCCTTCTGGGTCTTCCTCGCCGGCGCGATCATCCTGAATGTCGGCTGGTTTGTGAAGTCGGGTGCCCCCGATATCGGCTGGTTCGGCTACGCCCCGCTCACCTCGACGGCCTACTCCAACCAGTTCGCCGGCGACATGTCGACCGACCTCTGGATCATCGGACTGCAGATCCTCGGCGTCTCCTCCATCGTCGGCTCGCTGAACTTCATCGTCACGATCATCAACATGCGCGCGCCCGGCATGACCATGATGCGCCTGCCGGTCTTCACATGGATGACGTTGTTCACCGCCTTCCTTATCATCCTGTCCTTCCCGGCCATCACCATCGCCTTGGTCGAACTGATGATGGACCGGAACTTCAGCACCAATTTCTTCGAGGTCTCGGGCGGCGGACTCCCCGTCCTCTGGCAGCATCTGTTCTGGGTCTTCGGGCATCCCGAGGTGTACATCCTGATCCTGCCCGCCATGGGCATCATCTCGGAAATCCTGCCCACCTTCTCGCGCAAGCCCCTGTTCGGCTACCCCATCGTGGTCTTCTCCGGCGCCACCATCGGTTTCCTCGGATTTGGTGTCTGGAGCCATCACATGTTCACCACCGGCATGGGCACGATTGCCACGGCGGCCTTTGCCCTGGCGACCATGGCCATCGCCGTGCCGACCGGCGTCAAGATCTTCAACTGGATCGGCACCCTCTGGGGCGGGCACCTGATGATGCGCACCCCCATGCTGTTCGCCCTCGGTTTCGTCTGGATGTTCATGTTCGGCGGCTTCTCCGGCATCATGCACGCCGCCGCCCCCGCGGACGCCCAACAGCAGGACAGCTACTTCGTGGTCGCCCACTTCCACTACGTGCTCATCGGCGGCTCGATCTTCGCCCTCCTCGCCGGCATCCATTACTGGTTCCCGCTGATCTTTGGACGCAAGGTCTCCGAGTTCTGGGGCAAGCTGTCCTTCTGGGTCATCTTCGTCGGGTTCAACGTGACCTTCTTCCCGATGCACTTCCTCGGGCTGAACGGCATGCCCCGCCGTACGTTCACCTATGACGGCAACATGGGCTGGAACAGCGCCAACATGGTCGCCACCGTCGGCGCACTCGTACTGGGAGTTGGCATGTTCATCTACTTTGCCGTGATGGTGTACACCTATTTCCGGGGTGAGAAATCCGGCCGCGACCCCTGGGATGGCCGCACCCTGGAGTGGTCCATCCCCCATCCACCCCCCGAGCACAACTTTGATGTCACCCCCAACGTCCACGCCCGCGACGCCTTCTGGTATGAGAAACATCACCAGGCTGAAATCGCCCGCGAAAAGGCCGAGCAGGCCAAGCAGGACGAGGCCCATGGTGGCATCCACATGCCCAGCCAGTCGTGGTTCCCGATCATCACCGCCGCCGGCATGTTGACCGGTGCCCTGTTCTTCACCAACCACATCATGATCGGGGCCATCGCCGGTCTCGCCATCGTGTTCGTCTCGGCCTGGCTCTGGTCGCTTGAGGGTCCCGGTGGCTACCACCTGCACCCCGGCCAGGACCACCCAGACGACCATTCCAAGTCGGGCGCGAAGCACTAATCCCCCACCCCTTTACCATCCATGAGCAGTCACGCGGGCGCCGGCGCCATCGACCACCACCACGATCCGTCCACCACGACGGGCATCCCGAACAAGAAGCTCTTCATGTGGGCCTTTCTGGCCTCGGATTGCATGTTCTTCGGCGTGCTCATCTCGACTCACCTGATCTACCGGCTGCATCCGCCGGCCGGCACACCCGATGTGAAGGAGGTCTTCTCCCTCGAGCTGACGTCCTTCTCGACCTTCATCCTGCTGATGTCGTCGCTGCTCATGGCGCTCGCCGTGAACGCGATCCAAAAGGGGAACGTCAAGACCACCCGGACAACCCTGCTCGGCACGATCTTCTTCGGCCTGATCTTCCTCGGCTGTCAGGTGTACGAGTTCAACCACTTCGTCCACGCCTACGATGTGACGCTCAGCAACAGCGTCTTCGGATCGACCTTCTATGTGCTCACCGGCACCCACGGGTGTCACGTGGCCATCGGGGTGCTCTGGCTCGTGCTGATGTACATCCGCACCTTCAAGCCGGTCCACGCCGACTCGGGCCAGCCCTGGCTGATCAAGTCCACCGCCCACCTCCTGGTCTTCACCGTTTCCATCGTCCTGACCATGTATGTGTTGCTCGGTTATGTGCACGTCGCCGAGGTCGACGGTCTGAACTTCGGCACCCTGGGCAGCTTCATCGGCAGCCAGTTCCTGGTGATCGGTGCCACCCTGGTGACCTACGGGATTCTCCGCTGGTTTGCCCGCCCGCCGGCCCAGGTTGAGTTTGGCGAGCAGAACGCCATGGATGTTGAGGGCATGGGCCTGTACTGGCATTTCGTCGACATTGTCTGGATCGTCATCTTCACCGTCGTATACCTTCTCGAATTCATCTGACCATGAGCGCACCCGCCGCCTCCCACTCCCCCGCATCCGCCGACGGCCACGGCGACAGCAAGTTCCACATCTTCGTGCAGATCGCCATGCTGCTGGCGGTCATCACGGGCGTGGAAATCGTGCTGGTTTACCTGCCTTTCGCGAGGTGGCTCATCGTGGGCAGCCTGGTTCTCCTGTCGGCCGTGAAGTTCCTGTTCGTCATCTTCATCTTCATGCACCTGAAGTGGGACAAGGCCTTCTGCACGATTCTCTTCTTCATCGGTCTGGTGCTGGCCGGCGGCACCATGTGGGCGCTGCTTGCCCTTCACGGCGCCCAGGCGAGCCTGCCCGTCGGGCCGGCCTACGAGCAGTTCTGACCGGCCGCGGTCATTTTGATTTCCATGCGGGGCCGGTCATGCACCGGCCCTGTTTATATCTGCGATGATCGACTGGACCCACTGGCACAACGAACCCTATCTCATCGGGGGGTTGATTTTCCTCGGCTGGGCCTACGCACTGCTGTGCGGTCCACTGCGGGGACGGCTGGCACCAGGGACGGCCTTCCCTCGCGGCCAGGCCATCCGTTTCTACCTGGCCCTGCTCATCTTTTACCTGGCCGTGGGCTCGCCGCTCGACCAGATCGGCGAAAGCTTCCTGCTCAGCGCGCACATGATCCAGCATCAGCTGATCATCTACCCCGCGGCGGTTTTGTTTTTGCTCGGCCTGCCCGCCTGGCTGGTGGCTCCGATCACCCGCCGACCCGGCCTGCGACCCCTGCTTCGGCCACTCACCCACCCGGTGGTCTGCGGTCTCATTTTTATCACCACCCTGTCGCTCTGGCATGTGCCCGTCCTGTATGACTGGGCACTGCAGGACAAATTCGTGCATGTGATGGAGCATGTGACCTTCTTTGCGTCCGCGCTCTTCTATTGGTGGCCGCTGCTCAGCCCCTCCCGGGAATTTCCGCGCATCAGTTATGGAGGGCAGATGGTCTACCTGTTTGCCGTGACCATCGGGATGACGCCGCTCTTTGCCTTCCTCGCCTTTTCCACCGACGTCATCTACCCCACCTACGAATTTGCCCCCCGCATCATCGCCAGCCTGAATGCGACGGAGGACCAGTTGCTGGGAGCCGCCATCATGAAACTCGGCGGCATGGCTGTGACCTTCATCGCCTTTGCCTGGTGCTTCACCCGCTGGTACCGGCGGACCGGACCTGTCCACCGGTGATTTAATGTTGGGAGCCGACCAGCGGTACGACTAGCCTCACCCTCCTATGACCTGGGATATCGCCCTTGTCTTCATTCTTCTGCTGGTCGTGCTGGCGAGTTTCGTGTGGGAAAAGATCCCACCCGACCTGACTGCGATGGCCCTGTTCGTCGCGCTGATCACACTTGGCCTGCTGGCGCCCGCCCAGGCCTTCACGGTTTTCGGCAACACCGCACCTTTGACGGTGGCGGCCAGGTTCGTGCTCAGCGCCGCGCTGGTGAAGTGCGGCGTGGTTGATCGGATTTCGGGCATGATCGAGTCCTCGGCCAACTGGCCTTACGCGATCGTCATGGTCGTGCTGGTTCTCTTCGTGGCCGGCATCTCGGCCTTCATCAACAACACTCCCGTGGTGGTGGTCTTTTTACCCGTGGTGCTGAACCTGGCCAGAAAGATGAAGATCGCCCCCTCCAAGCTGCTCATTCCCCTTTCCTATGCAGCGGTGCTCGGCGGAACCTGCACCCTCATCGGCACCAGCACCAACCTCGTCGTCAACGGCATCATCACCGCCAAGGGAGAACCTGCGTTCGGCATGTTCGAACTCAGCTGGGTCGGCATCCCCGCGACGCTGATCGGCATGGTCTACATGGCGCTCCTCGGGAACAGGCTGCTCCCGGTGCGGGAGATGCTCACCTCCATCCTCTCCGATGAGGAACGGCGCGAGTACATCATCGAGGCCTTCGTGCAGCCCGATTCCCCCGCCCTCGGCAAAACACTGGCCGAGGCGGGGCTCAGCAGCGCCCGCGGCATCCGCGTGCTGGAAATCGTGCGTGATGGCATCGCGCTCTACCTCGAGTCCCGGCATGTCCGGCTGAAATCCGGTGATCGCCTCATTCTCGGGTGCCGGCTCAAGGGGATCGCCCACACCCGCCGGCTTGAGGGAATAAATCTGGTGGCGGAACACAATCTCGACCTCGAACAGATCGCAGCCCATGAGGGCTCCCTCGTCGAAGCGGTGATCACCCCGCACTCCTCCCTGGTGGGGCACAGTGTGCGCGAGGTGAATTTCCGACAGCGCTTCCGCATGGTGGTCATCGCCCTGCACCGCAAGGGCAAGAATGTGCGGGAGCAGATCGACACTCTCCCGCTCCAGGGCGGCGACGTCGTCCTCATGATGGGCACCGACCAGGCCATCGATGCGCTGGGTCGCAACGATGATCTCATGCTTTTCGACCGCGCCCGCGTTCCCACCGAGGCCCCCACCCGCAAGATCGCCATCGTCGTGGGGGTCATCACCGCCGTCATCATCACGGCCTCGCTGGAACTCGTGCCCATTGAAGTGGGTGCCCTGGCCGGCTGCGTGATCGTCTGCCTGACCGGCTGTTTGAAAACCAACGAGGCCTACGCTTCGATCGAATGGAACATCCTCTTTTTGATCTATGGCATGCTGGCCATGGGCATGGCCATGGAGCACAGCGGCGCCGCCGACTGGCTGGCCTCCAATGTCGTGGAGGGAGTTCATGCCTTCGTGTCGCCTGCCTGCCAAAGCCTGGCCATGCTGGCGTGCATTTATCTGGTCACCACCATCCTGACGGAGATCCTTTCCAATAATGCCATCGCCGCCCTGATGGCCCCGATTGCCCTGAGCATGGCCCAGGAACTCGGCATCGACCCGCGACCCTTCATTGTCGCCGTCGCCTTTGCCGCCTCCGCCGCCTTTGCCACCCCGATCGGATATCAGACCAACACCTACGTGTACGGCGTCGGCGGCTACCGCTTTGGCGACTTTGTCAAATTCGGCATCCCGCTCAACATCGTGTGCTTCATCGTGGCCATGATCGTGATCCCGAGGGTCTGGGCGTTCTGAGCATTCCGCGGGACCTTGTTCCCCGGAATCCTGAAACAAAAGGCCCTCCCGGTGTCC
>JBGTGS010000200.1:0-8056 GCA_041746615.1 Opitutaceae bacterium | reverse complement strand
CCAGCAATGCGGCCACCGGCCCGGCGGCCTCCTCGGCGGGTGGTGGCTTCGCGACGGCCCGTTGCGAGCTGAGAATCCCCCATAGTAAACCGGGGGTCGCCTCAAAGGCCACTCCCTGCCTTCCGGCGAATGCCGCCAACCGGTCGAGCGCCGTCTGGGCTGCCGTCTCGTCCCAGGCCGGTTCGGCCGTTCCGCCCGGCCCGGTCAGGGCAATGTCGACGTGCACCTTGCCCCGCACGGCCACCGCCCGCACCTGCTCGCCGATGGACGGCTCCAGCGTCGCCCATTCCGGCGGCAGCTTTAGGGTGAGGTCCAGCGTCTTCCGGTTCACCGCACTCACCTGGATCGTGAGCGTGTAAGTCCCCAACGCCCCGGAGGCCCGGCCGTAGCCTGTCATGGAATTCATACCGGAAATCCCAAACGCCAAAGGTCCAAACGCCAAAGAAATTCCAAGGCCAAATCGATCATTCCAGTTTTTTAATGATCGTTGTGAAGATCAGTTTGAATTCATGCGCCTCCTGCCTGAGCGAAACACGGAGGTTATCCAGGGATTCGTCGGAAGCCGTATGAATTAGACGCAGCCATAACTGGGACTCCTTGGCCTCCTTTCGGCATATCTTGAACTTCATAACCCTATCCTTCCCTCCCAGAGACTCATTGGCCTCGATGCAATTGGCAGCCACCGAACCGGATGCCCGCACAAGTTGCCTGACGTCTTCAATGTTCGATATCGTCCGCGGCAAACATCGGATGAAATCCCTGACATTTTCCGCAAAGACCGCCGTACGTTCCTCCAAGTCTCGTGTATTCCGCTCCATGGCTGGCTGAGTTTTTCGGTTTCCAGCCCTTAAAACAGCAATTTATGATTATTATTTGCAATACCAAACTCACGGCCATGCACTCCTCTTTCTTTGGCGTTTGGATCTCTGGCGTTTGGAATTTGATGCTGTCCCCGGCTGTCAGGCGGGGGACAGCATCTTCGCGACTTGCTGCACGTCCTTGTCGCCGCGGCCACTCAGGTTGATGAGGAGAAGCTGGTCTGGATCCATCTTCTTCGCCCGTTTGATGCCGTGCACCAGCGCGTGCGTCGACTCTAACGCAGGGATGATGCCTTCAAGCCGCGAGACAAGTTGGAAAACCTCCAGCACTTCGTCGTCGCAGGCATAGGCATAGTCGATGCGGCCCTGATCACGGTAGTACGCGTGCTCCGGTCCGATCGCCGCGTAGTCCAGCCCCGCACTGACCGAGTGAGTCAGTTCGATCTGGCCGTCGGGATTCTGCAGGATGTAGGTCTTGCTGCCCTGCAGGACGCCGAGCTTCCCGCCCTCGAAGCGGGCGGCGTGCTCGCCGAGCCGGATGCCCCGGCCACCCGCTTCCACGCCGGTCAGGCGAACGTCCGTGTCACCCAGGAAATCATAAAAGATGCCGATGGCGTTGGAACCGCCTCCCACACAGGCGACAATCTCGTCCGGCAGGCGGCCTTCGCGCTCAAGCAGCTGTGACTTTGCCTCCTGACCGATGACCCGGTGAAAATCCCGCACCATCATTGGATAGGGATGTGCGCCGAGCGCCGAACCGAGGATGTAATGGGTTTCGCGCACATGGGTCACCCAGTCTCGCATGGCCTCGTTGACTGCATCCTTGAGGGTCTTCTGTCCGGCCTCCACGCCGCGCACCTCAGCCCCCATGAGCCGCATGCGGAAGACGTTCAGCGCCTGTCGCTCCATGTCCACCGCCCCCATGTAGACGACACATTCGAGTCCGAACTTCGCGCACACTGCGGCCGTGGCCACGCCGTGCTGGCCGGCCCCGGTCTCGGCGATGATGCGTTGCTTGCCCATGCGCTTCGCCAGCAGTGCCTGGCCAAGGGCATTGTTGATCTTGTGGGCACCGGTGTGCAGCAGATCCTCGCGTTTGAAATAGATCCTGGCCCCACCACAGTGCTCGGTGAGCCGCTCAGCGAGGTAGAGCTCCGTGGGCCGCCCCGCGAATTCCTTGAGGTGACGCTTCAACTCCGCCTGGAACTCCGGGTCCTCGCGTGCTTCCTCATAGGCCATGCCCAGTTCGGACAAGGCCGTCATCAGGGTCTCGGGCACATAAACGCCACCGTAGACACCGAAATGGCCGCTGGCATCAGGCAGGGATGGGTGGTCGGGATTGGCGGTGGTGGCTGACATGATCGGAATCACAGTGAGTGTTGCCCGTGCCGGGTGGCAAATGGGATTTGCATCCAGCGGCGCCGGACGGGTGGATCAAGGCTCCTTTACCTGCTCACGAAGAAAGGTCAGCACATCCTGAAACTTGCCCAGATTCGCCTGGTCCGCCTCCACCAGATTCTCGTGGGCCTTCAGGACAATGCGGGCCTGATCCAACTCGCTGAGCTCGATGCGACAATCGAGTGCCTCGCCAGGGCCTGTGGGGACGACGACCGGCGATCCGCCCTCATCAATGGTCAGCAAGCGGTCCAAACCAAGATTGCACACCAGCTCCTGGTTGCGCTCACCGAGATTGGCCAGGATGAGACTCCCGGGGTGGTCGAGTTTGCGGACCTTGATGGCCGCTCCCGCCAATACACCAAGAAAGGTGCTGTCCATCGTGGTGCACGCTTTGAAGTCCATCACGAACCGCGTCTTTCCCTCCCGGATGCAGGAGGCGAAAAACTCGCTGATGCAGGCACAATTCTGAAAGGAGGCGCGCCCCTGGATGCGAATCACGACGGGATCGGATTCGGCATCGACGAGGTAGCCAGGTTGGACGGGAGCGGACATGATGAAGGCCTGTGCTGGAATAATAAGACAGCCAAATCCGGAGCCGGTTCATGCCCGGCTGCCGGAATCGACCCGCTCAATTCTGCGCCATGATCTGGCGCAGCACGTAAGGCAAGATGCCTCCATGCTGATAGTAATCAATTTCGATCGGTGTATCGATGCGGCAGCGAACCGGCACAGCCTCGACGGAACCGTCCTTGCGGGTGATGCGCAGGGTGAGGTCCTGCTGCGGCTTCAGTCCATCGCCGAGACCGACCACATCGTAGGTCTCGTACCCGTCGAGCTTCAGGGTCTGGGCCGTCGTGCCCTCCTTGAACTGGAGGGGAAGCACGCCCATGCCGACGAGGTTGGATCGATGGATGCGCTCGAAGCTCTGGGCCACCACCACCTTCACGCCCAGCAGGTTGGTTCCCTTGGCGGCCCAGTCGCGGGAGGATCCGGTGCCGTATTCCTGGCCGGCGAGGATGATCAGCGGCGTGCCGTCGGCGAGATGCTTCATGGCAGCGTCGTAGATCGCCATCTTCTCAGCCGTCGGCTGGTAGATCGTGCCCCCACCTTCCTCGCCGCCGAGCATCAAGTTCTTGATGCGGACGTTGGCGAAAGTGCCGCGGGTCATGATGCGGTCATTGCCACGACGGGATCCGTAGGAGTTGAAATCCTCGAACGCGACCCCGCTCTTCTCCAGAAAGCGGCCGGCGGGCGAGCTCTTCTTGATGGCCCCGGCCGGCGAGATGTGGTCTGTGGTGACCGAATCACCGAACAAGCCAAGGGCGCGCGCGCCGGTGATGGGCTTGATTGCGGCAGGCGTGAGGGAGAAATCCTTGAAGAACGGCGGTTCCTGGATGTAGGTCGAGTCCGCGTCGAAGGCATAGACCTCACCGGTGCTGGACGGGATCTCGTTCCACTTCGGGTTCTGCTCCGCGAAATTGCTGTAAAGCCTGCGGAAGACCTCCGGCTTGAGTGCGGCCTGCATCTGGTCGCGAACCTCCTGCAGCGTCGGCCAGATATCCTTCAGGAAAACCGGCTTCCCATCACGGCCGTCGCCGATCGGTTCCGTGGTCATGTCGATGTTCACCCGTCCTGCGAGGGCAAAGGCCACGACCAGCGGAGGGGACATCAGGAAATTGCTCTTGATGTTCTGATGTACCCGCGCCTCGAAGTTGCGGTTGCCGGAAAGGACGGATGCGGCGACGAGATCGCTCTTGAGCACCGCTTCCTCAACCGGCGCGGCCAACGGCCCGGAATTGCCGATGCAGGTGGTGCAACCATAACCGACCGTCTGGAAGCCCAGCTGGTCCAGATAGGGCGCGAGGCCGGTTTTGTCGAGGTAGTCGGTGACAACCCGCGAACCGGGGGCCAGCGAGGACTTCACGAGTGGACCGACCTGGAGACCCTTTTCCACCGCCTTCTTTGCCAGCAAGCCGGCGGCAAGCATCACACTGGGGTTCGACGTGTTGGTACAGCTGGTGATGGCCGCGATGAGCACGGAACCATGACCAATGGTGCCATGGCCATTGCCCTCCCCGCCGGACACCACGTCGGGCGTCGGCCGGTTGTTGGCCATCTCGGATTCGGAGCGGTGGCTGGTGCCCTGGTGCGCAGACTGTTCGAGTGACACCGGCTCCTGGCTGCCGCCACCGGATGCCGGAGTGGGACCGTTGAGGGAAACCGGGACGCGAATGCCAAAATCCTCCGCCTTCCGGCCAAAGCCGCTGTCCGCCACCGCCTTTGTGAAGGCATCCGTGAACTCCTGCTTCATCTTCGGCAGCTCGATGCGGTCCTGCGGGCGTTTCGGCCCGGCCACGCTGGGCACCACGGAGCCGAGGTCCAGCGCGAGATCGGTCGAATAGTCGATCTGTCCCTGGGTGGGGATGCCCCAAAGGCCCTGAGCCTTGTAATAGGCCTCGTAAAGCTCGACATGCTTCTCATCGCGTCCGGTGGCACGGAGATAGTTGGAGCACTCCTCGTCGATCGGGAAAAAGCCCATGGTCGCGCCGTACTCGGGTGCCATGTTCGCAATGGTGGCCCGGTCGACCACCGGAAGCGCCTTCGCTCCCGGACCATAAAACTCAACGAACTTTCCAACCACCTTGGCCTTGCGCAGCATCTGCGTGAGCGTCAGCGCCAGATCGGTGGCGGTCACGCCCTCGCGCAGCGAACCGGTCAGGTGCACTCCGACCACGTCAGGCGTGAGGAAATACACCGGCTGGCCCAGCATGCCGGCCTCGGCCTCGATCCCGCCCACGCCCCAGCCCACGATGCCCAGGCCGTTGATCATGGTGGTGTGCGAATCGGTGCCGACGAGCGTATCCGGATAATAAACACCGTTCGCATCGGAGAGCACGCCCTTGGCGAGGTACTCCAGGTTCACCTGGTGGACGATGCCGATGCCCGGCGGCACCACCTTGAAGGTCTCGAAGGCCTGCATGCCCCATTTCAGGAACTGGTAGCGCTCACGGTTGCGCGTGAACTCCAGGTCGAGGTTTTTCTTCAGCGCCTCGGCCGAGCCCGCGAAGTCCACCTGCACGGAATGGTCCACCACGAGATCCACCGGCACGAGGGGCTCGATGATCTTCGGGTCCTTGCCGAGCCGGCCGACGGCTGAGCGCATCGCCGCAAGATCGACCAGCAGCGGCACACCGGTGAAATCCTGCAGCACGATGCGCGCGACCACGAAGGGGATCTCCTCCGTGCGCGCCGCCCCGGCTTCCCAGGAGGCGAGGCTGCGAATGGCCTGCTCGGTCACCCGTTTCCCATCCGCATTGCGCAGCAGCGACTCCAGCACCAGCCGGATCGAGACCGGCAGGCGGTCGATCTTGAAGCCGGCCCCGGTAAGCGCGGGCAGTGAATAAAACGGATGCGACACGCCATTGGCGCTGAACTTCGCCAGCGTGTTGAACGGATTCGGTAGGCTCATGGTGTTCTTGGAAAAAGGGAGCGGCGGCACGGCGTTTCGCCGTGTCGCCAGGGTCCGGCTGCGGACGGTTACTTGGCCAGCGCGGCCTTGACGGCTTCGAAGTTCGGCAGGTCCTTGGGCGTGGCGGTCTGCTCGGCGTATTTGACCACGCCATCCACCCCGATGACAAAGGCCGCCCGCGCAGCGGTGTCGCCCACGCCCGCCAGCATCGGGAAGACCACGTCATAGGCCTTGGTCACTTCCTTGTTCAGGTCGCTGGCCAGGGTCACGGTGATCTTGTTCGCATTGGCCCAAGCCTCCTGACTGAAAGGACTGTCCACGCTCACCGCGATGACATCCGCGCCCAGCGCGGCGTATTGATCGAGACCAGAGCTCAGGTCGCACATTTCCTGGGTGCAGACTCCGGTGTAGGCGAGCGGGAAGAAGAGCAGAACGGTCTGCTTCTTGCCAAAATTGGCGCTGAGGGTGACATCCTTGAGGCCGTCAGCCGTCTTGGATTTGAGGGTGAAATCAGGGGCCTTGGAGCCAACAGCGATGGGCATGGTAGGAGGAATTGAGGGTTGGAAACATCCAGCGCATCGGGGGATGCGTGGAAATGAAACGCAAAGTTAGTCCCCGGCCGGCCCCGCGGGCAACCCGTTTCTGGGGGTAGAAGGCGGCATTCTCTCCGATTTCTTGTCGCCATTAGCACCAATGCTTTATCCGGACCCACCATCCGGCCCGCCACCGGGCTCATGCCGCCGGAAAACACCCTTGCCCCTCCCCCGCCCCACCCGGTTAACCTCCGACTTCATTCATGAACCTGATCGATGACCTCACGTGGCGCGGCCTGCTGGCCGACTGCACCGACCCCGATGCCCTGGCCCAACGCCTCGCCCAAGGGCCGGTCAGCCTCTACTGCGGCTTCGATCCCACCGGGGACTCCCTCCACGTCGGCCATCTGATGGGCCAGCTCACCCTGCGACGGTTTCAACTCGCCGGTCATCACCCCATCGCCCTCGCCGGCGGCGCCACCGGCATGATCGGGGACCCCTCCGGCAAATCCGCCGAACGCAACCTTCTCACCCGCGAACAGCTCGATCACAACGTCGCCTCCATCAAGGGTCAGCTCGCCCGCCTGCTCGACTTCGAAACCTCCGCCAACCCCGCCCGCCTGGTGGACAACGCCGACTGGACCGCCCCCCTCGGATTCCTCGATTTCCTGCGCGAGGTCGGAAAGCATTTTTCGCTCAACGTCATGCTCGCGAAGGATTCCGTGAAATCCCGTCTCGAGGGCGAGGGCGGCATCAGCTACACCGAGTTCAGCTACCAACTGCTGCAGGCCCACGATTTTTATCACCTGCGCAAGACCCACGACTGCGAACTCCAAATCGGCGGCTCCGACCAGTGGGGTAACATCACCGCGGGCACCGATCTGATCCGGAAAAAACTGGGTGTGACCGCCTGGGGCTTCACGTTCCCGCTCATTACCAAAAGCGACGGCACCAAGTTTGGCAAAACCGAGGGAGGTGCCGTCTGGCTCGATCCGCAGCGCACCAGTCCGTACAAGTTCTACCAGTTCTTCGTAAACACGGAGGATGCGAAAGTCTCCGAGTACCTGCGCAAGTTCACCTTCCTCTCCCGCCCGGAGATCGAGGCGCTTGAGACCGCCCACTCCACCAATCCCGGCGCCCGCGAGGCGCACAAGGCCCTCGCCCGCGAAGTGACCCGCCTGGTTCACGGCCAGGCCGCGCTCGACGCCGCCCTGCGTGCGAGCGAGATCCTCTTTGGGGCCGAGATCGGCGACACCCCTGAGGAGATATTCCGCGACGTCGTCGGTGAAATTCCCACCAAGACCGTCACCGCGGACCAGCTTGGTGGTACCGGCACGACGCTCACCGAGCTGCTCGTCCACGCCGGCCTCGCCCCGTCAAAAGGCCAGGCCCGCAAGGACATCGAGGGCGGCGGCATCTACGTGAACAACGTGAAGTCCGCCCCCGCCGAGCCGGCCCGCACTCTGACGACCGCCGATCTCCTCTTCGGCAAGTACATCCTCCTCCGCAAAGGCAAGCGCAGCTACGCCGTGCTGGCGTACTCGGCGCAGATCGCGGCGTAAAGCCGCTCCTACCCAATCGTTCTCGTTCTCGTAATCATAATCGTTCTCGGTCTGATCTGTTCTGTTCTGATCTGATCGACCCCTCGGGCCTGAAAACCGGGGGAGAATGATTACGATTACGAAAACGAGAATGATTTCAGATGGGATCGCTTGGTGGTTCCCTCATGAAGCAGCCAAGGCACGACCGATTGATGGTGCGCCCCCGAATCGCGGCGTAAAGCCGCTCCTACGGGAGCAGACCTCCTGAAATTGTAGGAGCGGCTTTACGCCGCGATT
>JBGTGS010000199.1:0-19702 GCA_041746615.1 Opitutaceae bacterium | reverse complement strand
GGTTGACCCCATACGATGAAACCCAAGCTGCTGATAGTGGACGATGACGAGGAGATCCGGACCCAGATGAAGTGGGCACTGGCGAAGGATTATGAAGTACTCCAAGCGGGAGACCGGACGTCGGCCCTGGAGAATTTTCGGTCCCACCGCCCCGCTGTTGTCCTGCTGGATCTCGGCCTGCCACCCCACCCCGGAACCCCGGAAGAGGGTCTGGCCACCTTGGCAGATCTGCTCGCCATTGATCGTCTGGTCAAGGTGGTGATCATCTCCGGCCAGGGGGAAAAGGAACCCGCCTTACGGGCTGTCGGTGCGGGGGCCTATGATTTCCTGGGCAAACCCGTTCAAATGGACGAGTTAAAGCTGTTGCTGAAGCGTTGCTACCACCTGGCCCTCCTCGAGCGCGAATACCGGGAAATGCAGGAACGCCGGCAAGGGGAGTCCTTTGACGGCTTGCTGGGCACCAGTCCGCGCATGCAGGCAGTCTTCGAATCGATCCGCAAGGTCGCCACGGTCGATGCCCCGGTGCTCATCCTCGGTGAAAGTGGCACCGGCAAGGAGATGACCGCCCGCTCCATCCATGATCGCAGCGCCCGCAAGGAGGGTCCGTTCGTCGCCATCAATTGCAGCGCCATTCCCGAATCCTTGATGGAGAGCGAGCTCTTCGGTCACGAAAAAGGCGCCTTCACCGGCGCGCATTCCCAAAGAAAGGGAAGGATCGAAACCTCCTCAGGCGGCACGTTGTTTCTCGATGAAATTGGGGAAATCCCTCCGCCCATCCAGGTAAAGTTGCTCCGCTTCCTCCAAGAGCGGTGTATCGAGCGCATTGGAGGCCGACAGGAGATTCCCATCGATACACGCGTGCTGGCCGCCACTCATGTCGACCTGAAAAAGGCCATGTCCACCGGCGCGTTTCGCGAGGATCTCTTTTATCGCCTGGCTGTCGTCCAGATTGTACTCCCTCCCCTGCGGGATCGTCAGGACGACATTCTTCTGCTGGCCCAGTCGTTTCTACAGCAATTCTCCGCCGAAAGTCGCAAGAATGGTCTGGCCTTTGCCCCCGAAGCCTTGAGGTCCATTCAACGCCATCCCTGGCCGGGCAATGTCCGCGAACTGCAGAACCGGGTCCGCCGGGCCGTGATCATGGGCGGAGGCAAGCGCCTCTCATCTCAGGATCTCGAACTCGCCAGCGCCGGCCCCAATGCATCCGGGGTAACGTTAAAGGAGGCGCGCGAAAGCGTGGAGCGGGAGATGATCAATAATGCCCTCCGCCGGCACGCGGGTAAAATCACTGCGGCTGCCAGCGAACTTGGCGTCAGCCGGCCCACCTTCTACGAATTGATGGACAAACTTGGCATTCAGAAGCCGGAGAAAACCGATTAGGCGTCCCCCCCTGCCGGAATCGAAGCTTTAGTAGCCTTAAGCGTAAGCTCAAGGACCGCCGTTCTGCCCCCATCCCATGCTTGAGCTCATGCTCAAGGCTACACGGTGTTTACGTCCGGCTTCCTGATACAAAAAAGCGCCCGCCGAGGCGGGCGCTGAAATAAACCGGGACTATTCTCGATCAGCGGGCAATCGGGAACCGACGGCGCAGCAGCATCAAACCCGTAAAGGCCGCACCGAAAAGCGCGAGTGTCGCGGTTTCGTCGGAGACGCTGGTCACGTGGTAATACAGCTGAGACTGGTGCTGGGTGACGGCCCCGCCCGTGGTGGAGGTCAGGTTGAGCGCCCATACGCCATAGGCTCCATCAGCAGCATTAGCTTGGGCGGCTGCCACACTCCCAAATTGACCGGACACCAAGCTCAGGAACGTGTTGGTCAGGGGATCACCGTAGCTGTAGTCATCCTCCAGATACCAGAAGGCACGCTGGAGCGTAAGATTTGAAGCCTTGCGGCCGGCTGCGGTGTAATCAAACCCGGCGAGGAGACCCTGAGCATATTGCGAGTAAAGCCAGGTGGTGCCCAGTGAAAGCTGGTCACCAGGACCGATGTTACGGGATACATGCTCATTGGCTCCCCCGAACGCAAAGCTGGCGATCGTGAAGTCGTAGGTTGAACCCGCATTGAAATACTCCGTGGGCTCCAGGCAGAAGGTCTCAAACGAAGTGGCTGTCGCTACAAGCGCGCTGTAGCTTTCCGTTGTCAGACTGGTGCCAAAGTGGGATGCGGTATAGGCGCCACCATTGCTCCCGTTGGAGTAGGTGTTGGTGCTCAACTTGAGCGAGTCGCCAAAGGCGCTGGTGGCCAAGGCTGCAACCGAACCAAAAGCGAGGAGAAGTTTAATGGAGGAATTCATGATGTGATTGAAGGGCTAGGTACGAATGAACCCATCTAAGCCATTGCCATGCCAAAGATGCTAACTAATTTTTATAATATCCATATCATGCTTATCACCATTGATTTAATTGATATTAAAAATCAGTTCGAATGTGCCACCATCCTCCTCCATGACAAGTAATGTAAAAATTACCGACAGCCTCGCGGGCAAATAACCTCATCGAAACTAGGTAATTCACCCTATAAACCAATAAGTGACTGATTTGGTGCTATTAAGCTAATAGCTTCATTCAATAGCAAAACGTAAGCCTATCCGACGGTTATTCTTATCATTATATATCAATTATTTATGAAAAAAATCTCGGAGCAGGAATTACCCGAAGCCTGTTTGTCAATGAACACCTGGCCAAACCGTTTCCCGACAATCAAAATTGCTTTCTCTACGTTTAATCGCCGTCGGATAATACCCGAGGCAATTTCGTTAACCAGCCTTGGCGGTGGGCCAAATCGCACGACCCATCAACACCCGTCAACTGAGGGGGTAGCTGACAGATCCGACAGGTTGCTCAGAACCACGAGAACTTTTCGGGAACATCAATGATGTCATACTTCCTCAAATAAAAGGGCTGGGATGACCTTCCCTCCAGCACCAGCTTCAAGTTCAAGACAAAGTTCTGGGTTTGCCCGTCTTCTTGCCGAATCACCCTCACCGCCGTCATATCCGCCTTGGATCGGTCAAATCCTCCGGCTTCCATGATGGCTTCCAGCGCAGACAGGGGGCGATGCGCCATGATCTTGCCCGGGCGCAGCACGGCACCGGAAACATAAATCTCATAGGAGGACGAGACCACCAGCACGGTGATTTCATTCGAGACCAGTTGCGATTCATAGAGCTTGCGCAGCCTCTCTTCGAGTGTGGATGGGGTGATCCCGGCCGCGGCAACCTCCCCGACCAACCCAAGGGAAATCTTACCATCACGCCTGATCGACTGCTCGACATCTAGATTGGGTGAATTGGGGAAGGTGATCCGCAAAACATCCCCCTCCTGCAAGGTGAAGACCTCGCTCTGACGCACGGGCTGTTCCATCGGCTGGTTGACCGCCGGCATGGTGCACCCAGCAACCAAGGCAAGCCAGCCGAGCTCCATGATTCCCTTCGTGGCCACCCATAGTTGTCGCAGGTTTGGACGCCGAACCTGGTCAACCATTGCGATGCCGGCAGCGACCTTGGGATTAGTGAGCATGATCGAGTTCATGGTAAAACGCGGGTGGTGTGAGGTTATTCGGAGAGATGCGATTGAGTTGGAGTGTCGGTCCCGTTTCCTGCGGCTGCCTGTACTTTGCCTTGAAACCACAGGAAGGCCGCCGGTTGCGACCGCGGGATTCACTTAATTCCCTGAATAATCCACAAGGTTTTTCTGGCCAGCAACCCGTCGTGGCGGAGTCCTTTCCGACAAGCAGTACAACCGCTGCAACTGTGGCGTTGCCTCTGGAGGCTCCGCCACGCAGCATGCGCCCTTTATGACCGCCGAGAAGACTGATCCCGCCACCCCACCACCCCCGGGTGATTTCATTCGCGACATCGTCGCCGGGCATGTTGCGGAAAAACGCTATTCTCAAATTGTGACCCGGTTTCCCCCGGAGCCCAACGGCTACCTGCACATCGGCCACGCCCGCGCCATTTGCCTGAACTTCGGGATCGCCCTCGAGAACCAGGGACGCTGCAACCTGCGCTTCGACGACACCAATCCCGTCAAGGAGGATGCCGCTTATGTCGCATCGATCACCGATGATATCAAGTGGCTGATCGCCGGATGGGCCGACCATTGCCTTGGTTTCAAGTCCAAGGAGGCCACCCCCGCCCAACAAATGATGAATGGAAAGCCGGACCACTACCAGGCGCCGGTTGACCCGACCACCAAGGAAGCCGGGCCGTTCTTTGCTTCTGACTATTTTGAACAGCTTCATGCCTATGCGCTCGAACTCATCAGGAAGGGCCTGGCCTACGTCTGCGACCTGAGTCCGGAGGACACGGAAAAGTACCGGGGTGCTCCCGACCAGCCCGGCACGGACAGCCCCTTCCGCAACCGCAGCGTCGAGCAAAACCTCGATCTTTTCCGGGGCATGCGGGCCGGCGAGTTCCCCAACGGCGCCCGTTCGCTCCGCGCCAAGATCGACATGGCCTCTCCCAACATCTGGCTGCGCGATCCGCTGCTCTATCGCATCCGTCATGTGCCCCATCACCACACCGGCGACATATGGTGCATTTACCCACTCTACGACTACGCCCATTGCCTGAGCGACTACCTCGAGGGCATCACCCACAGCCTCTGCTCGCTTGAGTTCGTCGTCCATCGGCCGCTTTACGACTGGATCCTCACCAGCCTCGATCTGCCGCGCCCGTTGCCGCGCCAGTATGAATTCTCCAAGCTCATCCCCACCTACACAATCGTGAGCAAGCGCAACCTCCTGCGATTGGTGCAGGAGAAGCAGGTCGCCGGCTGGGATGACCCCCGCCTGCCCACCCTTGCCGGTCTGCGACGCCGCGGCGTCCCGGCCTCCGCCCTCCGGCGCTTCGTCATCAGCACCGGCATCACCACCTACGATGGCATCACCGACATCGCCGTCTTTGAACATGCCCTGCGCGAGGAGCTCAATGCCAGGGCCCAGCGCCGGCTGGCCGTGCTCCGACCGCTCAAACTCATCCTAACCAACCTGCCGGAAGGTGAGGTCATCACCTGCAACGCCACCAACAATCCCCAGGACGAGCAACCAACCACCCGCCCCATCGTCCTCACGCGCGAGGTCTTCATCGAGTCTGACGATTTCGCCGAAGTCCCACCTCCAAAGTATTTCCGCCTGAAACCCGGCGGTGAGGTGCGGCTCAAGTACGCCTGCATCATCAAGTGCGACGAGCTGCTCAAGGATGCCTCCGGCGCCATCACCGAGATCCGCTGCACCGCCGACCTGAGCACACGCACAGGCCAGCCCAACTCCGACCGCAAGGTCAAGGGTACCATCCATTGGGTCAGCTCCACCCATTCCATCGAGGCTGAGGTGAGACTTTACGACCGCCTCTTTACCGTGGCGGAACCCGCCGCCGAGGAGGACTTTTTCAACGTGATCAACCCGCACTCGCTGGAGGTGGTCTACGCCCGGCTGGAACCCACCCTCGCGCAGGCCACTCCGGATGATCGTTTCCAGTTCGAACGCCTTGGTTACTTCACTCCTGATCCTGTGGACAGCATCGCCGGACGACCGGTCTTCAACCGTACCATCAGTCTAAAGGACACCTGGGCGAAGTCCCCGGGTGGGAAATGAATTACCCGCATTTGTACCCACACTGCTCCATCCGTGATTTCCTTCATTCTCTACAGCCTCGTCGCAGTCCTCGGCATTCTGAGCATGGGATTCCAACTGCTGGCCTCCCGCCTGCTCAACCCTCACTTCGGATCCTCCATCATTGTCTGGGCCTGGCTCATCTCCACCTTTCTCGCCGCCTTCAGCTTGGGATCCATGCTCGGCGGTTGGATCAGCCAGCAATCCGGCCTGCGCCGCCTCCGCCTTCAGGCCGCCGCTGCCGCCCTGGGCGTGCTCGCCCTCGCCTATACGACCTTCTTCGGACGCGCCACCCTCGGCCGGATTGAACTCGTCTTCGAAGATATCGGCACCGGCCTGCTCGTCGCCTGCCTCGGTCTCTTCTTCGTGCCCGTCACCATGCTTTCCTCCTTCGGTCCGCAATGCGTGCAGTTCCTCTGCACCCGCGGCCAGGCACCGGGCTCCGCCTCCGGTGCCATCTATGGCATCAGCACCATCGGCAACATCGCCGGTGTCATGCTCACCGCCTTTGTACTCATCCCCAGCTTTCCCATCTCCACCCTGCTTCAACTCTGGCTGGTTGTGGCCGTCCTTGGCCTCGCCGCCCTCATTTCGCTGTTGCGTCGTCCAACCCCCGCCCCCGCCCCCGCATCGTGAAATTCATCCTGACGACCCTGCTTGGCCTCCTCGGGAGCCTGTCACCGCTCCTTTTTGCGCAAAATTACATCGAGCGGCATGACACCCTCTACAACAGCCTGACCCTCGAGCGCCGCGGCACCCTCGTCGAGCTGCGGGCCCGCTCACGTCAGGGCGAATACCTGGAGTCCGCGGTGGACTTGTCCGATCCCCTGCAACTCGTCGTCGCATACACCCGCACCCTCTACGCCGGCCTGTTCATCCAACCGGAGCCCAAAAAAGTTCTCATGATCGGCCTCGGTGGCGCGGGGTTTCACCGGCTCTTCACCGGCGCCCACCCGGAGACCCTCCTGCAATCCGTGGAACTGGACGGCAAGGTGCTCGAACTCGCCCGCGACCACATGGCCTTCACGCCCACGGAACGCACCCCTGTAGCCACGATGGACGGACGCCTTTATGTGAAGCGCTCGCGGGAGAAGTGGGACTGGATCATCCTCGACGCTTTCCGAGGGGGCTATGTTCCCCCGCACCTCAAGACCCAGGAGTTTTATCGGGAATGCGCCGGGCGTCTCGCCGATGGCGGGGTTTTCATCACCAACCTGCACTCCGGCACCCAGCTCTACTATGCGGACCTCAAGACGCTGCGTTCGGTCTTCCCGCAGGTCGTACTCTTCCAGTCGCACAACCGCGGCAACGTGATCGCCATCGCGGTGAACCATGCCAGTCCCACGATCAACAATCCGGCCACCTGGCCGTCCCCGGATACGCTGAATGAACGGCTGCTGGGCCGGCTTGATATGAATGAGATCCTTGCTGAACGGATTGATTGGCCCGCAACCCTCGTGGAGCGCGCCCGGGTGATGACCGACGATTTTTCACCCGTGGAATTCCTGGATGCGATGAAGATCCACAATACCGAGGAAAAGTAGGACGGAGCGTCAGTTGGGATCAAACCGTGGCGCGGCCAGCGCGACACTTACGACGGAATCCCACCGGTCTCCGGTGTAGGTTGCGCACTTGTCGAGCAACTTTCTCAAGCTTCAGATCGTCCCGGCAAAACGCCGGAGCCGGCCCAGGGTCCGTTCGCGACCGAGCACGCGAAAGATGCTCGTGATGCTGGGGCCGGCGTTGGTGCCCGTGACGGCCAGACGCGCGACCGCCTGATAATCGCCGAAACCCAGACCCTTGCCCTCGGCGAGGGCCTTGATGGCTTCCTCGATCGCGGTGTCGCTGGAAAAGTCCGCCGGCTCCAGCGCGGCAATCAGTTCATCAAGTCGTGCCTTGGGATCACCCTTGGCCAGCACCTTGGTGCGGACCTTGTCATCTATGGGATAATCCTCGGTGAAAAAATAGCGGGTGTATTCCGGGACTTCATCGATCGACTTTATTTTGGGATGAGCTAAGCGAAGGACTTCTGGGAAGTGGGATTCTTGCACCCAGTTACTTGTGGTAACCGAAGTGCTCATGCTGGCCACATTTTCCATTTCGAACTCAGCCTCTGACATTTCATGAACATATTGCATGTTCATATGCGCAAGTTTTTTGGGATCAAACTTGGCGTTCGATTGATTGATTCCAGGAAAATCAAATAGCCTGATTATATCCTCCACGGGCATTTTCTCCCTATCATCGCCTGGATTCCAGCCGAGCAAGGCAAGGTAGTTCACGACGGCTTCCGGTCGAAATCTGCGTTGCTGATAATCTCCGATGAGTGCACCTTGATCGCGCTTGCTCATTTTGCCTTTACCCATTTCAGGGGACTTCAGGATGAGCGGAATGTGTGCATATTCCGGCACCGGCACACCGAAAGCCTTGAAAAGCTCGATGTGCTTTGAGGTGTTGGAAAGGTGGTCCTCCCCGCGGATCACATGGGTGATGCCCATGGTGATGTCGTCGACCACGTTGACGAAATGAAACACCGGGTTGCCATCCGAGCGTATGATAACTAAGTCCTCATCCTCGGTGCGTTCCACCCGGCCGCGGATGCGGTCGTCGATGACGGCCGGTGCATTGCGCACCTTCGTGACGGTCTTCTTGCGATGGTCGTCGTAAGCCTCGTAGCGCTCGCCCAGCAGCTTGAAGTAGACAGCACCGTCCTGCTCGTAGGTCCGACCGGCCGCCTTTAACTTTTCAAAATACTCGCGATAAATGTGCGTCCGCTCGCTTTGACGGTAGGGTCCGAAGTCCCCGCCTGCGCCCGGGCCCTCGTCCCAATTCAGCCCCAGCCAGCTGAGGCTGTCATAGATGAGCTGAAGGTAGTCATCCTGGTTCCGTTCGCGGTCTGTATCCTCAATGCGCAGGATGAAGACGCCGCCGGTGTGGCGGGCGTAAAGCCAGTTGAACAGGGCCGTACGGGCGCTGCCGATGTGGAAGAAACCGGTAGGGCTTGGGGCAAAACGGACACGGACTTGGGACATGATAAAAAAGTTGGGCTTGTGCGCGGCGCAAAGGGCCAGCAAGAAGCAACCTGTGCCTGCTGTCAAAGCCTCCGCACCCGATCCCCTCGCACTCGTGCGACAATTTGAAACCCTGGCACCGGCCCGGGGTTTCCGCTTGGAGCACTTTGGCGAAACCGATGGCTGCCCGCTCGTGGCCCTGACGAAACGAACGCCCGGTCCCCGTCCGCGTATTTATCTATCGGCGGGAATCCACGGTGACGAACCCGCTCCACCCCAAGCATTGCTCCATCTGCTTGAACGGGGCATCTTTGATGATCGGGCGGTCTGGTTCCTCGTCCCAATGCTAAACCCTTCCGGTTACAAGCTGCGCACCCGGGAAAATGCCGATGGCGTGGACCTCAATCGTGACTACAAGGACGTGCGCAGCGATGAAATCGCCGTCCATGTTCGCTGGCTCAGCCACCAACCCAACTTCGATCTCACGCTATGCCTGCACGAGGACTGGGAATCCCAGGGATTCTACCTCTATGAACTCAATCCCGACGGCCGGCCCACCCTCGCCGATGCCATCGTGGCGGGCGCGGCCCGGCACAGCCCGATCGAGCAGGGCCCGTTGATCGATGGACGGCCCAGCGAAGCCCCGGGCATCATCAGGCCGGTCGACGATCCCCTCATGCGTGAAAACTGGCCTGAAGCCATTTACCTGCGCAGACATCATTGCCGCCTGAACTATACGTTGGAGACCCCCTCAGCCACCCCGATTAAAACGCGAATCAACACACTTGGCGCAGCCGTCGAAGCGGCCATCGCCGCGCTATGCGCATGATTCATTCTCTTCCATTCGAAATTTATTTCTTTCGTCTGCAGGGGTAAGTTTTGCCGTAGACGGTAGGTCTCGAGTTTACCCGTTTCACCCTTTGGCGGGCTGGTCTCACAACGTGGCGCGCAAGCACGCCACTCCGGCGTCCCGGCCCGGAGCAGCGGCTTTACGCCGCGTTCATTCCCCGCCGTCGTCGCGTTGCGCGATGAACGCGCAACCTGCAGCAGCCCGAGCGGTACCACTACCCGTCGTTGGTCACACCGCGCTTACACGGCAAAATCAAGGAGCGGGTTCAATCCCATGCTGTTGGCAGAAGTCCCGCAGGTCCCCCGGCAAGGGTGCCTGGAACGACTTGTCCAGTCCCGCCGCCGTTAGATCAATCTCCGCGCAATGCAGGGCCTGGCGGGGCAGCAGCAGTTTCGACGCCAGCGCATCCGTCCAGCCATGGTCGATGAAGTCGAGGTACAGGCGGGCATCCGGTCCGTAGATCTTGTCCCCGACCACCGGCAGACCGAGCCATTGCGCATGCGCCCGGATCTGGTGCTTGCGGCCCGTCTCCAAACGCACCCGAACCAAGGTGTAACCGTTACCTGCGGCCAAGGGTTCAAAATGGGTCACCGCCGCCTTGCCATCGGCCCGCACCGTCGATTTGACAAAAACCGGGCTGGCCGTGTCGTCCCCCAACGGCTGGTCCACGGTCACGGGTTCCATGAGATTACCCGTGAGTATTGTCAGGTAGCGCTTGGCCACTCGGCGTTCCTGCATGGCTTTCTGCAGCCGGCTGGCCATGCGGGCATCCTTGGCCAGAACCACCACGCCGCTGGTTTCCCGGTCCAGACGAAAAATCAGATGCACGGTCGGCAGCGCGGCATATTCGCGCGCCGCCCCCACCAGGCTCGACCAGGGACCGGCCTTCGATGGGTGGCAGACCACGTCGCCGGGCTTGTTCAGGACCAGGAGGCGCTCGTCCTCATGCACGATCCAGGACGGCACTTCCTCCGGCTCGATCATGCGCACCGGCCCCTGGCGCGTACGCCGCGGCCATGCACAGGCGCGAATGGGAAAATCGACATCACCGGGCGACCCGGTTTCAGGAGGCGGCGTACCAGAGCTCATGATGAAGCCCGTTTCAAGCGGAAGCGTGCCAGCACCCTGGCTGCGATACGCGCCACCAGGGGCTTGGGCAGTTTCGAACTGAAAGCGGTCAACAGCTTGTTCTTCCAGCCCGTGACCACCAAAGCCCGACCGTCCGCCAAAGCCCGCAAAGACTCCTCCACGACCTGATCGGACGTCTGGCCCAACGCATCCGGCACCGACCCTTGTTTCAAGCCGGCGCGCCGGAAAAAATCCGTGGCCGTCGGCCCGGGACACACCGCCAGGGCCCTCACCCCTGTGCCGCGAAGCTCCTCGTTGAGGGCCAGGCTCCAATGCAGCACAAAGGCCTTGGACGCCCCATAGGCGGCCATGTACGCGGTCGGCTGGAAGGCCGCCGTCGAGGCAACTGTGACGATTGCCCCGCCTCTGGCCCGCAACAACGGCAGCAGGCCCGCGGTCAGCTGTACCACCGCATCGATGTTCACATCCAGCATCTCAAGCTGATGGTCGGCCGAGGGCTCCGGAAACCGCCCGTAGGCCCCGAAACCGCTGTTGTTGATCAGAATAATTTCCCCTGTAGGTGCCGTTTCACTCAAAAAAGCCAATACTTCGTCCAAGGCCCTCCGGACCGCGGCACGATCGGACAAATCACAGGGCATGTGGCGCAGCTTAAGCTCTGGTAAAATTATGTCCGGAGTTCGCCGCGAAAGGTTGCAAATTACGAGTTCAGGACACACCCTTGCCATGTGCTCAATGAACGATTTTCCGATGCCGGAAGATCCGCCGGTCACTACGACGGCAGAGACGGTTCGGAGCATAGATTCAACGGAGGTCATGAGGGGAGGACGTTGCACCATTTTCGGTCATCAACCCGAAAGGAACCCAAATACATGAACAATAACAACCATCCAAACGATCTGATCGTGTCCGGCATTCATCTCGACCTTACGCCATCTCTCAAGATGTTCGTAACGGAGAAAGCCTCACGATTGTTTCGCCATGAGGAGCGGATCGACCGTCTCCGTGTGGAATTGGAATGCGATCCGAAGCAAGCCGTGGATAAACGCTTCACCGCCAAAGGCCATATCGCCATCCACGGACCCGACATGAACGCCTCTGTGTCCGCTGACGAATGCCATAAAGCGGTCGCCCTGCTGGTGGACAAGCTCGACCGCATGCTTCGCCGGCGCTCCCGCTATTTCAAGGTCAAGCGCAAGCAGCCCCACGCCATCGAACTGACGGATGTGGCCCTGCCCAAGGCCGGCTGAACCGGTCCAAAACCAAACGTTTTACTCAAAGACCCGCCCCGATTCAGGGCGGGTCTTTATTTGGCCGTCACATCCGCGCCGGACGTCAATACGTAAGGTTGCAGGGCGATTACAGGCAGGTGAAGGGTGCCGGCCCGAATAGAATCCCTCCCCTGGATTTCGCCCAAAAAAGCCCCGCGGTCTTATCCGCGGGGCTAAAGTGGCGCAGCCGTAGGGAGTCGAACCCCAAACCTTCTGATCCGTAGTCAGATGCTCTATCCAATTGAGCTACGGCTGCCTGAAAGAACGGCAAAAAAAGCAGGCAATGGCACCGAAGTGCAAGCGATAATTTCAACCATCCCTGCCCCCTGATGGCCGCCAGTCGATCAATTCAAGCTGAAGCAGCTTCCGATCATTGTAATGGTTCCAATTCAATTTGACCGCCAGATCGAGGGACTGCCCCATCGAGGGCAACCTGTCTGCCTGCTTCCACGCCACTCCAAAAAGTCGGCGGCCGCGTCTGTCATCCAGTTGGAAACGAAAATGTAACTGTTTGAAGACATCGGGCCTCTGTCGCAACACCACCGCGTGCAGGCCAAAGACCGGTTCGGGATTGGATTGGCCAAAGGGATGCAGGGCCTCCAGCTCGTCCATCAGTCCTTCGTTGATTTCCTCCAACTCAAGCCAGGCCGAGATCGATAGTTCCGCCTCGCTCAAACTCCCCGCCGGATGGTTGCGCACGGCATCGGCAAAACTCTCCCGGAATCCCACCAGGTTGGCCTTGGGCAAGGCCACCCCCACCGCCATCGGATGCCCCCCCCAACTGGTCAGGTGCCCGGCACAGGTGCCAAGAACGTCCACCAGGTTCACACCGTCAATGCTCCGACCAGAACCCTTGGCCATGTCCCCCTCGTTGCCGAGGACCACGCACGGCCGGTTGTATTTCCGGGTCACCCGGCCCGCCACAATACCCACCACTCCGGGGTGCCAGTTTTCCCCAAACAACACAATCCCCGGCCAGTCCGAAAACTCGGTCTCGATGATCCGTTCCGCCTCATCGACGATCTGGCGCTCAATGTCCTGCCGCTCCCGGTTGAAAGCGTCCAGCTGCCGGGCCGTCTCCTGACAAAAATCCTCGTCATCACTCAAGAGCAATTCAACCGAAAGAGCCGCATCGGCCAGCCGGCCGCTCGCATTGATCCTCGGTCCGAGACGGAAGGAAATGTCCACCGGCAGGATGTCCTGACCGCTCCGCACGCCCGAAACCTGCATCAAGGCACGCAGCCCCGGCCGCTCGGAATCCTGCAGGATGCGCAGGCCGTAGCGGGCCATCACCCGGTTCTCACCCCTGAGCGGTACGAGATCCGCCACCGTGCCCATGGCCACGAGGTCCAGGTAATCACGAAGCTTGATTCGAAAAGCCGCCGGGTTGTTGGCAACGCGGAGCTGCTTGACGAGCCCATGGACCAGCTTGAACACCAGCCCCACGGTGCAGAGGTTGCGCCAGGATTCGTCGTCGTCACCCGGAAAAACGTGCGGATTGATGAGGATTCCGTCGATCAGTGGCTTTTCCTTGGAGCGATGATGATCGATGACCATCACATCGACCCCCTGCTCCCGCAGGTAGGCCACTTCCTCCTGGGAGTTCGTGCCGCAATCCAGGGCGATGAACAGATGCGGGCGGCCCTGCTCCAGCGCCCGGTCGATCGCGCTCCGGGAGAGCCCGTAACCATCTTCCATCCTCCGCGGCACCACGAAGCGGGGATTGGACCCGAAACGCCTCAGGATGCTCACCAGCAGGGTGGTGCTGCTGACGCCATCCACATCGTAATCCCCAAGCACGACGATCTCTTCATGGGCCTCAATGGCCTTGCAAAGACGGGCGACCGCCGTGTCGAGGTTACGCAGCAGGAAGGGATCGTTCAGCTCGGCCAGCGCCGGCCGGAGAAACTGCTCGGCATCCGCATCAATCCCGCCGCGCAGCAGCAGCTCCGCCAACACCGGGGATACCCCGGCGCGGCGGCTCAGCGCCCCGACCTCGTCGGCCGGGAGCGGCGTGTAGGTCCAGCGCATCGCAGTGAGGTCCGCAGGCTACTCTGAAGCCTTGCTTGAGCCCGTCCACTCGTAGGTGGGCGCAACATCGTGGTGCTTCTCGACGCGCTTCCGGTCGCCCTTGTGCCACCAGTAGAACACGGGGCAGGCGATGAACAGCGAGGAAAAGGTGCCGACGACCACGCCGATCATCAGGGTGAGCGCCAGGTCGTTGATTGCACCACCGGCCACGGTGAAGAGCACGATGGCCGTGATGAAGGTGGTGCCGCCCGTGATGATCGTACGCGACAGCGTCAGGTTGAGCGCGCGGTCGATGATGGTGCGCAGGCTGCCGTTCGGGTCCAGCTTGAGTTCCTCACGAATGCGGTCGAACACCACAATGGTGTCGTTGATCGAATAACCGACGATCAGCAGGATCGCCGCAACCATGGAGGCGTTGAACTGCCGGTCGAACAGCACAAAGATGCCGATGGTCATCAGTAGATCGTGCATGGTTGCAACCACCGCGCCGATGCCGTAGCCGAACTCGAATCGGAAGGCCACGTACAGGAGAATCAACACCAGCGACCAAAAGATGGCCCAACCGGCGTTCGAGCGGATCTCCGCACCCACACTTGGGCCGATGCGGGATTCCGACACCAGGTCAAAACCGGCCCCGGGGTGGGCTTGTTGCAGGGTGCCGACCAGCGGACCCGCAAGGTCGAAGGGCGTTGTGATGCGCAGGATCTCGCGGTCGCTGCCAATTTCCTGGGTGTAGGTCAGGCTGATGTCGGTGATGCCGGCATTGGTGGCCACCTGGCGGATGTCCGCAATGTCGAGCCTCTCATCGAAGGAAAGGGCAACCTGGTCGCCACCCGTGAAATCAATGCCATAGATCGCCGACCCTTTGTAAAACACCGTGGTAATGCCGATGAGCACGATGATCCAGGAGGTGATGAAGGCGGGCCGGGCATGCTTGATGAAGCGGTAGCTGGTGTTATCGAGAATCGTGAACATCCGGAAGCGCTTCATCGCACCGCTGTTGATGGCCCAATCGAGCAGCATGCGGCTGACCACCAGGGCCGAGAACATCGTGGAGAAAATACCGATCGCGAGGGTGACGCCGAAGCCCTTTACCGGGCCCGTGCCAAGGGCGATCATGATGCCTGCGGTGATCAGCGTGGTCAGGTTTCCGTCCAGGATGGCGGAAAAGGCCTTTTCGAAGCCGGCCTCAAAGGCCGTCGGCAGGGACTTGCCCAGCTTGAGCTCCTCGCGAATGCGCTCAAAAATCAGGATGTTTGAGTCCACGGACATGCCGATGGTCAGCACGATGCCGGCGATGCCCGGCATCGAGAGGGTCGCCCCGATGCTCGCCATGACCCCCAGCACCAGCAGGACATTGATGGTCATCGCCGCAACGGCGAGGACGCCGCCGAGCGAATAAAACACCATGATGAAAATCGCGGTGAAACTGATACCCATGATGAAGGCCAGCCGGCCGCTGGCGACCGCATCGGCGGCCAGGGAGGGTCCGATTTCATACTGCTCCACGATCTGCAGTGGCAGGTCGAGGGGGTTGTTCAGCACATTGGCCAGATCAAAGGCCTCACGCTGTGAAAAGGATCCGCTGATCTCCGCCGAGTCGCTGTTGATCTGTTCACGCACGGTGGGGGCCGAATAGAGCTTGCCGTCGAGGACAATGGCCAGCTGGCCGACACGGCCAGTGCGCTGGTTTTCCTGGGCAATCGAACCGGTGACCTCGGCGAATCGTTGCGAGCCCTCACTGGTGAAGCGGAGAATAATGCGGAAGCGCCCGTACTCATCCATGGTGGGAAAGGAGTCGGAGACGCCCTCGCCGGTCATTTCCGGGATGCGCTTAACGAAGAGTTCCTGGGCCACGATCTCGCCGGTGGTGCGGCTTTCATTTTCCAGAGCCATGATCTCGTAGCCCGGCGGAATTTCTCCCGGGGGGACCATCTCCGGACTGAGGGTCGTATGGACGAGGCGGAAATCAAGACGGGCGGGTTTCTTGACGCTGTCCACCACCTCGGGGTTGTCCTTGGTATTGACCCCCGGGAGCTGAACCTCGATGCGGTTCTCCCCAATCGGTCGGATAATGGGTTCGGCCACGCCGAGTCCGTTGAGACGGTCGCCGAGGATTTCGATGGCCTTGGCCAGCTTTTCCTCGCGGGCCTCGATGGGCTCGTCGCTGATCCTCGGATCATCAACCTCAAGCGTGAAGGCGACCCCGCCCTTCAGATCCAAACCGAGTTGAAGGCGCCCCCGGGACTCTTTGAGCAGGTGGTCGAGCAGGATGGCGTTGCGACGCTCGATGTTCCTGACATCTCCCAGATTCAGGTCGGGGAAGAAACGCGCAAGGTCGAGCTTGCGCTCAACAGCGATCTGCTTGAGCGCCATGAACACACTGGGTGCCTCACCCGAGGTGACGCGTTCCGAGGATTCCCGGATCAGGGCGGCGAACTCGGCCGACTGGGCGGAAGCCTGAGCCTGCGCGTACTCGTCGAATTCACGGTCTTTGAGGGGCAGAAGCGACGATATCGCCCAGACCACGATGGCCAGGCTGAGCGTGAGCTTCCAGAGATTGCGTTTGAGCATGGTTGTCTTGGGTTATAAAAAAGGGCGACCGCCGGTACCGGTTGACCGGTGTCAGGCACGCGGCCGGGGTTATTTCTTGTCTCCGTCGGTCTTCTTGACGACGGCGGCTACAAAACTTTTGCCCAGCTCAATCTTGGTGTTTTCGGAAACCCGCACGATGAACCGGTCTTCCTTAACACTGACGATCTGGCCGTAAACGCCTCCGGCCGTCACAATTTCGTCCCCCGTGACCAGGGCCTTGAGCATGCGGTCGTGCTCCTTCTGCTTCTTGCGCTGGGGGGCGATGAGGAGGAAGTACATCGCCGCAAACATCAGCACCAGGAATATGATCTGGGTGCCTCCACCCCCTGGGGGCGGGCCGGGTTGCTGGGCAAGAAAGGGCTGAAGGGAGGTGAGCAGGACCATTTTCGTCATTGCGTGTTGAGGTTTTTGAAAAAAGAAACACGCATCTAACCGAACCCGCTGCTCAGAAAGCAAGCCATAACCCAGCTGCCGTCCTCCCGCTTTGAAAAGCAAATCCGCCCCCTCCTGGTCCGCCGCCAAGTCCGAGGAACTCTATGGCTTCAAACGCTGGGGCTCCGGCCACTTCGCGGTTGATCCCGAAGGCTGCGTCAGCGTCCAGCCGCTCGCCGACGGCCGGGCCATCCGTATCATGGATGTGGTCGACGAGGCCATCGACATGGGCCTGAAGGCCCCGATGGTCATCCGCTTTCAGGACCTCCTCCGCCACCGGGTGATCCGGCTCAACGAGGTCTTCCGCCAGGCCATCAAGGACGAGAAGTACAAGGGATCCTACCGCGGGGTCTTCCCCATCAAGGTCAACCAGCTCCGCGAGGTCGTCGAGGAGATCGTCGATGCCGGCAAGGATTACAATTACGGGCTCGAGGCCGGCTCCAAACCCGAGCTGATGATCGCCATCGCCATGCATGAGGGCGCCAACCGGCTGATCATTTGCAACGGCTACAAGGACGATGACTACATCCGTCTCGCCTTGCTGGGCCGCCGCCTCGGCAAGAAGATCGTCCTCGTGGTCGAGCAGCTCACCGAGGTGGACGACATCATCCGCCTCGCCACCGAAACCGGCGTGAAACCCCTCATCGGCTTCCGCGCCAAGCTCCTCACCCGCGGCGAGGGCAAGTGGGCCATGTCCACCGGCGACAACGCCAAATTCGGACTCAACACCGCCGAGATCCTCTTCGCCTGCGAGAAGCTCAAGCAGGCCAAGCTCTCCGCCTGCCTCCGTCTCGTCCACTTCCACATCGGCTCGCAGGTGCCCAACATCATCACGATCAAGAACGCCGTCATCGAGGCCACCCGCTTCTACTGCCAGCTGGCCAAGATGGGCTTCCCCATGGGCTATCTCGATGTGGGTGGCGGCCTCGGCATCGATTACGACGGATCCCGCACCAATTTCGAGAGCTCCATGAATTACACCATGGAGGAGTACGCCCGCGATGTCGTCGCCAACATCCGCGACATCTGCACCGCCACCCGGGTCGCCATGCCCGACATCGTCAGTGAGTCCGGCCGCGCCGTCGTCGCCCCCCACTCCATGCTCGTGGTCGAGGTCTTCGAACGCATCAACAAACGCGAGACACTCGGCACCCAGCACCAGCCCAAGGTGAAGCACAAGGTCGTCACCGATCTGGAGCAGATGCTCCGCAACAAGGCGAAGCTCGGACGCCTCGAACGCTTTCACGACGCCCTCCAGAAAAAGGAGGAGTCCTTCACCCTCTTCAACCTCGGCTACCTCGACCTCGAAAACCGCGCCGCCGCCGAATCCACCTTCTGGCGGATCTGCGAACAGATCGCCCGCGAATGCCGTGACACCGGCTACGTCCCCGAGGAACTGCACGATCTCAACAAGCTGCTCGCCGACCAGTACGTCTGCAATTTCTCCGTCTTCCAATCCCTCCTCGACCACTGGGCCCTCAAGCAGCTCTTCCCCATCACCCCCCTGCACCGCCTCAACGAGAAGCCCACCGTCAACGCCATCCTCGCCGACATCACCTGCGACTCCGACGGCAAGGTAAGCAGCTTCATCGACCTTGAGGATACCAAGGACTACCTCTCCCTGCACCCGCTCAACGGCAAGCCCTACTACCTCGGCATCTACCTGACCGGTGCCTATCAGGACATCATGGGCGACCTCCACAACCTCTTCGGCCGCGTCAATGAGGTCCATGTCTTCCTCGAACCCGACGAACCGAACGGTTTCTACATCGAGGAGGCCCTCACCGGCAGCCGCATCTCTGATGTCATCGACGGCGTCCAGTACCAGTGGGAGGAACTCTGCCGGCGCATGAAGGCGCAGATCGACGCCGCCACGCGCAAGGACCTCGTCAAGCCCCGTGAAGGCGTGCGCCTCGTCGAGTTCTACGAGAGCGTCATGCAGTCGAAAACCTACCTGAACATCGAGCGCCCCCACGGACGCAAGAAGCGGAAGAAGTAAAACTTCATCCGACGATCCTTGCCGGACCGCCCGCAGGGGCGCAGACTGGCACCTTCAAACTCCAAATCCCACCAAGCCCATGAATACCCCTGAAAAGCAGCAGTTGATGGCCAAAATCGTCAGCAAACTGGGACGCGACAAGGCCATCGAGGCGGTCATGGCCGCCTACAATGCCGAACTCGTCACCAACCGGATGGGCCGCATGGAATCCAACCCGGCGCTGACCACCAAGTATGCGAGCAAGGACCTCCTGCTCCTCGCCCTCCAGCGCGTCGCCGAGGTCTGCGACTTGACCGGCTGAACCTCAGGTTCCTGTCCTCAGCGCCATTCATGGCGCGGATAGCGTCGCGACAACTCCGCCTTCACCTTCGGGTACATGTCCCGCCAGAAGGCCCCCAGATCATCAGTCACCTGGATCGGCCGCTGGTTGGGTGCCAATACCTCGAATTTGACGGCCACCCGGCCATGGCCGAGCGTGAACTTCCCGTCCACGCCATAGAGTTCCTGGATGCGGGCGCTCATGACGGGCGGACCTTCCGGATGATAGGTCAGCCGGGCTCGTCGTCCATTCGACATGACCAGCCGTTCAGGCAAATACTCGTCCAGCACGGCCAGCTGCTCTGGTCGCAGCCACTCGCGCAGCACCGGCATCACCGGCTTGTCCTTCAACTCACGCGCGCCGAAGCTTCCGTAACAGATCTGCTCAATCAGCGTCGCCCGGTCCGCTGGGGTGATCGGCACCACTTCCAGCTCCGGAAACCACTCCGCCAGCCGGTTGACCCGCACGATCCATTGCTCCACCGCCTCGTTCCAT
>JBGTGS010000198.1:0-32446 GCA_041746615.1 Opitutaceae bacterium | reverse complement strand
CGTAACGAAACTCAGGAAACGACGGCAGCCGCAGCAGGCTCTCGAGGCGGGCGATTTCCGCTTGGATCTCATCGTTTTGCTGCACGGCAAACGAGTACGAGGCGTTGAGGCGGGCGAGATCGCGGCCGGCCTCGATGAGGTCGCTTTTGGAATGCAGACGGAGGGACCAAAAGTCTTGCAGGTCGCGCACGCGCGAGGCGGTGAGAGTCACCGGGGCGGTGAGTTCGAAGAAACTCGCGCGCGCGAACGTCTTGACGGCGGTTGGGATCAACAACCAGCCGATGACGACAAAGGCGAGCGTCACAAAGGGTCTGGCCTGATCAAAGCGTTTGAAGCGCACTGAACGGGAGTGACGACGCGGAGCGGCAAAGTGACGAGAAAAAAACCCGGCCAGACCGACCTTCGGATCCGGAGCTCCTTTTTGCCGGGATGGCGGAATTCGAGCCGGGCCTTACACGTTCTGCATCAGCCACGACAGATCGTTCAAGACGGCACCGGTGCCATTGGCGACGGCCGAGAGGGGATCCTCGCTGACAGTGACGGGCAGGCCGGTCTTCTCGCTGAGCAATTTGTCGATGCCGCGGATCAAGGCGCCACCGCCCGCCATCACGAAGCCTCGGTCGACCAAATCGGCGGAAAGCTCAGGCGGGCAGCGTTCGAGCGTGACACGAACCGCGTCCACGATGGCGGCAATCGTATCCGCGAGTGCCTCACGAATTTCCTGCGAGGTGATGTGAATGGTCTTGGGCAGGCCGGCCACGGAATCGCGGCCCTTGACCTCCATGGTGAGCTCCTCGTCGAGCGGGTAGGCGGAGCCCACGCGCAGCTTGATCTCCTCGGCCGTGCGTTCGCCGATCAGGAGGTTGTAGGCGCGCTTCATGTAGTTGACGATGGCGCCGTCGAGCTCGTCTCCGGCCACGCGGATCGACTTCGAAAACACGATGCCGGAAAGGGAGATGATGGCGATCTCGGTGGTGCCGCCGCCGATGTCCACGATCATGTTGGCGGCGGGCTCGTCGTTGGGCAGGCCCACCCCGATGGCCGCGGCCATCGGCTCGGGGATGGTGATGACGTCGCGCGCGCCGGCGTGCATGGCGGAGTCCTTCACCGCGCGTTTCTCCACCTCGGTGATGCCGGAGGGGATGGCGATGATGACGCGGGGGCTGACGCGCAGGGCGTTGTTGTTCACCTTGCGGATGAAGTAGCGGAGCATGGCCTCCGTGACATCGAAGTCTGCGATGACGCCATCCTTCATGGGGCGGATGGCGGTGATGTTGCCGGGGGTGCGCCCCAGCATGCGTTTGGCCTCGTCGCCGACGGCGCGGACCTTGCGGGTGGTGGTGTCAAGGGCGACGACGGAAGGTTCACGCAGGACGATGCCGCGGTCCTTCAGGTAGACGAGAGTGTTGGCCGTGCCCAGATCGATGCCGATGTCGTTGGAGAAGTAATTGAACAGGTTCGAAGCCATGAGTTGTCGTGTTTCCGCCGACGGAAAACAATCGGCCGCCCCCCGTACTGTCAAAGGTGAAAACTCGGGGGTGAACACGCTTGACGCCCTTGGGGGCGGGTAACGTCTTGGAGGTGGCACTACGTTCGCATGACCGGCATCGAGTTCATCCAGGATCTGGCAATCATCCTCGTCGTGGCGGGGGTGGTGGGCTGGCTGTGCCAGCGCATCGGCCTGTCCGTGGTGGTGGGCTTCCTGGTGGCGGGCATGTTGGTGGGACCGAACACGCCGCCGATCACGCTGGTGAACGACCTGGGGCGGATCGACACCGCCGCCCAGATCGGTCTGGTCTTCCTCATGTTTGCGATCGGCCTGCGGCTGAGCCTGCGCAAACTGCGACGCCTGGGCCTCTCCCTGCTCCTCTCGGTCTTCGCCAGTGCCGGGGTGATCTACTACCTGACGCGGCTCCTCGGCGTCGCCATCGGACTCGACCCGACCCAGAGCCTTTTTCTCGCCGCCATGCTGATGGTCTCCTCCTCGGCCATCATCAGCAAAGTGCTTCAGGAGACCGGGACCACCCACGAGCGCTCCGGGCAGCTGGCCATGGGGGTGACGGTGCTCGAGGACGTGGTGGCGGTGGTGATGCTCACCGTGCTCAACTCGATCGTCCAACTCGGCGGTGCCGGCGGCGGCCCTCGCATCACCGAGACGCTCGGGAACTTTGGTGCCTTCGTGGTGATGGCGGCCGTAGTCGGTCTGCTGTTCGTGCCATGGTTGTTGCGTCGCATGAGCATAGCGGCGGACGAGGAGTTGCAGACCCTGGGGATGGCGGCCCTGCTCTTCGGACTTGCCATCGTGGCGCAGCGCTCGGGCTACTCGCTGGCCCTCGGGGCATTTTTGCTGGGCACGATCGTGTCGGAGACCCCTCACCGGCATCAGATCGAGCGGACATTCGAGGGGATGCGCGACGTGTTCAGCGCGGTGTTTTTTGTGGCCATCGGCATGCAGATCGACCTGCGGATCATGGGGGAGGTCTGGCTGCTCATTTTGGGCGTGAGCGTGTTCACGTTGGTGGCGCGGATGGCGGCCGCGGGCATCGGCCTGGTGATGATCGGCAACACCCCCAAGGACGCGTTACGCGCGGGGCTCGCCGTCACGCCCATCGGTGAATTCTCCTTCATCATCGCCCAACTGGGGGTGACTGCCTTGGTGGTGCCGCCGCACTTTTATCCCCTGGCGGTCGGGGTGTCCCTGCTGACGACATTGGTGGCACCCATTCTGACCCGCCGCTCCGAGGCGATCAGCGACTGGGTCATCAGCCGTCAGCCCCGGTGGGTGATGGTCTGGTTCGGCTATTACCGCCGCTGGCTCGATCGGTTGCAGGCCCGTCAGAAGCGCAACCTGCTCTGGCAGCTCAGTCGCAAGCGCTTCATCCAGATCGGAGTGGAGATGTTGCTGGTGACGGGACTGTTGGTGTTTTCCGAGCAGATGGTGGCGGCGGTCGAGGGCTGGCTGGGCCGAGACTGGCTGTTCCCCCGCGGCCCGACGGTCATGTTCTGGCTGTTGCTTAGCGTCGTGCTGTTGGCGCCGTTGGTGGCGATCTGGAGAAACATTTCGGCGCTCGCGCTGCTGTACGCGCAGGTGTCCACCAGCGGGCTCCCCCGGCAGATGCGGATCAAACCGTTGGTGGAGACGGCGATCAAGGCGGCGGCGGCGGCAATGCTCTACGTATGGCTGAGCTCTTTTCTTCCCGCCGGAGGAACGTCGCGGTGGTTGTTGCTGGCGACCCTGGTGGTGGCACTGGCCGGATTGCTGGTCCTGCGGCGCAAGCTGGTCTACTGGCACAGCGAGCTTGAGGTTGAGCTGCAGGATGTACTGGGCAGCGCCGAGGGGCGCTCCAGTGGTTCGGCGGCACCGTGGCTCCGCCCTTATGAATCCTGGAACCTTGGCGTGATCGACTGCGTGCTCCCCGATCTGGCCGACTGCCAGGGCAAGTCCATCGCCGAACTCAATCTGCGGGCACAGTTCGGGTTCACCGTGGTGGGCATTGAACGGCAGGGCTACATGATCTCGCTGCCGGGGCCGGACAAGGTGCTCTATCCACGCGACAAGGTGATGCTCATGGGCACGCCGGAGCAGATGGCGGCGGGCAAGGCATTTTTGACCGCAGTCACCGGAGCCTACGTGGCGGCATCGGAATTTGACGAAGTCCGAATGGAAGCAGTGGAAATTCCGGCAGGCTGTCGGGTGGAAGGTCGGACCTTGGGCGAGTTGGCGCTGGCGCGGGCCCATCGTGTGCAGGTGGCGGGCATCAACCGGAGCGGCTTGCGCGTGCTCAACCCCGGCCCCGGCGAGTCCCTCGGTGTCCGGGACGAATTGCTCGTGCTCGGCACGCCCGAGCAAATCGGCGAGTTCAAGACCTGGCTGCGCGAGGAAGCCGATTCGACTTGAGTGGACCGGACCTACGCGGGCTCCCTCGGGCTTAGAGTAGTGCGGCGCAAAAAAGGCGCACCGGATCGGTGCGCCTTGGAAAAGGTGGGGCGGGGAAGGCCGGCCGGGTCAGTTCGAGTCGTGGGAGGACTTGGCGACTTCGGGCTGTTTCTTCTCGGGCTTGGGCTCCGCATCAATGGCGTCCTGAATGTCGCGTTCGGCTTCCGTGGTCGCCTTCTTGAATTCACTGACGGACTTGCCGAGACCCTTGGCGAGGTCGGGCAGTTTCTTCGCTCCGAAAAGGAGCAGCACGATGAAAAGAATGATGACCAGCTCCGTGGGGCCGAGCGGCATCGCGAATAGTGGGGCAAGGAAATTCATGATAATAAAGGAAAGTATGCGGGTTGGTCCGGAGTGGCAAGGGGTAAAGGCCGAATGCCTGAGGGTGTCAGGAAGACTCCGGTTTGCTGCCGGGAAGCGGTCCCTTGAGGGCCAGCTTGAGCAAATTCTGGGCGTTATCGAGCTGTTCGGCGTCGAAGAAGCCGTGGAGCTGGCGGATGCGCGTGGGATGGCGCATCTTACGGAGGGCCTTGGCTTCGATCTGGCGGATGCGCTCGCGGGTGACCTTGAACTGTTTGCCGACCTCCTCGAGGGTGCGGCTGTAGCCGTCGACTAGACCGAAGCGGAGCGAGAGCACGCGGCGTTCGCGCTCGGTGAGTGAGTCGAGCACGTCGATGATCTTCTCGCGCAGGAGCGAGTAGGCGGTCATGTCGTAGGGATTCTCCGCGGACTTATCCTCGATGAAGTCGCCGAAGCTGGTGTCGTCGCCGTCACCGACGGGGGACTGGAGGGAGATGGGTTGCTGGGCCATCTTCATGATCTGCTGCACGCGCTCGACCGGGAGGTTCATCTCATCGGCTACCTCGTCGGGAGTCGGCTCATGGCCGAATTCCTGGAGGAGCTGCTTCTGCACCTGCATGACCTTGTTAAGGGTTTCGATCATGTGCACCGGGATGCGGATGGTGCGGGCCTGGTCGGCGATGGAGCGGGTGATGGCCTGGCGGATCCACCAGGTGGCGTAGGTGGAGAATTTGTACCCGCGGCGGTACTCGAACTTCTCGACGGCCTTCATGAGGCCCATGTTGCCCTCCTGGATGAGGTCGAGGAAGGAGAGGCCGCGGTTGGTGTACTTTTTGGCGATGGAGATGACAAGGCGCAGATTGGCCTCGACCATCTCGGTCTTGGCCTTGTGGGCCTCGCGCACATGGACGCCGCCCTGGGCAATGACGGCGAGGAGGTCGGCGGGAGCGATGCGCAGGTCGGACTCGATCTGTTTGAAGCGGGCGTGGATCGGCTTGGTGTCAATCGCAGCGTCTTTCTTGGTCTTCGGATGCTTGGCGCGGGCGAGGAGGGCGTTGAGGGACTCGATCTCGGTGATGACCGGACGAAGCTGCTCGAGCCATTCCTCGTAGACCTTGAGCTTGAAGTAGAACTTGGGGAAGTTGACGCGCAGGGTGGACTCGCGCTTGCGGTGCTTGGCGAGGATCTTCTTGCGGTCGGCGTCGTTGCGGGCGGCGAGGTATTCACGCCACGAGTCGGTGACGGCGTTTTCACCCTTTTGGGTGAGCTCGACGAGCTTGGGCAGGGATTTGAAATAGGCGTCGCGGCTCTCGATTTTCTTGTCGATGACGATGCGGTCGAAGCGTTCCTCGCGGTTGAGGAGCTTGGCGCCGAGCAGGGCGATGTACTTGCCGATGACGGCGGCCTGGAAGAGGGCCTCCTGAGCGCGGAGCTCGGCGGTCTCGATGCGCTTGGATATCTCGACTTCCTGCTCCCGGGTCAGCAGCGGGACCTGGCCCATCTGCTTGAGGTACATGCGGACGGGGTCGTCGAGGATGTCGTGCTGGGAAGAGCGGGTCTCCTCCTCCTCGGCTTCCTCCTGGCGCTGCTTGTAGTCGTCGACCTGATCGGGTTCGAGGATCTCGACCTCCAGGTTTTGCAGGATGGAGATGATGTTGTCGAATTCCTCCTGGTTCTCGACGGATTCCGGCAGGGCCTCGTTGATGTCGTCCCAAGTCAGGTAACCCTGCTCCTTGGACTGACGGATCAGCTGGCGGATACGTTCGTTAACGCTGCCGGTGGCGGCGTCGCCGGGAGCTCCCGCCACAGGCTGGACTTTGGCGAGGGCGGCTTCGACGGCCTCGGACTGGGCATCGGGAGAAACGGACTTGGCGGCGGACTTGGCTTTGCGCGGCATAGAGCGATGATAAAATTATACGGGTTCCGGCAGTACAAAGGGCTGTCGGAGCTGATGCTGGAGTTCGGAACGTTCCTTCAGAAGTGAAAATGCGTCGACGCTACTGTCCGCTTGGTGGGAAGCCAGTGCAAGTTCTATTTGGCGCAGGCGGGGTTGCAGGGCGCGGAGGCGAATATTTTGCAAACCCTCCAATGCCACCTTCTTGGGGTCCTCGATCTGGGGTGGGGCGAAAAGCAGGGAGGCGACCAGAGCCTTCTCCTGATCGGTTTCGAGGAGAGGGTCCAGTTGGAGGGGGCCCGGCCAGGAATCGTGTTCGAACTCGGCGAGGAAGCGGTTGAGGAGGGCGCCGGCGGGGTGGGTGGTGTCGATCCAGTCGTGGGGGAGGGTATGGCTGAGCGGTTTGCCATAGGCATCGTAGTGCAGGCAGATCAGCAGGAGGTCGTGTTCGGGGGTGACGGCCGCCGTCGGTGTTGGCGGGGGCTTTCCGTCTTCCGGGCCTCGGGCGGTGCGGGCGCCCCGATGAAGGAAGGAGTCGAAGTCGCGCTGTAGTGCTTGGTAGGATACTCCAAGGTGGGAGGCAATATCCTGAACGAAGCCCATGCGTGCGGTTTCAGAGTCCGTGTTTGCAATGATCTCGAACAAGGCTTGCGCCGCACGGGCCTTTTGCTCGGGGGAGGCCTTGGCGGGTTCGGGGAGCACGGCGCGTGCGGAGAATGCCATGGCCGAGAGGGCGTCGCGACGGAGTTCGTCGTAGGCGGAGAGGCCGCGTTCGAGGAAGAGGAGGTCGGGGTCGAGTTTGTCCGTGTCGGGCAGCGTGAGGAAGCGCGCCTCCAGGCCGGCCTTGAGGGCCATGGGCAGGAACCGGAGGGTGGCCTTCTGGCCGGCGGTGTCGGTGTCGAAGAAACACTCGACCTGGGTGTGGTACCGGCGGAGGAGGACGAGCTGGTTTTCGGTGATGGAGGTGCCTTGGGGGGCGATGGCGGTTTTGAGGCCGACGCTCCAGCAGCGCAAGGCGTCGAGCTGGCCCTCGACGAGCACGAAGGGCCGGCCTTCGCCGACCTGGGTGCGGGCGCGGTCGAGGTTGAAGAGCAGATGGCTCTTCGAGAACACGGGGGTTTCGGGTGAATTGACGTACTTGGCCTCACGGGCGGGATCGTCCGCCGGCGTCAGGTCGGTCTGGCGCGCGGTGAAGGCGACGACCCGGCCCTGATGGTCGCGGATGGGAATCATCAGGCGGCCGCGGAAGCGGGGCTTGAGCGAACCGAGGGTGGGAAGGGTGCCTTCGCGCACAAAGAACAGACCGCACTGGCGGAGGGCGTCCTCGGAAAACTTGTGCCTCAACAGCAGCCCGCCGAGTGCACTGCCGGCCGGATCCGCCGCTCCGATCTTGAATTCATCGGCCAGCTCGAGGCTGAAGCGTCGCCGGTCCCGCCAGTAGGTCCGCATCCAGTCGCCGGTGGCATCGTTGGTCTTGAAGCACTCGTGGTAGTGGGCGGCGGCGATCTCGTGGAGGTCGAAGATTTCCTGGCGCAGTGAACGCTCCTCACGAGAGGGGCCGGCGCCCTCCTCATAGTCGACGGGCACGTTGAAACGCTGGGCGAGGGCCTCAACGGCCTCGTTGAAGTTGAGCCCCTCGGTTTCGCGGACAAAGGTGATGATGTCGCCCGATTTCCCGCAGCCAAAGCACTTGTACACGCCCATGTCGGGATTCACGTGGAACGACGGGCTCTTTTCGTTGTGGAAGGGGCAGAGCCCTTTGAAGCGGGAACCGGCCTTCTTGAGCGTCGCCACGCGGGCAACGACGTCCACAATGTTCACGCGATGGCGGAGATCGCGGACGCAGGTGGGTTTGATGAAAGGCATGGCGCGACCGGGATCGGGGACGGAGATTGGACTTTTATCCCGTCCTGTACTCTGTCAAGTGTTGCCCTTTGCATGAAACTTTCCCGCCCCGCAGGCGACTCATTGCCCATGCGTTTCCCTTACCTCAGCTCCTTTGCGCTTCCGGCCGCCTGTCTGATGCTGTCCCTGGCGCTGCCGGTGTCCCGCGGGTCCGAGCTGCCCCCGCCGGCTGCTCCGGTGCCGGTATGGGAAGCCGAGTTGTCGGGGTTTGAGCAGGCCGCTTATTCCCGCGAGGTGGAGGCGCTGATTGCCCGGTTTGAGGCGGAGGCCGGCGCCCCGCTCCGTCCCGGTGAGAAAGGGCGCGTGGGTCTCAAGGTATACGCGGATTCGGGTCCGGGGCTTGCCACTCCCGTGCCCTTGGTCAGGGCGGTGATTGCGGCGTTGGAACGCCGGGGTTTTGCCCGGGAGGGCATTTTCCTTGTCGGGCTCAACCAGCTTCGACTGCGTCTGACCGGCTATCTGCCCTCGCTGGTGAGCGGGCAGACCCCCTTTGATGGTCATCCCGTCTATGTGCTCGAGTCGGGCCGCTACTACGACCCGGTGTGGTTTTATGACAGCCCGCTGCCTTCGCGGTTTGATCCGGTGTTTGCGGAGCGGCAAGTCGAGGGGGTTCACGGGGACACCAGTCTGGAGCAGGACCGCAAGAGCTTTCTGGCCACGCCGCTTTTCCTGGAAGCCGATTTTTGGATCAACCTCCCGGTTTACACCGACCATCCGGTGCTGGGAGTGAACGGAGCCCTGGTCAACGCCACCCTCTGGAACGCCTCGAACACGGCGCGTTTCTTCCGTTCCCCGGCCAACGCGCCGGCGGCGGTTGCGGAGATGAGCGCGATCCCCGAATTGCGGCAGACCTGGCTGTTCACCATTGCCAGCCTGGAGCGTTACCAATTCATCGGCGGGCCCTATTTCAACTCCCTGTACACCCGTTCGGAGCAGCGGCTCTGGTTGAGCGCGGATCCGGTGGCTCTGGATACCATGATGCTCGGCCGCATCAATGAATGGCGCCGACGCACGGGCTTCCAGCCGGTCTCGGAGGAGATCCGCACCCTGGAGTTCGCGGAGATTCTGGGGGTGGGCACCAAGCAAACCCTGAAGGAGCGTCTGGTGCCGGTCTCGCGATGAGTTCCCGCCTGCCAGCCTTGGCCTGTTGTAAAATGCCCTTGTCACTCCCGTCCCGGTGAGTCCTTTTTTATCCAGCATGACTTCAGTCGATTACCTGCCGCTCCTGATCCAGTTCTTCCTCGCCGCGGGTGTAGGTGGGCTGATCCTGACCGTGAATCACTTCCTGGCCCAACGCGTGCGTGGTATCAACCAGATCAAGGATCAGGCCTACGAATGTGGGGTGAAGTCCGAGGGGCCCGTCCACACCCGGTTTTCGGTGAAGTTTTACGTCACCGTCATGCTTTTCATCCTTTTCGACATCGAGGTGGTTTTCCTGATCCCGTGGACCTTTGTGTACCGTGACTTTCTGGCGAACAACATCGCCATCCTTGGCCCGATGATGTTCTTCCTCTTTGTGCTGGTTCTCGGCCTCGCTTACGAGGTGAAGAAGGGCGCGCTCGAATGGGAGAAGTGACGGGAATCCACCCCCAACCACAAACTTCCAAATCCCAACCATGCAGGGAACGGCACCCAAGGAAGTTTTCAGGCTGAGAATTTCCAGGCGCCCGGGTTCCGGTGTTTTTGGGTTTTGATTCATGAAGCTCGAAAAAATCATCTCCCGGGGTCGTATCATCGATCTGCGCAGCCCCGACATAAAGGGGGCTCTGGAGGAGCTTCTGGCGGTCTCCGTCGCCAAATTCCCCGACCTCAAGCCCGATGCCCTGCTCCGCGGCCTGCTGGCCCGCGAGAGCACCATGACCACCTATCTGGGCTTCGGGGTCGCCCTGCCCCATGTGCGGGTGAGGATGAGCCGGCGCTACGTGCTGGCGATCGGCCGGAGCCGTGCGGGCATCCGTCATGACGGGGCCAAGGACGACGAGAAGGTCCATTTAATCCTCATGTTGTTGGCCGACGAGAAGGCCCGGGACTACCTGCGCGTGCTGGCGGCGATCGCGCGGATGGTGAAGGAACCCGAGCTGGTGAAGAACCTGCTCGATGCCCCCACGCCCGACGATCTCTACGAGCGTCTGGTGTCGGGTTTCGGAGGCATGCTCGCCCGTCCGGTGCAGGCCCAGCAGAGCCGTACCAACCGCCTGATGATCCGCGAGGCCGGCCGGGTGGCCTTGGGTGCGGGCTGCCAGGCCATCATGGTCTTTGGCGACACCTTTGCCGGCGGCATTGAGATGGGCGACTGGTTCCCCAAGACCAGGACGATTTTGGTGATGCGCAACCTGACCGAGCCGGGTGCCGCCCACGGGGAGTTCACCGAGGTGATCCAGGTTCGCTCGTTTTCCGGCCAGCGCATGGCCCAGCTGCGCAGTGCCATCCTGGTCGCCCTCACGCGTGAGATCATCTCCTTCAGCGACCGCATCTGCTGCCTCGGCGGGGTGGCCGGAAGCAACCAGTTTGACACGGTGGTGATGGTCGATGTTGAGCGGGAGTTCCAGACCCTGCTCACCGGCCATGCCGATCTGCTGCCCGAGGACGTGAAGCCTGAGGTGCTGGAACGTGTCCTGGCCATCGCCACCGAACTGGCGGTGGAGGGCCGCGAGGGCCGCCCGGTCGGCTGCCTCTTCGTGGTGGGCGACACCCTGCGGGTGGAGAAGCTCACCAAGCCGCTTATTTTAAATCCATTTTATGGATACAAAGAGGAGGATCGCAACATCCTCAGCCCCTTCATGGACGAGACGGTGAAGGAGTTCTCGTCGATCGATGGTGCCTTCGTGATCCGGGGCGACGGGGTCGTGGTTTCGGCGGGCAGTCTGGTGCAGGCCACCGATTCGGAGCACCTGCTGCCCAGTGGTCTCGGCAGCCGGCACGCGGCGGCGGCGGCGGTCAGTGTGGCCACGAACTGCATCTCCATCGTGGTTTCGTCGAGCACCGGGCAGGTGACGCTGTTTCGCCGGGGCGTGATGTTGCCCTTGACGGAGAAGAAGATGAGCACCGGCAACTGACTTCCCAAGGACTTGCACGAGTAGGACCGGGGCCCTTCGCTTTTGTGGTTGCGCCGGGCCGGCCGGGCCCTTTTGTCTGACCCTTCAACTTTATAAACCATCATGCAAGAAGTCGTCACCCTGGAATGCACCGAGGCCAAGAAGGAGGGGAAGCCCGTCTCCCGCTACCTGACCATGCGCAATAAGAAGACCGTCACGGAGCGCATCGAGAAGAAGAAGTATAATCCCCATCTGCGGCGCCATACGCTGCACAAGGAGATCAAGTAACCCTTAACGGGGGCTTCGCAATTCAGCCGGGCTGCAAAAACGGTCCGGCTTTTTTTTGGCCTCCTGGGTGGAGGCGTCGAGGGGGCTCAGTGAGCGGGAGATTTCTGTTGCACCTGTTGAACCTGAACGCGACGGGCGGCACGCCAGCCTTCCCGGTGCTTCCGGATCCAGTCGAGCAGGGCCCGCTCGAAGCCCACATCGTAACCCAACCGCTCTGACTCCAGCCATTTATGGCGGAGAATTTCCTCACGCTCCGCGAGGAACTCCTGATAGAGCGAGGATTGCTTCACAAAGTCGCGTGAACCGGAGTTGTCGGACTTTGACGTAGAAGAGGACATGGCGACCACTGGGAACTGGTTTGAATGATTCAGGTTAGACGGAGATGCTTGCGGCCTTCCGCAGTTATCATGTCCGGGTGCCAGCTTGGCTCCCAGACAAGGTCAACGCGGGCCCGGCTTACTCCGGGTATTTGCTGTACGGTTCTTTGTACTTCGTTGGAAATTGCGCAGGACATGGGACAACCTTGGGACGTAAGGGTCATGCCAACCACCACCTCCCGACCACCCTCTCCACCAAGCTCGCTGATATCCACACTGTAAACAAGTCCGAGATCGACGATGTTTATCGGTATCTCCGGATCGACGCAGGTGCGCAAGGCGGAGACGACCTCTTCTTTCATTAGCGCCATGGTGTCGGTGCGCAACAACGTATGTTCGTGACGAGGTCTGTCAATGCCCGGGGTCTGATCCAATTTGCCTTTGGTTTACAATCCGGCGCAAATCAGACGGTGGCTTTTTTGCGTTCGAGTTGGGTGAGCAGAGCCTCCCCGATTTCGCGGAAGACGGTGGCTGCCGGTCCGTTCGGTGAGCTCACCACGATGGGTACGCCGGAGTCGCCGCCGGCGCGGATCTCGGGAATAAGCGGAACCTGGCCGAGCAGGCCGGTGCCGAGGGAGTCCGCAATCAGTGCCCCGCCGCCTTCGCCGAAGAGGGCATGACGGGTGCCGGCAGGATCGGTGAAATAACTCATGTTCTCGGCCACGCCGAGCAGAGGCACGTTGACCTTCTGGAACATCAGGCCGCCCTTGCGTGCCACGTTGGTCGCCGCCGGCTGCGGGGTCGTCACCAGCACGGCTCCGTCCAGCGGAAGGGTTTGCACGAGTGAGAGCTGGGCGTCACCGGTGCCCGGAGGCAGATCGACAATGAGAATGTCGAGTTCGCCCCACTGCACATTCTGCACGAACTGTTGCACCGTCTTCATGATCATCGGCCCGCGCCACACCACCGGGGTGTTTTCATCGACGAGGAACCCCATGCTCATGACCTTGACGCCATGTTTCTCCAGGGGGATCAAACGATCGCCTTCAACCACCGGACGTTCACCGTGCAGCCCGATCATCAAGGGCACGCTCGGTCCATAGATGTCGCAATCCATCAGACCCACGCGTCCGGGCCGGTTGCGTGCGCTGAGCAGGCTGGCGAGGGCGCAGGCGAGGTTCACCGCAAAGGTGCTTTTGCCAACGCCGCCCTTGCCTGAGGCAATGGCGACGGCGTACCGGATCGTTTTGGGTGCGGCTGCGTTGCCTCCAAGATTGCCCCCACCTGCTGCGGGGGGGCGCGCCGGGGCGACGGCAATGTCGATGATGGTGGCCGTCACCCCGTCGAGCGCCCGCAGGCACTTGTCCACCTCGGCCTTGAGATGCAGGGGGATTTTTGGATCCGATGTCGTGAGTCCCAGTGACACCTTGGCCGTGCCGTCCGCAAACGCGGCGGATTTCACGAGTCCGAAGGACACGATATCCCGGCTGAAGCCGGGATATTTGACTTGTTTGAGGGCTTCTTTGATTGTTTCGGAGGTCACGGCGCGGATTTTCTGGAACGTGGAGGAATTTACGTTGTTATGCGAGGGTGTCCTGTAAATGGAAATGACTTTAACCTTCTGTCTCCGTAATTCGATGCTCCCTCGACTGAAATTTTCGCCCCTTGTGTTGGTACTTGCCCTTGCCCTGGCGGCCCTGCCTGCGAACGCGCAGGTCCGTGAGCTCGGCGAGGTCGATATCACGACGGACGTGGGCACGATTGCGGTCCGCGTGTCCGGCAGCACCGCCGAGCTCAATCAACTGGCGAATCTGGCCTTCAACGCCCACGGGCGTTACCGCCGGGTCACGGGAGGGGAGACGTTTGCCATCTCGTTTGCGCCGGCCGGCACCAACCAGGTGCAGGTCGAGGTGCGCCGGGGCACGGCCCCGGTGGTGGTGCAGGTGGTGACAGGGTCGAGCATGCGCAATGCGCTTTTCCGTGCGGCCGATGTCGCGGTGAAGGCCACCAGCGGGCTCAACGGTTTCTTTGCCTCGCGCCTGGCCTTCATCAGTGAGCGCACGGGCAAGATGGAGGTGTATACGGGCGACCTGCTTTTCGGCGAGGTGCGGCAGCTCACGACCGACAATGCCCTCGCGGCGTCACCGCGCTGGGCGCCGGATGGCCGCCGGCTGATCTACACCGGCTACTTTCGCTCGGGCCGGCCGGATATTTTTCAGATCGATCTCAATTCCTATCAGCGGTCCACGCTTGTGAGTTTCCAGGGGACCAACGGCAACGCCCGTTTTAGTCCGGATGGTCAGCGCATCGTGATGGTGCTCAGCGGGGAGGGGAATCCCGATGTCTATGTCAGCAACGCCGAAGGTCGGCAGGTGGCGCGGCGCACCAACACGCCCAATGCGGTGGAATCCTCGCCCACGTTCTCGCCCGACGGTTCACAGATCCTCTTCGTTTCGGACATGGCCGGTGGCCCCCAACTTTACGTGATGCCGGCGGCGGGTGGCGCTCCGCGGCGGCTCCCGACCCAGATCAGCCGGTATTGCGCCGAGCCCGATTGGAGTCAGGCCGATCGCAACAAAATTGTCTTCACCGTCAGCTCGGGGCGCGGGTTTCAGGTGGCCGTGTATGATCTTTCGAAGAATGAACCGGCCAAGGTGGTCTCCTCCAGGATCCCCAGCACGGACGTGATCGAACCCGTGTGGCTGGCGGACGGCCGTCATGTCATCTGCACGGTGCGCGGAGCCAACACCCGCTCACTCTGGATCCTCGACACCGAGTCCGGCAAGGCGACGCGCATCAGCCCCGAGCAGATGGGCCAATGCTCCCAGGTGAGCGTGCTCGCGCCTCGTTGAGGCGCGCAAATTAGACCTGTGGTGTTTGGGTTTTTTGGCACGTGTTCCCGTGCATGGCCCCAAAGGCCAAAGAATAGCGGAGGTGTAGGAGCGGCTTTATTCCGCGATGGTTGGCGGATGGTGTCCATCGCGGCATAAAGCCGCTCCTACAAAGAATCCGAGCTGCACCCCCACCGCATTTTTAGGATGAGAAAAATCGGGTGGGAATCCGCAGGCACCCAGCAAAAAAGCCGCGCCCGGCGGCGCGGCTAGAATGTTCAAACTTTAGGCAGCGCGTCGCGCGCTGCCTCAGCCGATGGCGGCGAGGTAGTTCTTCTCGGCGGCGTCCCAGTCGACCACGTTCCAGAAGGCCGTGATGTAGTCGGGGCGGCGGTTCTGGTAGTTAAGGTAGTAGGCGTGCTCCCAGACATCGAGGCCGATGACGGGTTTGCCCTCGAGACCGGCCACGGCCTTGCCCATGAGCGGGCTGTCCTGGTTGGCCGTGGAGCCGATGGCGAGTTTCTTGTCCGCGCCGACCACCAGCCAGGCCCAGCCGGAACCGAAGCGGGTGGCACCGGCCTTGGCGAACTCGGCCTTGAATTTGTCGAAGTCACCGAAAGTCGTGGTGATCGCGGAGGCGAGCTTGCCCTTGGGGTGGCCGCCCTTGCCCGGCCCGATCACGGTCCAGAAGAAGGCGTGGTTGCTGTGCCCGCCGGCGTTGTTGCGCACGCCACCACGGATGGCCTCGGGAACCTTCGACAGGTCGGCGATCAGCGCGTTGACGTCGAGCGCCAGAAGATCCGCGTGGTCCTTGAGGAGATTGGTCGCGTTGGTGATGTAGGCCTGGTGATGCTTCGAATGATGGATTTCCATCGTCTTCGCATCGATGTGCGGTTCGAGCGCGCTGTACGCGTAGGCGAGTTTAGGGAGTTCGTATGCCATGATTGGGTGGGTTTAACGGTTTGAGGAAGGAGAGTGATCAGGGTGGTGCCAGAGGTTGGCGACGTCAACCATGCGGGCTGGGTTTGTGTTCAGGGTTCCTGACGCTTGAGGCGGAAGAAGGCCTGGAGCAGATCGCGGCATTCGTCCTCCAGCACCCCGCCGCCGGTGATCTCGCAATGATGGTTGACGCGCGGGAGTTGGTTGAGGTCGGCGGCACCGCCGAGGCAGCCCATCTTGGGATCGGTCACCGCATAGCAGACGCGTTTCAAACGGGACATCAGGGCGGCCCCCGAGCACATCGGACAGGGCTCCTTGGTCACGTAGAGCGTGCAGCCCTCCAGCCGCCAGTCACCCAGCTTGGCGGCGGCCTGGGTGATGGCCAGCATCTCGGCGTGGGCGGTGGGATCGTGCGAGCTCTCCACGGTGTTGTGGGCGGAGGCGACGACCTCACCGTCGCGGGCGATCACGCAACCGATGGGCACTTCGTCTTCCCGCCAGGCATCGATGGCCTGGTTATAGGCGAGGCTCATGAAAAAGGCGTCGTCCCGTACGAATTGGGAAGGGAAGCGCTTCTCAAAAGGACAGGCGGGAGGCGGAGGGGACGGAGTGGACATCAGGGAAGTTATTCGGGAGGGCACTGACTCAAGTCGTTCTATTTGTGTAATCGTTCCTCGTTCACCATCCTGATCGAGAACAGGTAAGAGAATTTGGGAAGATAACGATTGTGAAGCCAGACATCATAGGGAGACACCACGGTTGGGAGGAAAACCTTGACTTACGGAGGGGTAATGGGCCTTACAAGTGACTTTTACGCACCACTTTCCCACCGACCCAATAACACCTAATGGCCCGACGACAGTTTAACATGCCCGAATCAGACGGTAAATCCATCGAAGTTGAGGGAAAGATCGTGGCGGTGCTTCCGGGTACGATGTTCCGGGTCCAGCTCTCCAACGGGCATACGGTGTTGGCGCATATTTCAGGCAAGCTTCGCAAGCACTTCATCAAGATCGCCGCCGGCGACACGGTGAAGATGGAAATGAGTCCCTACGATCTGGAAAAAGCGCGCATCACCTACCGGATGAAGGATGCGAACCCTGTGCCGCGACCGGCGTTCCGCCGGCGGTACTGAGCCGGCCGGCCGTTTCCGGCCGGACCCGAAGGATTGAGCATGCGGGACGATGCCAGCAAAGCCGGCTCCGCCTTCGCGACGGACCTCGATGATTTCACCGCCTTCCTGAAACTGGAGCGCGGGTTGTCCGACCACACCTGGCGCGGCTATCAGGCGGATCTCGACCAGTGTGCCGCGTTTCTCGCCAAACGTGGCGTGCACGACTGGCGCACCGTGGGTGGGAAGGAGGCCGGCGCCTGGATCCGTTCGCTCAGCGGCGACGACTACACCGTGTCCAGCCTCGCCCGCAAACTCACCGCGTTGCGCGGATTTGCACGGTTCCTGGTTCGACAGCGGCTGCGCACGGATGATTTCACGGAGTTGTTGAGCGGGCCGCGGATGATGCGGCGCATTCCGGGCACGCTGTCGGTGGAGGAGGTCGGCCGCTTTTTGGCGGCGGTGGCCGGGGGAGATCATTTCGCCCTGCGGGATCGCGCGATCATGGAGCTGTTCTACTCAAGCGGGCTGCGGGTCTCGGAGCTGGCGGGCCTCATGTTGCAGCAGGTTGATCTGGATAACGGGTACCTGCGTGTCTTCGGCAAGGGCTCCAAGGAACGGGTGGTGCCGATCGGCACGCAGGCGGCGGCGGCGCTGACGGATTACCTTGCCTCGGGCCGTCCGCATTTCGTGAAGCCACGCACGGGGAGTCAGCTCTTCCTCAGCGAGCGCGGCGGCGCGCTGTCCCGCCAGATGCTCTGGGTGCTGGTGAAGAAGTATGCAAAGCGCGCCGGCATCACCAAGCCGGTCAAGCCCCATCAATTGCGCCATTCCTTCGCGACCCATCTTCTCGGTGGCGGCGCCGACCTGCGGGCCATCCAGGAGATGCTTGGCCACGCCAACATCGCCACCACCCAGATCTATACGGCGGTCGAGGAGAAGCGCCTGCTTGATCAGCACGGGAAATTACATCCGCGCAACCGGGACCCGGGCACGGCCGGGTGATTTTCACCCGTCCGACGGGCTGTCTGGCAGCCGGGGCTTGACGACGCCGCCGGATATGAAACCTCTGGCATCATGGCGACTCCGACCGGCGACAACTTCAACGACTACAAGCGGGCCGAGAGCAAGGCCCTCGAACTGCTCGCGGCGATGAAGGCGGTTAGCCCGAAGACAGTGGACATCGAGCTGGCCCTGCTGGTGGCGATATTTGAAATGCACAAGGGGTCTCTCCCCGCCGAAACCGTTGCCGCGATCGTGCAGGGCCACCTCAAACAGATCGTGCCCCATTACGCAGCGAAGTCCGGGCCGGGTCTTTGAGCGAGGGACTGCGGTCATCCGCTCAGCGATGGCTGGCCGGCCGCAGGTGTTGGGCGAGCAGGGCGGCGAGTCGTTCGCCACGGGCATCCTTGGCGATGATGCGCCCCTCGGGATCGAGCAGGAAACTGGCGGGGAGCGCCGTCACATTGAATTTTGCCGCGAGCGGAGTCCGCCAGCCGCCGAGGTCGGAAAGGTGCAGCCAGGTCGCCCGATCCTGGGCAATGGCGGCTTTCCAGGCCTGCTCAATATGGTCGACGGAGACGGCCAGGATTTCAAAGCCGGCGTCCTTGTAGCGACGATACAGTTCCGTGTAGTGCCGGTTCTCCATCCGGCACGGAGGGCACCACGAGGCCCAGAAGTCGACGAGGACATGTTTGCCGCGCAAATCAGCCAGACTGATCGTGCCCCCCTCCGGTGTCGGGCCCGATAACTCCGGGGCAAGTGCGCCGATGGCGGTGGCACGGAAGCCCGAGATGCGTTTCTCCATCAGCTGCGAGATGGCAATGGCTGGATGCCGGTCGGAAAAATCCCGGACCACCACGGCCAGATCATCGAGCCGGTAATCGCCGTCCCAGCGCAGGGAAGCGGCATAGAGGGCGGGTGAGCCTCCCAGGTTTTCCAGGGTGAAATCGTTGAGCTCGCGCCGGTGCCGGGTGTAAGCGGCGACCTCGTCCTCGGTCAGGCGCTCGATCTCGGCCCGGGTGCGGGCATTGCTGATGGCCTCCCGCACTGGGAGGACGAGTCGTCCGAGGGATTCGGTGCGGAAGGCCTCGTAAGCTGCGAACAAAGCCTGATCGGGCGCGCCGTCCACGCGCAGTGTCTCACCATCCTGCGCGGTGGAGACGCGCAGGGACTGCCCGTCAGCCGCCACAAATGGCACGCGCGCATCGCCGATGATCAAGGTGAACAGCCCGGGCTCTGCATCGACCCGGAGATGCAGTCGACCGCTGACGACCGGTGCCGACGCCACGCGGGTGGCCGAGCGCTCCTCCAAGGATTCGCGTTCCACTGCGGCGCTGGCAGCCGCGTAGACGGCGGGTAATTCGCCGGTAAGTTCGAAGGCGGCTTTGAGTGCACCACCCTGCGCGAGCAGGCAAACCACGAAGAAGGAGCGCAGGGCCGGTGCGTGCAGGCAGGGCATGGTTTGAATCGTAGCGCGGGGGCCCGCGGTTGCAAGGGACACGGCGAATTCTCGGCTGGCGGGCTGAGGGGGCATTGGTTGCATAAGTCTTATGGACTCATGAATTGCGCCACGGCCGGTGATGTTAGTTTTGCCTCAACGAAGGTGCTATGCTTCAGGAGCGGGGTGTGGGTGGACTGAGCAGCAACGTAGGGCTGTTTTCGTTCCACCAGCGGACCCAAACGTCAGCGTTGGGTATCCTGCCAATAGTGATTTCTGGCATTTCATACATCCATGGCTCCATCGGCTTGTTGGATCTTTCCAACATGACTCTCAGTCCATGGTGGGCTTCTCGATCACCCTCGACATAGTGCATGAGTAGAAGGTCGAGGTCCTGCTTCTCTCCCAGCGCGCCGAGCGCGAACGCCACGGACATACCGCGTTCATGAGCCCTTCGCAAGGACGGGAGCGCGCGGACTTCGCCGCAGCGCACCAATGCAGCAGCAATCCTTGATCCAAGAATGCGGTCCGTGGGCATCTCGGTGTCCAAAGCATTGGCAAGGGTACTCCACGTCGCTGGAACCACCGGGGCATGGAAAAGATAGTTTACGGCCGCCTCGCGCAATTCGCGCTCGTCGCTGGTTACGAATGGGAGCACTAAATGAACGTGTTGAAGACGCTTTTTACCTGGGAAAATTTCCAGGGAATGAACGAGAGGTTCCAGATGCTGGAGAGTGCGAATGGCGAGCGCTGCTGCCTCAGCGTTTGGAGGCACCAAGGGCTTCGGGATTTCACTTCCACGTGAGATTGGCGGTCGATGAAAGGTCAATGCCTGACGGCATTCTCGCAGCAAGGCTCCGGCAGTCATACGAGGCAGGTCTTCCTCCCGACTTGGCTCCGTCATGGTCTTTCGGGCGAGACCGGCGACTGGCGTGTCGGGAAAGCGAACCGATTCAAACACCCGATGGATCAGCTCAATGCCATCGCGGGTGCGGGCCTGCCCCATCATTGAGAAAAGCCGGTGCCCGTTGGGATACAGATATGTGGAGTGTAGGCCGCCAGGCTCGATTGGGGCGACGAGCGTAGCGCGCCGGGCGTCTTGATTGATGAGTGAAACAACCTCGATCCGATAAGCTTCGGACATCCCCCCTAGCGGGAAACCGGATAGCGTATCGAATCGAATCGCGATCTCTCGGTCGCTATCCACATATTCCTCAATGTGGGAATCATCACTTTCAATGTTGGTTTGAACAAAGGTCGGAGGCAGCATGAAGCTGAATCCAGAGTGATCGATCGTCAGCCAGTCACCAGGATTGAACTCGCTGGCGCGCAGTCCCGGCAAAAACCAAAGAACCATGGCCAGAAATAAAGCCGGCATGCGGTCGGGGTATGACCGGGGGATCATGCAATAACCGTGACTTGCTGGTCTATTGGGTCAAGCCGCCCTGTCCGTCTGGTCTGGGCGGTGCCAGCCTTACTGCGGCCGCTATGTTCTTCCTGCAGCCCACTAGAACCGCGACGGCCAGTATGTCATCTCTTGGGTGACTTGCCGGCCCAGTTTGGACTCAGCTCACGAGGCGTGCAACTTTCGTGATACGTCGACGAGGGCGTTTGCGACCTTGGCGGCGGACTCTTGCACCCGTTCAGAGGTGAGGCGGCCTTCGGCGTCGAAGGCTTTATCGGCCTGCGGGAGGATGCATTGCTCCGGGATAACATGACACCCGAGATGGGTCAGCAGCTGACGCGCAAGGGTCATGGAGCGCAGGCCGCCGAACCGGCCCGGCGATGCGGATACGACGGCGGCCACCCGGCCCGGGAATGGATCGTCGTCCGCGCGTGTGCACCAATCGATGGTGTTCTTGAGCAGCGGCGTGATCATGGAATTGTATTCGGGCGATGCGATGAGCAGGCCGTGATGGGTGGCGATGAGGTCAACGAGCTTGCGAGCGTTTTCGGGCAGCCCGTGTTCCGCTTCGAGGTCGCCATGATAAAGCGGCAGCGCCCATTCATTCAGATCGAGTACGGTCACCTCGGCACCGGCTTTGCGGGCGTCCTCCGCGACCACGGCCAGCAGTTTACGGTTGAGTGATTCGCGCCGGGCGCTGCCGGCGAAGGCGAGGATACGGGGTGGTGTGGCCATGCGGGAAACAAGTCCAGGATGCGGTTGACTGCAAGCGGGCAGCCGCATGGGGGTGTCTTGATCTGCCACTCAAATCGTGAAACGACCCCATCCTTTCCGGTTCCGACTTGAGAACGAGGAACGATTACGAGAACAAGAACGATTCAGGACACCAGCGGCCGCATGCCCGACAGTCGGTTCATGATTCAGTCCCGATCGCGGTGCTCGTCGTTGAGGGTTCTGAGCTGGTCGATGATCCGGGCGAGCCGTCGGCCCATGGGGGTGAGCTCGTAGTCTACCCGCGCGGGCAAGCCGGGGTATTCCACCCGCCGGATCAGCTCAAAGGCGAGCAGGCGGCGCAGGCGTTCATTGAGAACCTTGGTCGAGATGCCGGGCACGGCACGTTCGAGGGCGCCGGGGCGTTTCACGCCTTGGGCGATGGCGGCCATGATGGCCGTGCTCCATTTGCAGCCGAGCACGTCCTCCAGCTTCCGGTACTGGTTGCGCTCCTGCAGGGTGAGATAGCGGGGCTTGGCCTTCATTCGTTGCAGATACAATGGCTGGATGCGGCTTCGGTTCAATGGTCGTGTAGGAGCGGCTTTACGCCGCGATGGCACCGCCTCTTGGCGGCGAGGTTGGAGGGACATGGGCAAGGGACCATGATCGCGGCGTAAAGCCGCTCCTACAGAGTTCCGTTTTGATGTTCGGTGGAATGCCGGAGGATAGGGAAATCGGAGGCGGCTGGCAGGGGTTACTTTTTGGTAACCGGGGACCGAAATAGTGCCCTCTGGGAAAATTCTAAACCCGTGGTTAAATAGGGAAGAGGCGCGACACAACGCCACGCCGCCACCCTTCATTGAAGGATTCCCATCATGAAAAAAACCAACGCCATCTTCTACCACGCCGGCTGCCCGGTCTGTGTTGCCGCTGAAACCGCCGTTGCCCAACTGGTTGATCGCAACCGCTACGACCTCGACGTCGTGCATCTCGGCCAGGATCGCGGTCGCCTGTCTGAGGCCGGGCGCGCGGGCGTCAAATCCGTTCCCGCCCTCGTCGTGGAAGGCCAGGTCTTCCACATCAACCACGGCGCCGACCTCGCTGCACTTCAGGCGTAGTTCGGTTCCGGGGAAATGGACGGAAGCGCTTGGCCGCAGAAGGCGTAGCGCGGCGGAACCGCAATCCGACTCAAGCCGCAGAAGTTTTGGCCACAAGAGGCTCCGAATGCACAAAATTCCAGATATCCGGATTGTAGCTTTATGTGCTTTTTGAGCCTTCTGTGGCCACTTCTGCCTGGTGGGTTGGCGGCACTTCTTGCGGTTTGTGCAGGAGCGGCTTTACGCCGCGATAGCACCGCTTGATGGCAGCGAGAGCCAGGGGAATAGGGCCAAGGGGGGCAATCCATCGCGGCGTAAAGCCGCTCCTACAGCCGGAGGCGCTGCGGGTTACCCGACCCACTCGCGGGCGTTGTGGAACAGCTTCATCCAGGGTGAGTCCTCGCCCCATTCCTTGGGGGCCCAACTCATGCAGGCGGATCTGAACACGCGCTCCGGGTGGGGCATCATGATTGTCACCCGGCCGCTGGCCGTGGTGAGGGCGGTCATGCCGAAGGGCGAGCCGTTCGGGTTAAGCGGGTAATGCTCGGTGACTTCGTGGTGGTTCGTGACAAAGCGGGCGGAAACCAATCCGGATTGGCTGAAGTCCTCCGCTGCGGTGGCATCCGGAAACTCCGTGTAGCCTTCGCCGTGCGCGACCGCGATGGGGAGGACGGAGCCTTCCATGCCGCGGAACAGCACGCTGGGGCTCGGCTCGATCCTCAGTGAGACGTAGCGGCCTTCGTAGCGCTCGCTCTGGTTCTGCACGAAACGCGGCCAGTGATCCGCGCCAGGGATGATGGACTTGAGGTTGCTGAGCATCTGGCAGCCGTTGCACACGCCCAGCGCAAAGGCGTCCTCGCGGGCGAAGAAGGCGGCGAACTCGTCGCGCACACGCTCGTGGAAGAGGATGCTCTTGGCCCAGCCTTCGCCGGCACCGAGCACGTCCCCGTAGCTGAAGCCGCCGCAGGCTGCGAGGCCGCGGAAGTCCTGGAGCGAGACGCGGCCCGCCAGCAGGTCGGACATGTGGACATCAACCGCCCGGAAGCCCGCACGCGTGAAGGCCGCGGCCATCTCCACCTCGCCGTTGACCCCCTGCTCGCGCAGAATCGCGACCCGGGGTCGCGATTCTGTAGGTTTCGGGACGTTCGTCCCGAAACGATTCAGGTCAAAGGTGATTTTCGGCGATAGACCCGGATTGTTCGGGTCGAGACGGAGTTGGTGCTCCTGCTCGGCGCAGGCGGGGTTGTCGCGAAGGGTGGCGATGCGGCGGGTGACGTCGGACCAGATGTCGCGGAGAGCAAAAAGATCCTCATCGAAAAGGGTCTCTTCGCCCTGGCAGACGATAAAGCGGTGCTTGGTATTGAGGGTTCCGATACGTGTCGTGCAGGTGTCGAGGCCCTGGCTTTTCAGGACCGCGTTGACCGCCTCCAAGTCAGCGGCGCGCACCTGGACAACCGCACCCAGTTCCTCGGAAAACAGGGATCTGAAGGCGGCGTCAGTTTGGGATTTGGTCCCGCATGCGCGGGATGGGATTTGGGATTTCTCAGCCGGCAGGCTGAGCTCGATGCCCGTGTGTCCGGCGAAGGCCATCTCGACCGCCGTGGCGAGGAGGCCGCCGTCGGAGCGGTCGTGGTAGGCGAGGAGTTTCTCTTCACGGCCGAGTTGCTGGATGGCGTTCCAGAACGCCTTGAGGTCCTCGGAGCTGTCCACATCCGGCGGGGCCTCGCCGTTTTGGGAGACGACCTGCGCGAGGATGGAGCCGCCCAGGCGGTTCTTGCCCCGGCCCAGATCCAGCAGGAGCAGGACGGTGTCCTGCTCCTGCTGGCAGTTTAAGTTGGGAGTTGAAGTTGAAGATCTAACCCAGACGGAGCCGCCCGTTGATTCACTTAAACTTAAACTTCCAACTTCAACTGACTCCGGCGCGACCCTCCGGAGTTGCGGAGTAAGGGTCTGCCGGATGTCCGAGACCGGGGCGAAGGCGGAGACGATGAGGGAGACCGGGGCGGTCATGCGCTTCTCCTTCCCATCGGCATCCGTCCAGACGGTGCTCATGCTCATGCTGTCCTTGCCGACAGGGATGGTGATGCCGAGGGCGGGGCAGAGTTCCATGCCGACGGCATGGACGGCGGCGTAGAGATCGGCGGCGTCGCCGGGGACGGCGGGAGCGGCCATCCAGTTGGCGCTCAGGTTCACCTTGCCGAGGTCACCGATCTGGGCGGCGGCGAGGTTGGTGAGGGCTTCACCGACGGCGAGGCGGGCTGATGCGGCGGCGTTGTTGACGGCGACGGGCGTGCGTTCACCCATGGCCATGGCCTCGCCGGTGTACACATCGAAGGCGGCGGCGGTGACGGCGCAGTCGGCGACGGGCACCTGCCAGGGTCCGACCATCTGGTCGCGGGCGATGAGTCCGCCCAGGGTGCGGTCGCCGATGGCGATGAGGAAGGTTTTGTCGGCGACGGTGGGGTGGGAGAGCACTCGACGAATCGCATCCGGGAGGGAGAGCGAAAGGGAAAGCGGGGCGAGAGGGCGGTGGAGCGAGGTCTCCCGGCGGTGCATGCGCGGCGGTTTGCCGAGCAGGACCTCGAGCGGCATGTCGATGGGGGTGTTTTGGAAATGTGGATCCTCAAGCACGAGGTCGCGTTTTTCGGTGGCCTCGCCGACGATGGCGAAGGGGGCGCGCTCGCGTTCGCAGATCTCGCGGAAGATCGCGAGGCGATCGGGCGGGACGGCGAGGACGTAGCGTTCCTGCGACTCGTTGCACCAGATCTCGAGCGGGCTCATGCCCGGTTCGTCGTTGGGCAGCTTGCGCAGGTTGAAGCGGCCGCCGCGGCCGCCGTCGTTGACGAGTTCGGGCAGGGCGTTGGAGACGCCGCCGGCGCCGACATCGTGGATGAAGGAAATCGGGTTGGCGTCACCGAGGGCCCAGCAGCGGTCGATGACCTCCTGGCAGCGGCGCTCCATCTCGGGGTTGTCACGTTGCACGCTGGCGAAATCGAGGTCCTCGCTGCCGGAACCGCTGGCCATGGAGCTGGCCGCACCGCCGCCGAGGCCGATGAGCATGGCCGGTCCGCCGAGAACGATGAGATGGTCTCCCGCATTAATGGCCGCCTTCCGAATATGATCTGCGCGAATATTGCCCAGACCGCCCGCCAGCATGATCGGCTTGTGATAACCCCGAAGTTCCAGCCCCGCTGCGGGGCAGTTTAAGTTGGAAGTTGAAGATGAAGAGCCGGAGCTGTCTTTCCTTAAACTTAAACTTTCAACTTCAACTGGAGCAGCAGCAGGGACCTGCTGCTCATATGTGCGGAAGTAACCGTTGATCGCCGGTCGTCCGAACTCGTTGTTGAACGCGGCTCCGCCGAGCGGGCCCTCGATCATGATGTCGAGGGCGGAGACGATGCGGCCGGGTTTGCCGTGGTCGGTTTCCCAGGGTTGGATGGCACCGGGCAGTCGGAGGTTGGAAACGGTGAAGCCGACAAGGCCGGCCTTGGGCTTGGCGCCGCGTCCGGTGGCGCCCTCGTCGCGAATCTCGCCGCCGGAACCGGTGGCGGCCCCGGGGAAGGGGGAAATGGCGGTCGGGTGGTTGTGGGTCTCGACCTTGCAGAGGATGTGGATGTCCTCGTCGCTCGTGACGTAGTCGTGGCTGCGCGGATCGGCAAAAAAGCGGCCTCCGCGGGTGCCGGCGAGGACGGCGGCGTTGTCCTTGTAGGCGGAGAGGACGCCCTCGCGATGCAGTTCGTAGGTGTTCTTGATCATCTGGAACAGCGAGCGGTCCTTGGTGGAGCCGTCGATTTCCCAGGTGGCGTTGAAGATCTTGTGACGGCAGTGCTCGGAGTTGGCCTGCGCAAACATCATCAGCTCGATATCGTGCGGGTCGCGGCCCATCGTGGTAAAGGCCCTGACGAGGTAGTCTATCTCGTCCTCAGCCAGAGCGAGGCCGAGGGTGCGGTTGGCCTCGACGAGGGCGGCGCGGCCCTGTGCGAGGACAGGAACACTGACGAGCGGGCGCGGCGGCTCGTGGCGAAAGAGGGCGGCGCAGGCGTCGAGGTCGTTGAAGACCACCTGAGTCATGCGATCGTGGAGCTTCGCCTGGAGGGCGCGGAGCTGGGCGGCCGACAGGACGCTGAGAGGCTTGGTGAGGGCGGCGTTGTCGATGGCGATCGTGTAGGCGATGACCCGTTCGATACGCTGAATGGTGGCGAGGCCGCAGATATGGGCGATGTCGGTGGCCTTGGAGGACCAGGGGGAGATGGTGCCGGGGCGCGGGGCAACCACTTGCAGGAGCCCGGTGACCGGTGCGGCGGCGCGGCGCGGGCCGTAGGTCAGGAGTTTGTCGAGGACGTGGCGTTCGGCGGGCGTGAGTTCCCCCGTGATCTCAACGACATGCACAAATTCGGCGTTGACGGCGCGGACGGGCAGGCCGGAGGCCTTGAGCCCGTCGAGGAGCTTCTGGAGACGGAAGGAGGAAAGGGCGGGCGAGCCACGAAGGATCAGCATTGTCGGTAAAAGGGCATGCTTCCAAACCTGCCGGGCACGTCAAGGGGGCTTGCGCGGCCATGGCCACGGTTTGATGAATCAAGGAGCCGATGACCGGGGCGGGATATATGGATTCAATCCAGACTGCGTGATTACGGTGTAGCCTTGAGCGTGAGCTCAAGGAAAGGGCAGTGCCGGCCACGGTCTACAGTCCTTGAGCTCACGCTCAAGGCTACAACCTGCCCCTGAATGACCTCAGGTTCCAAGTGAGACACCCGCTCCATTCTGCGGGCCCGCTTTCGAGGAGGATCAGAGAAAGCCGTTGACCATTCCCACCCTCTCTTCGAGATGGTGGTCATTAGCTCCTGAAGCAACCTGATGCCAGACACCCGTACCCAGAGGTCAGACCACCCGCCCGCCGGCCTAGTCCGGTGCGGTTGCCTCTGGAGCAGGCCCGGTGCGCGGGGGGCGGCTGACGGTCACCGTTTCCCACGATGAGCGACAAGCTTACCCACGAGTGCGGCATTGCAATGGTCCGGCTGTTGAAGCCGCTTTCCTACTACCAGGAAAAATACGGCACGCCGCTGTGGGGGTTCACCAAGCTCTTCCTCCTGATGGAGAAGCAGCACAACCGCGGCCAGGACGGCGCGGGCGTGGCCTGCGTGAAGCTGGATGCGCCCGCCGGCGACCCGTTCATGTTCCGCGAGCGCTGCGTGAAATCCAACCCGCTCGACAAGATCTTCAAGACCCTCCTGCAGCAGTACAACGGGCATGTCGGCACCGGGGTCATCCACCCCGAGTTCGCTGACACCGTCAAAAAGCACTTTGATTTCGGCGGCGAGCTCCTGCTCGGTCACCTGCGCTACGGCACCAGCGGCGGCTACAACCTCAGTTCCTGCCACCCGTACTTCCGGCGCAGCCCCTGGCCGACCCGCAACCTCGCGCTCTGCGGCAACTTCAACATGACCAACACCGCGGAGCTCAACGAGAGCCTCATCGCGATTGGCCAGCACCCGATTGTTGCCACCGACACCCAGGCCCTGCTGGAGAAAATCGGTTTCTTCCTCGACGAGGAGCACGACGACATCTTCCGCATCCTGCGCACCAAGGACCTCCCGGGTGCCGAGATTTCGCATCGCATCAGCGAGGACCTTGACCTCGCGCGCGTCATCAAGCGGGCCTCGAAGAAATGGGACGGTGGCTACACCCTCTGCGGCATGATCGGCAACGGGGACGCTTTTGTCGCCCGCGACCCCTCCGGCATCCGCCCGTGCTGGCAATATCAGGACGACGAGGTGGTGGCCTTCGCCTCGGAACGCGCCCCGCTCATGACTGTGTTCGACCTCGCGGTCGAACAGGTGAAGGAGGTTCCCCCCGGCCACGTGGTCGTCATCAAGCGCCGCGGCACCGTCACCTCCACCCCGTTCAAGGAGCCGCTCCCGCGCGCCTCGTGCTCCTTCGAGCGCATCTATTTCTCCCGTGGCAACGACCTCGAGATCTACGCCGAGCGCAAGGCCCTCGGCGCCGGCCTGGCCAATCAGGTGCTCAGGGCGGTGGATCACGACTGGGACCGCACCGTCTTCAGCTTCATCCCCAACACCGCCGAGGTCGCCTACTATGGGCTCATGTCGGCCCTGCGCGAACGCCGGCGCGAAGAGGTCAAGGCCGCCATCCTCAAGGCCTCGGCCGAGGGCACGCTCACCGAGGACATTCTCGACCAGCTCATTTTGCGCAACTGGCCGCGCGGCGAGAAGGTGGTCAGCAAGGACGTGAAGATTCGCACCTTCATCGGTCAGGAGGGCATGCGCAACCAGCTCTCCAGCCACGTTTACGACATCACCTACGGGTCGGTGCAACCGGGGGACAACCTCGTGTGCGTGGATGACTCCATCGTGCGCGGCACCACCCTGCGCCGCTCAATCCTGCGCATCCTCTCCCGGCTCAACCCGCGCAAGATCGTGATCGTCTCGACCGCCCCGCAGATCCGCTATCCCGACTGCTACGGCATCGACATGTCGGAGCTCGGCAAATTTGTGGCCTTCGAGGCGACCGTTGCCCTGCTCAAGGAGCTGGGCAAGGGCGGGCTCCTCGCGGAAGTTTACGCCCTTTGCCGGGATGCCGTCGCCAGCGGCGAACCGGTGAACCATGTACGCAAGTTGTATGAGCCCTTCACGCCGGAGGAGATCTCGACAAAGATCACCGATCTCGTCCGCCCCAAGAACAACGGATGGCAGGGTGAGATGGAGATCATTTTCCAGACCATCGGAGCCCTCCATGCCGCCGTGCCCGAGCACACGGGCGACTGGTATTTCACCGGCAAATACCCGACCCCCGGCGGCTACCGCGTCGTGAATCAGGCCTACGTCAACTACTACGAAAAAAGCGAAGGTCGGAGTTACTAGACCGTCACTCGCGAATAACGATAAGGTTTGAGACGATAATGGACGGGAATTTTCAAGCGCCAATCCCGCGTACGCGGGACCAACGGCTACCCGCCACCGCGACGTAGTGATCTACTCGCTACCCGCTACTCGCTACTCACTACTCGCCAGCATGTCCCTTTCCTACGAATCCTCCGGTGTCCGTTACGACCAGCTCGACGCATTCAAGCGCGCCTGTCAGCAGGCCGCGCGTACCACCGCGCCGCTCCTCGCTGATCACGGCTACGTTGAGCCCGCCACCACACGCGGTGAGAGCGCCTACCTGATCGAGGCCGCCGACCACTACCTGGCCCATGTTGAGGAAGGACTCGGCACCAAGAACCTCGTGGCTGATGCGGTCTACGCCGCCACGGGGAAGTGTTTTTACCGCGAGATCTCCATCGATACGGTCGCCACCATCGTCAACGACCTCGTCACCTGCGGCGCGCTGCCGATCTCCGTTGCCATGCACGCGGCGGTGGGCGATTCCGGCTGGTTCGCCGACCAGAAGCGGGTCACCGGCTTGGTCGAAGGATTTGCCGAAGGCTGCCGTCAGGCCGGCGCGGTCTGGGGTGGCGGCGAGACCCCGACGCTGCGCGGGATCGTCGAGGCCGCGACCATCGTGCTCGCCGGCTCCGCCATCGGCCGCATCCAGCCCAAGAGCCTGCGCATCACCGGTGAGGTGAAGGAAGGCGATGCGATCCTTTTCCTGGCCTCGTCCGGCGTGCAGACCAACGGCCTCTCGCTCTGCCGCCTGATCGCGGAAAAACTTCCGCAGGGTTATCAGACTCCCCTCGGCCACGGCGATGCGCGCACCTATGGTGAGGCGCTCCTCGCACCGTCCGTCATCTACGTGGCCTTTGTGCGCGAGTGTCAGCGCCGCGGCATCCCGCTCAACTACGTGGCCCATGTCACCGGACACGGTTGGCGCAAGCTCATGCGTTTGGAGGAGCCCTTCATTTATGAGATCACCGATCCACGGCCGGCGCCGGCCCTGTTCAAGTTCTTGATGGAAGCCGGACCGATCTCGCTGCGCGAGGCCTACGCCACCTTCAACATGGGCGTGGGTTTTGCCGCCTACGTTGCGCCCGGTCAGGTGGAGGCGACCCTCGTCGCCGCCCGGGCCACGGGCTACGATGCCTGGCTGGCGGGTGCCGTGAAGAAAGACGGCAACCGCAAGGCCGTCGTCGTGCCACCCCTCGACCTCGCCTACGAAGGCGACACCCTGCAGGTGCGTTAGGTTTGCGGCCTTGGCCGCAAACCTAAATTGACCTTTGGCGTTTGAGATTTCTTTTGCACGTGGTGCATAGCACCCAAGACCAAAGTATAGCGAAGCTGTAGGAGCGGCTTTATGCCGCGATGGTTGGCGGACGGTGTCCTTCGCGGCATAAAGCCGCTCCTATGAAAGAATCCAGTTGGACCACCAAGCATTTTTAGAGCGGTTTAAATTGAAGTGTGGCCGTAAGGCTGGGAGCGAAGGGTCACCTTGCCGGATCGGTGCCGATGCGCGCGAAACCGAACCGCTCCGTCAACTGACGGTCCATCTCGCGTTTCTCATTGGGGTCGTCCTCAGTTAGGCCCTTGTCGAGCAGGGTTTCCCAGCCGACAAACCAAGAAAGATTCATCCACCGGGTCTCTCGCAGACGTTCGAACACGTGCTCGAAGTACTCCAACCCGTAGGGACGCGTCGCGAACAAATCCCATTTGGCCTTGATGAACTCGAAATAGCGCTGCTTTTCGACATCGGTCAGCCCAACTTCTGCCGCTTCATCTTGGAATGGAAACGCACCTTCTCCCATAACCTCGAAATACGTGGAAAAACGGTAAGGAGTTGATCCCCCTACGAACGTCCATCTGTGCGATGAGAACTCGTCTGGTACGTCCTGCGGGAGACCCTGAAACCGGCCTGTTTCATAGCCTACCAGTCGATGCTTGGAGCCCACGTAGTTGGCCCGGAAGTGTGCAGCCTCCTCCGCTGTGAGTGGTTCGACCTCACTAACGGTATCAAACAAGGGATCATAGGCCACGCGCCCGGGTCGTTGCAAATCTCTCACCAGTTCATCCAATGCGCGCGTGTTACTCGCCAACCAAGCAAACCCCTTCACCGGATTATCAAAGGGAATCGAAACCGGTGAAGGCAATATCACGCCATTAACCTTATAGACGCTCAAGGTATAATATATTGAATCCTTCTCGACGCCGGGGAATAGCAGTTGGGTGGGTTTTAGAGGGGGGTGTCGATGCTCCTCCACGGTCCCTTCGATTTCCAAGGGCGTGCCGAGAGGATAGGGCAACCGGCCATAAATTGTGGTGATCCCGGCCGAAATGTCGGCGCTGGCTACACGCTCCGGTGGGGTAATCTTCGGTAAAGAAGATTGCGGAGGATTTGATAGTGAAAGAGCAGCGAAAATTAAGATAAGCATGGCTATCGCCTAGGGCGTGTCTGGTAAATAAATCCGCCGAAAGTATTCAATAATAGGATACTTTTTGCTTGCTTTTGATGCGGACTCATGATCACATCATGTTGTGAATCAACAACCAAGGTTGATCCTGGCCGACGGCGACTGGGAGGACCTAAAAAAATTAAGGCCCATCGAGACAGTCTAAGTGGGCCCCAACGTCGTGGCCGGATGTGTGAGAATATTCGGCTGCGCATTGAGGGAATCCTTTGGATTCTGCGGACAGGAGCTCCGTGGCGCGACTTGCCGGCCCAGTTCGGACCATGGCAAAGCGTCTATGATCGCTTCCGAGCTTGGACGGCCAACGGGCTGTGGACGTCGATTTTCTCCGGTTTGAGCGCTCGAGCGCGGGACGAGGAGTACGTTATGATCGATAGCACCGCCATGCGGGTGCACGCCCACGGAGCCAATCCGGAGGGTGGGCAGCTTGCCCAGGCCATGGGCCGATCCAGGTCCAGCCTCTCCACCAAAATCCACCTTGCTTGTGATGCGCTCGGTTATCCCCTCGGATTCATCCTCACCGGTGCGAATGTCTCCGACTTTGATCAGGCCGCCCCCTTGTTGCGCAAGCACCTGCGTCCCTCTGCCTTCGCCATCATGGACAAGGGCTACGACAGCGATGCCATCCGCGCTTGTGTGAATCAACTTGGCGGCACCGCCGTCATAGCCTTGCACCCAAGCCGATCTCAAAAACCCGACTTTGACCAGCACCTCTATCGCGAACGCCACCGCATCGAGAACCTTTTCGCCCGTTTGAAAGTCTTTCGTCGCATCGCCACTCGTTACGAAAAACTCCACACCACCTTCGCAGCCATGGTCACCCTCGCCTGTTGCCTCGTCTGGCTCAAAGCCTGACCGTTATTTACCAGACACGCCCTAGG
>JBGTGS010000197.1:0-3476 GCA_041746615.1 Opitutaceae bacterium | reverse complement strand
GAGTGTTTCGATTGGTCGATGGAGAAGTCCTCGGCGATGCCGTCGGTATAGGCCGGATCGGCGTAGTCCCAGCGGGTTTCGAGTTCGGTCAGGGCAATGGTGTTGGGCCGGTCCCCATAGACCTTGTTGGTGGACATGTGGACGAAGGGCGCCGCCGGGCAGGCCTGGCGGGTGGCTTCGAGGAGAGTGAGGGTGCCGACGGCGTTGGTGTCGAAGTCGTCGAACGGGATGGCCGCGGCCCGGTCGTGCGAGGGCTGGGCCGCGGTGTGGACGATCACGTCCGGGCGCACCTCCTTGATGAGGGCGAGGACGCCGGCGCGGTCGCGGATGTCGAGCTCATGGTGTGCAAAACCCTTGAGCTCGCGGGCCAGCCGCTCCTGGTTCCAGCGGGTGTCGCCCTGCGGGCCGAAGAAGACGGCGCGTTGGTTGTTGTCCACGCCGTGGATTTTGTAGCCCAGGGAGGCGAAATGAACGCAGACTTCGGAGCCGATAAGGCCGGAGGAGCCGGTGACAAGAAGGGTTTTGGCCATGCGAAATAAAGTGGCGGTTACCCATACAGGGCAGCTGCTCGGTTTCGAGCGCAATCTCCTGCCGACTGCGTCTGGTCCTCCCGGTGGGGCGGCGAGAGAAGTCTGGATCGATGGACGAAAGGAATCCTGTACGTGCGGAATGCAGCAGCGGAGATATGCCGTTGCAATTGGGGAAGGGAGGCATAGGCTGTGTCCATCGAATCCAAGGGGAGATTATTGCCCCTGCCTTCCTGCTTCAGGGTTCGTGTACTTCGAATCGTTCACCCAAACCTCTCAACCCATGAAAATGTCTCAGATTATCAGTGTCTTTATCGCCCTCTTGCTGGGATCCGGCACGCTGCTCACCGCTGAAACGCCCAAGGAGAAATCTTTCCCGGGCACGCCGGGCGGCTGTTGTGTGCGTGCCACCTCGGATGGCAAAACCTGCGCCCACCCCTGCTGTGTGGAAGCTGCCAAGCTTTCGAAGAACTGCGAGAAATGCGGTGGCACGAACACCGCCGATATGAAATCTTTCCCGGGCACGCCGGGCGGCTGTTGTGTGCGTGCCACTTCGGATGGTAAAACCTGCGCCCACCCCTGCTGTGTCGAAGCCGCCAAGCTTACGAAGAACTGCGAGCGATGTGGCGGCACCAACACCGCTGCGGCCCCAGCCCCCAAGTCCGACGCACCACCCGCGAAGAAATCGTAAGTCAGGCGGGTGTCTGGTGATTTCTGGTGGTGGAGCCGCTCGATAACGTCGAGCGGCTCCATCTCTTGCTCCGGTCCGGGCAGTTTTTGTCACAAAGAACGCTATGCGCACCAGGACTCGGAGGTGACTGAGCCTTTATTCTATGCGCTCTCTGCGTTCTTTGCGGTTAAATACCGTTTCCACCGTGATCCCCTGTTCAGCTCACGGCTGAGTCGTTGCCTGCCTGGGATCGGGCAGCGTGATCTGGCGGTTCCCGATGGTAAACCTGCTCGATCACATAGAGCGGGCGCTCCTTGATGGCTTCGTACATGCGGCCGAGGTATTCGCCGATGACACCGAGGGCGAGGAGCTGGACACCGCCGAAGAATATGATCACCAGAATCAGGGACGCGTAGCCGGGGATGAAGTAGTCCGGATAGAAGAGCTTCACCACGAAGACCACACCGGTCATGAGCACGGCGAGGGTGAGGATGGTGAGGGCGAGGTAGGTGACGAGCCGCAGGGGCACCACCGAGAAAGACGTGATGGCGTCGACGGCGAAGGCCACCATCTTGCGCAGGGGGTACTTGGTCTCGCCGGCAAAACGAGCCTTGCGGTCGTAGGGAACGGGCACCTGCCGGCCGCCGACCCAGCTGACCATGCCGCGGATGAAACGGTGGCGTTCGCGCATGCCGCGCAGGGTCTCGGCAACCTTGCGGTCCATCAGGCGGAAGTCGCCGGTGTCGGCCGGGATGTCGGCCTTGGTCATGCTGCGGAGCAGACGGTAAAACAGCTTTGCCGTGAAGAGCTTGAAGCCCGACTCGCCCTCACGCGTGCGGCGCTGGCCGTAGGCGACATCGGCGCCGTCGCGCCAGCAGCGGACCATGTCGATGATGATCTCGGGCGGATCCTGCAGGTCGGAGTCGATGAGGACGACGGCGTCACCCTCGGCGAGGTCGAGCCCGGCGGTGACGGCGGCCTGGTGGCCGAAGTTGCGCAGGAGGTTGACCACCTTGATCGTCGGATCGCCGGCGGCGAGTTCGCGGGCGATGGCGAGCGTGCGGTCGCGGCTGCCATCGTTGACGAGGATGATTTCGTGGTCGCAGCCAAGCTCTGCACACACGGCCTTCACCCGGCGGACGAATTCGGGCAGGCCGGCCTCCTCGTTGTAGCAGGGGGCGACGATGGCGAGTTTGAAGGCGGCGGGGGCGTGGCTCATGGGCGGGGGGGCTTGGGTCTCCGGGCGACGATGGCTACGTTCCAGCACAACGGGCGCAGGAAGGGAAGCACGGCGAGCAGGCCGCGGTCGAGGGCGGCGAGGGGACGATACAGCCAGGCCCAGGCATCCGCCTCCTCCACGACCTTCTTCCAGTAACGCTCCTTGTTGGGGCTGCGGAACTGGACCACGGCCATGAGGATGAAGATGATGAGCGTGGTGAACCAGAACCAGCGGACCTCGCTCTCCTCAAAACGCCCGCGAATCTCCCGCACGTCACGGAGGCGCAGCGGGTGCTCGTCCTCCGTGCGGACCTCGCTGGCCATGGCGCGGTAAACGTTGATCACGGGATTGTAGGCCACGGGATCCCAGCTGACGAAGACGCCATCGGGCTTCAGGTGCGGCAGGACGCGGTCGAGCATCACGGGGATGTCGGCGTGGTGAAGGGTGTTGCCCGTATAAATGATGTCGAACTGCCGGTCGGCGGGCAGGCCGAGGTCCTCGACGGCGGAGACCTGCGTCTCGAGGGTGACCCCGTTGGCGGCCGCGAGGCGCCGGGTGGCGTCGCACATCCCGGGGGAAATATCGCTGGCGGTGACGCTAGCGCCCTCCATGGCGAAATACACGGAGGCCTCGCCAAGGCCGCAGCCGATGTCGAGGAGCGTGCGCCCGCGGAGGTCGCCGAGTTTTTGCCGGATGTAGCGCATCTCCGGGGTGGTGCAGGCCTCGTTCATCTTGCGGACGTCGATCTTGGTCACGTCCACGCTGGCGGCCCACTCGTCGTGGAAAATTTCCTCGGCATGCTTGCGCTCCGCATCGGTGAGTCCGGCGCCGGCGAAGAAGCGTTCGAGTTCGGCTTCGGGAAACACGCCGGCGCGGGCGAGCATGGCCCGCAGCTCACCGTCAAAGAAGGTCACGTTCTGCGCCATCACCTGGTCATCCTTGAACGTCAGCCCGGCGTCGGCCTGGCGTTTGTAGTGGGGGGCGGCGTCGCCGCGCGTGTAGAAGCGTGCGTTGCGCAGGGCGATGAAGTGCTCGCCGGCGGCCGGGGCGCTCCAGGCCA
>JBGTGS010000196.1:0-7143 GCA_041746615.1 Opitutaceae bacterium | reverse complement strand
GCTGGCCGACGAGGGTGGCGGCGGCATGCATGATCTGTCCGCGCCCGCGGACCGGCTCGCGGAAGGTGTAGCCGCCGGGGGCGGCATGGACGAAGCCCACGCGGTCACGATTGACGGCCCCGAGCATCATGACGAGCCCGGCGAGTTCGAGCAGGGCCTCGCGTTTGGATTGGGCGCCCGAGCCGAACTGGAGGCTGGGGGAGTCCTCGAAGAGAACCAGGAAAGTGATTTCGCGTTCCTCAACGAACTTCTTGCGGTAAGGTTCGCCCAGCCGGGCGGTGACATTCCAGTCGATGTCCCGGATGTCGTCGCCGAATGAATACTTGACGACCTGGTCGAACTCCATGCCCCGGCCGCGGAAGGCCGACCGGTATTCGCCGCTGAGCACATTCTCGACCGCATGGCGCACGCGCCATTCCAACTGGCGCAGGATGGCCAGGGAGGAGGAGGTGGCGTGGGCGGTGGCGGGTGCGGTCATGGAAAATCTTTCTCTTCCCTCTTTCTCTTTAGTCTTTCTCCCCCTGCTCCTCGTTGGTCAGAGGCCCGGCCGGGGAGGAAAGATAAAGAGAAAGATCAAAGAAGAAAGAGGCGGAGGGCGGTTTACTCGTTTGCCGGGACGGGCGTCTTGTCGAGAACCTGTCCGATGATGGAATCGGTGCTTTGGGCGGCGGCCTCGGCCTCATAGGTGAGACCGAGCCGGTGGCGGAGCACGTCGGCGGCGACATCCTGAATCAAGCCGGGGCTGACGTAGTCGAGACCGCGCAGCCAGGCCAGCGCACGGCCGGCCTGATAAAGGGAGAGGGAGGCGCGGGGTGAGGCCCCGAAGTTGAGCAGTCGATAGCCCTTCGTGTCCGGCGTGGTGAGGTCGCGGGTGCCGCGCACGAGGGCGAGAATGTAGGCCTCGACGGCGGGGGACAGGTGGATCTTGTCCACCTCGTGGCGAAGTGCCAGCAACTCTTCGGCGGAGGAGGCGGGCTCCAGGGACGGGGCCTGGGTGACCTGGCCCCAGCGCTGCATCATGAGGGCCTCCTCGTCGAGCGAGGGATAGTCCACGAGCAGTTTGAACAGGAATCGGTCCACCTGGGCCTCGGGCAGGGGGTAGGTGCCCTCCTGCTCGACGGGGTTCTGGGTGGCCATCACGAAGAAGGGCTTTGGCAGCGGATGAGTGATGCCGCCGATGGTGACCTGCCGTTCCTGCATGGCCTCGAGCAGGGCGCTCTGGACCTTGGCGGGGGCGCGGTTGATTTCGTCGGCGAGCACCATGTTGGCGAAGATCGGCCCGCGATGTGGGGTGAACTCGCCGGACTTGGGCTGGAAGATCATCGTGCCGACCACATCGCTGGGCAGGAGGTCGGGGGTGAACTGGATGCGTTCGAACTGGACGCCGAGGGCGGTGCCAAGGGATTTAATGAGGAGGGTCTTGGCGAGCCCGGGCATGCCCTCGAGGAGGACATGGCCGTTGGCCAGCAGGGCGACCAGCATGCGCTCGACGATGGCATCCTGGCCGATGACGGCCTTGCTGATTTCTTCTCGGAGTTTCTGGGACCAGGAGGGACCGGTGATCATGCGTAGTGAAAGCTTGGAATGGGTGGGACAGAAATTATGACTCGCTTGCCCCGGAAGTGTTTCGCTGAGAGAAGGGCGTGCAACATGGATTTACCAACCCAAATCGAACGGCGCCTGTCCGAAGTCGGGGTGAAGCCGTCGGAAGTGGTGGAGAAATTCATCCGCGGTTCGGGTACGGGCGGTCAGAAGATCAACAAGACCTCATCCACGGTCACCCTGCGTCATGGTCCCACGGGTCTGGAAGTCCGCTGCCAGCGGGGGCGTTACCAGGCGGCCAACCGTGAGCAGGCCTGGCTGGAGTTGTGTGAGAAGCTGGAGGAACGCCAACGACTGGCTGTTGCGGGTGCCCGGGCGGAACGGGAGCTGGTCCGGCGGCGTACCCGGAAGAAGAGCCGGCGGCAGAAGGCCATCATGGTGGAAGGCAAGCGTCACCGGGCCGGCATCAAATCGCAACGCGGACGGGTTCAAGATTGAACTGAACGGTTTGCATGCGGTCATATCATGACAGCATGAAAGGGATTCTCATCATCGGATTGGCCCTGCTGATACTGGCCGGATGCGCCAGCCCGCCGGTACCATCGGTGGAACCGATGACAGAGGCGGGCCTGGGGGAGGAGGCTCCGACGCCTGCACAGGAAGCGGCTCCGATGAAAACGTCCCCGGTGGTGTCTGCACCGGAGACGGTCTCATCTGCGGTGGAACCCCCAGGATTTGCGGAGGTGTCCCCGGAAGTGGAACCGCAACTGGGTGCAGATGATCTGCCGGTACCCTCGGCGGGGGAGTACGCCATCCGGGTGGAGTCGGAACCGTCCGGAGCCATGGTGGTGGTGGATGGGCGCCCGGTGGGTCCCGCTCCCTGCATCATCCGTTTCCCGGGCACGAACCGCGGGTTTTTTCGGAACGACGTTTCCATCCGGGTCCGCTTCATCGCTGCCGATGCGACTGAGGTTTCCTCCACGATTGAAGAGGTGTTCACAGCGCTTGACCGGATTCCCCCCCGGGTGGTCTTTTCCACCGCCGGAGCCAAGCGCATTTGGTGACGGCCTGGCAGCGTGTCGGCGGGGGGGCGTGCAAGCCCGCCGGCTACATATAAGGATGTAACCGGTCGTCCCAAAAAACATATTTAGCCTGAGTTGCAGATCAGACGACTTCCTGCACCATGGTGGGACGATGCTCAAGAAGCTCGCATACATTGGATTGCCTCTTCTCGTGCTGGTCGCGCTCTACTGGGCCTACCAGACCACCACGGCCAACCGCGCCCAGGGCCCGGTTGCCGTCGCGGCCACGAAAGGAGAAGGAAGAGGATCGCTGCCCGTATACACCCATCGGGTGATTCCTCAATTGTTGCAGGAGCGGGTGACTGCGACCGGCACGGTGTTGGCGGAGGAAGCCGTTGACCTGACCAGCGAGGTTTCCGGCAAGGTGATTTCGCTCAATTTCGAGGAAGGAACCCGGGTCACCGCAAACCAGCTGCTGCTGAAGATCAATGACGACACGCTGCAGGCGGAGCTCGCCCGCACCCTCCACCGCATCGAGCTGGCCAAACTGCAGGCCGGACGCCAGCGCCAGTTGCTTGAAGCCCGGGGCACCAGCCAGGATGCCTATGATGCCGCTCTCAACGAGCAGCGCGTGCTGGAAGCCGAGGCGGAGCTGATCCGCGCCCAACTCGACAAGACTGAAATCCGCGCTCCCTTCGATGGTCTGGTCGGGCTACGTTACGTGAGCGCGGGCAGCTACCTGACGCCGTCCACCCGGGTCGCCTCCCTGCAGGACATCACCACGCTCAAGATCGAGTTCTCGATTGCTGAGCGGCACATGAACCGGCTGCAGCCCGGTGGCGAGGTCACCGTGATTGTTGCCGGCCTGCCTGATCCCTTCACGGCGACCATTTATGCCCTCGAGCCGCGCATCGACCTGGCGACCCGGACCATTCGGGTGCGAGCCCGCGCGACCAACCCGGATGAACGCGTGCTGCCGGGCGCCTTCGCCACGGTGGATGTGCCCTTGGAGGAAATCCCCGATGCCCTGCTGGTGCCCGCCACCGCGATCATTCCCGGGCTGCGTGAACAGACTCTTTATGTAATCGAGGCCGGCCAAGCCCAACCCCGGATCATCCAGACCGGTCTGCGGCTGGACCGGGATGTTCAGATCCTCTCGGGCCTGCAACCGGGCGACACCGTCATCACCTCGGGTCAGTTGCAACTACGGCCCGGCATGGCGGTGGAGGCTATTGAAAGACCCGCGGAATCCTCCGCGGCCGGAGCATGAGCCTTTCCTCGATCAGCATCCGCCGCCCCGTGCTGGCCACCGTGATGTCGGTGGTGCTGGTGATCTTTGGCGTCGTGGGCTATGGCCTCCTTGGCGTGAGGGAATTCCCGGCGGTGGATCCGGCGGTGGTTTCCGTCGCCACCTCGTACGCCGGGGCCAACGCCCAGATCATCGAGACCCAGATCACCACCCCGCTTGAGGAGCGCATCAATGCGGTCCCCGGCATCCGGAATCTCAGTTCGGTCAGCCGTGATGGCCGCAGCACCATCACGGTGGAATTTGATCTGGGGGTGGACCTGGAGACGGCGACCAATGACGTGCGCGACAAGGTTTCCGGTGGCGCCGGCGATCTGCCCCGGGATGCCGATCCTCCGCGTGTCTACAAGTCCGACTCGGACCGGAATCCGGTGGTCTTTCTGGGTGTGCGCAGCAGCCTGCGCAGCCTTTTGGAACTGACGGCGTATGCCGACACCGTTTTCAAAAGCCGCCTGGAGACGATCCCGGGCGTGAGTGAAGTCAGCATCTGGGGGTCGAAGGAATATTCCATGCGGCTCTGGCTGGACCCCTCGCGGCTGGCCGCCTACGGGCTGACCCCGCCGGACATCCGCAACGCCCTCCAGCAGTCCAACGTGGAGCTGCCCTCCGGCAGCATCGAGGGTGACCTGATCGAACTGACGGTCCGCACCCTCAGCCGCCTCTCCACCCCGGAGGAGTTTGAGGATCTCATCATCAAACAGACTCCGGAAGCGCTGGTGCGACTGCGTGATGTGGGCATCGCGGAGCTCGGCCCGCTCAACGAGCGGACAATCCTTAAGCGCAACGGGGTTCCCCTGGTGGGGGTGGTCCTGCGCCCCCAGCCCGGTGCGAACCACATCGACATTGTGGACGAGTTTCATCGCCGGGTGGCCCAGCTTGAACGCGAGCTGCCTGCTGACATCGCCCTCAGTTTCGGTTTCGACACCACGATCTTCATCCGCGATTCCATCGCCGAGGTGAAGCAGACCATCTTTGTGGCCGGCGTGCTGGTGGTGCTGATCATCTTTCTTTTCCTGCGCGAATGGCGATCCACCCTCATCCCCATCATCGTCATCCCGATCTCGCTGATCGCCTCGTTCTTCGTGATGCATCTGGCGGGCTTCTCGATCAACGTGCTCACCCTGCTGGCCATGGTGCTGGCCATCGGCCTGGTGGTGGACGACGCCATCGTCGTGCTGGAGAACATTTACGTGAAGATCGAGAAAGGCATGGATCCGATCCAGGCGGGTCTCACCGGCACCCGGGAAATCTTTTTTGCGGTCATCGCCACCACCCTGTCGCTGGCCGCGGTTTTCACCCCCCTCCTGTTCATCGGGGGCCTCACCGGGCAGTTGTTCCGTGAGTTCGGCGTGGTGTTGGCCGCCTGTGTGATCGTCTCGTCCTTCGTGGCCCTGACCCTCACCCCGATGCTGAGCACGCGTCTGCTTCGTGCCGGCTCTCATACCGGCTGGTTTTACCGGAAGACGGAGCCGGGGTTTGTTTTGCTGATCGACCTGTACCGGCGCTCGCTGCTGGCCTTTCTCCGGGCCCGCTGGCTGGTCTTCCCCGTTCTCGCCGGTTGCATCGCCATCTGTTGGGCCCTCCTTCAGCGTCTGCCGGCGGAGCTGGCGCCGTTGGAGGATCGCAGCAGCCTGCGGGTGAACGTGATCGCGCCCGAGGGCACGTCCTACGAGTACATGGGGAACTTCATGGACGAGCTTGATGCCGTGCTGGCTCGCGATGTCCCCGAGGTGGACGACGCCACCACCGCCACCTCTCCGGGGTTTGGCTCCACTTCGAGCGTCAATTCCGGTTTCGCCCGGATCACCCTGGTGCCGCCGGCGGAGCGCACCCGCAGCCAGCAGCAGATTGCCGCGGATCTCGCCCGCAGCCTCGCCCGCATGTCCGGCGCCCGCACCTCCATCAGCCAGGATCCGACCGTGGGTGACCGGCGCAGCGGCGCGCCCATCCAGTTCGTCATCCAGGCCCGCAACCTTCAGGATCTTGAGCGCGTGGTGCCCGTGTTCATGGAGCGGGCCGTCGCCGACCCGACCTTCACCTTCACGGACGTCGATCTCCGCTTTAACAAACCGGAACTGCAACTGCGGATCGACCGGAGCCGGGCGCTGAGCCTCGGGGTCTCCGTGCGCGATGTCGCCGAGACGCTCCAGTTCGCGCTCAGCGGCCAGCGCTATGGCTACTTCATCCTCGACGCCCGGCAGTACCAGGTGATCGGCCAGCTGAGCCGGGCCGACCGCAGCCGCCCGGCGGACCTGCGCGGCATCTACGTGCGCGCCTCATCGGGGGAGATGATCTCCCTGGACAACCTGGTGCAGATCGAAGAGTCCAGCAGCCCGCCCACCTTATATCGATATAATCGCTACGCGGCGGCCACGGTGTCGGCGAGCCTCGCCGACGGCCGGACCCTCGGGGAGGGCATTGCGGCCATGCGGGCCATTGGTGCCGAGGTGCTCGACGACACCTTCACCACCGCCCTGGCCGGCCAGTCCCGTGACTTTGAGGACAGCACCGCCAGCCTGGCCTTTGTCTTCCTGTTCGCCCTGGTGCTGGTCTACCTGGTGCTCGCGGCGCAGTTCGAAAGTTTCCGCGACCCCTTCATCATCATGATCGCGGTGCCGCTGGCGCTCACGGGCGCGCTGCTCGGCCTGTGGATGTTCGACCTGTCGATGAATATCTTCAGCCAGATCGGCCTGATCATGCTGATCGGCCTGGTGACGAAGAACGGCATCCTGATCGTGGAGTTTGCCAACCAGCGGAAGGCCGCCGGTCTGGCCGTGCACGCGGCGGTGATCGACGCCTCGGCGGCCCGGTTCCGCCCGATTCTCATGACGAGTCTGTCCACCATCCTGGGAATCGCACCGATAGCGCTGAGCCTGGGTGCGGGATCGGCCAGCCGCGTATCCATGGGCGTGGCGGTGATCAGCGGGCTGATCCTCGGGACCTTCCTCACCCTGTATCTGATCCCGGCCATCTACAGCTATTTCAGCCGCGCTCTCACCACCCGGGAGGCCGAGGATCTGCGGGTTCAGGCGGACCGCAAGGAGGAGATCCTCGCCGGGTTGAAGTAAGGTGACTGCGGGACCTCGGAATAATGGGCTCTTAGAGCAGTTCAAATAAAACTGTAGCCGGGGGCGCTGACCAATGCTGTCCGGTCATAAGTAATTGAGCTCCATTTGGTTATTTTGATGGAGATCACTTGGTTTGATCGAATTTTCCGTAAACAGTTCATTGAGTGATACTTTCGATAAGGAGTGAATTGAGATAATTTGCAGG
>JBGTGS010000195.1:0-9337 GCA_041746615.1 Opitutaceae bacterium | reverse complement strand
TCTGGGAGCTGAACTATACCGCGAGCCAGGCGCTCAAACGCATCCGTCGCCGCAAACGCCGGCCCCGACTCATCGCGTCCTTCTTTGCCCAAGCCGAATTGTTTTAAGCAAAATGTCTCTTCTTTAGGTAAGCCTCAATAGGTGACACTTCCGGTTTCTGATTGGCAGCAAGCCGATTGCGGCTAGGGTGGCCGGCGTTCTTATCAATCCCCTCCATCCATGGAATACTCCTCTGGAAATCCCTTCGTCAGCGTTGCTGACTCGCCCGCGCTGGATCGTGCCAATTTCATCCGGCGCACCTATCTGCACCTCGCAGGAGCCATTCTCGCCTTCATCGGTCTCGAGTATGTCCTTCTGAATTCCGAGGTGGGACTGAGCATCGCCCGGCTGATGCTCAGCAGCCAGTACAGCTGGCTGATCGTGCTGGGTGCCTTCATGGCGGTGTCCTGGATCGCAGACAAGTGGGCGCGCTCCGAAGCAGGGGCGGCCGTCCAGTATCTGGGCCTGGGGCTCTACACGCTTGCCCAAGCCATCATTTTCCTGCCGCTGATGTTCATGGCGGCCCACTACTCGTCGCCGGAGGTCATTCCCATGGCGGGCATCATCACCGGGCTCCTGTTTGCCGGGCTGACCGCGACCGCCTTCATGACCCGGAAGGATTTCTCATTCCTTGGCGGGATTCTCACCATCGGCGGCTTTGTCGCCATGGGCGTGATCGTTTGCAGCATCCTTTTCGGCTTCAATCTGGGTCTCCTCTTCTCAAGTGTCATGGTCTTCTTTGCCGGCGGTTCGATCCTGCATACCACCTCGAACATAATCCATCATTACCGGCAGCATCAGCACGTGGCGGCCTCGCTTGCACTGTTCGCCGGGGTCATGCTCCTGCTGTGGTATGTCCTCCAGATTCTGATGAGACTGCGCCGCTGAGGCAGGCGTGGCTCGGGACCTTCGCCGCCCATCCGTGAGAGCCGGACCCACCCCCGGGAACGGGGGTGACCTCAAGCTTTTCCAAAGTCATGCAGGGGTGAAGATCCCTCTGATCGTCGGACAATCCGCCAAGGTCGTGGTTGCGTAACGGCCGGGGTCGCTTTTCCTAGTGAGCGATTATCATGAAATCCCCCGCGGCACCGGACCTTCTTGATTCCCTGCGCCGGATCGGCGCTGCCGCCCCGGAAGTCGTTGCCCTCTTTGACTGCGTCGAGGACGCCCCCTTGTGGATGAAGGACGAGGCCGGGCATTATCAGTGGGTGAACCTCTCCTTTTTGCTCAACTTCGGCCTGCAAAATCGCACCGAGGTCATCGGTCGCACCGATTATGACTTCTGCGGCGAACTGCTCGCCAACCAATACCTCATCGACGACCAGCGGGTGCTGCGCGGAGAGCGCATCCTCTCGCGCATCGAGCTCGTCGGCCGGTTTGATCATACCGCCCGCTGGTGTGTGACCTCGAAGATTCCCCTGCACAACTCACGCGGCCGCATCGTCGGAACGGCCGGCGTCACCCGCCCGCTCAAACGCCAGGAGTCCGCACCACCCGCCAGCGCCCCCCTGAGCAGGGCCATCCGTCACATCAGCCTCCATTATCGAGACCGCATCACCAACCAGGCCCTGGCCAAAGTCTGCGGTCAGTCCCTGCGGGTTTTCGAACGACAGTTTCGCGCCGCCTACGAATGCTCCCCCCACGAATACCTGCGGCAATTGCGCGTGCGCATGAGCTGCAACGCCCTGGTTTTCTCCCGCAAATCCCTGGCCGAAATCGCCAGCGAATCCGGATTTGCAGACCAGAGTCATTTCACCAAGGAATTCCGCCGCATCCTGAATGAAACCCCGCGCTCCTACCGCGAACGCTACCGCACCTGATTCCCTGCCGACGTTTTTAGACCAAAATCTGCCGCTGGTCTTCTAGGTTTATTCCCGAGGTTAGTTTAGAATAAACTCCCGCCTGCAACCCAACTCGATCTTCGCAGGCCGATACCCCCCCTCTTCGCCGACGGCCTCCAGCCGCACCTCCCCGTTTTTTCCATGCCCTCCAAGACCGTACCCGCCCTCAAAACCATCAAGTCCAACGTGAAGAGCCTAGTCGAAGCCGCCTTGGGCGACACCGGCGGCCTTCTCCGCCTCGCACCCTGCTGGGTGCCGCGTTCCTTCCTCCAGCCTGGCCTGCGCCTCAAACTGCATCCCGATGACACCTATGCCTACGGTCTGAACCGCGGCGGCATCGACGAACGCTGGTTCGCCTCAACCACCGTCACCGCCAACGAGGGACGCGCAACCGACGAAGGCCTCAGCTACTGTGTGGTTGGCAAAAAACGCTTCACACTCGCCCAGGCCGTCGATGACTGCGGTGCGACCCTCGTCGGCAAATCCATTTGGAAAAAATACGGCAAGTGGCCCGTCTACTCCAAGTTCTTCGACAACATGGGGCCGATCCCGCACCACATGCACCAGTCGAAGAAGCAGGCCAAACTCGTCGGTCAGGAAGGCAAGCCCGAGTCGTATTACTTCCCGCCGCAACACAACAACGTCGGCAACAACTTCCCCTACACCTTCATGGGCCTCGAGCCCGGCACAACCAAGGAGCAGGTCCGGCAGTGCATCGCCAATTGGAACAAAGGCGACAACGGCATCCTCGACCTCTCCAAGGCCTACCGCCTCAAACCCGGCACCGGCTGGCTCATCGATCCGTGCATCCTCCACGCCCCGGGTTCGCTTTGCACCTACGAGCCGCAGTGGGGCTCCGACGTGTTCGGCATGTATCAGAATCTCGTCGAGGGCCGCGAGGTGCCCTGGTCACTCCTCGTAAAGGACATGCCCAAATCGAAACACCGGGACATCGACTTCATCGTCGACCAGCTCGACTGGGAGAAAAACGTCGACCCGAACTTCAAGGACAACCACTACCTCGAACCCGTTCCCGTCGCGGACACCCGCAGCGAGGGCTACGTCGACCGCTGGATCGTCTACGGCAAAGTCGACGGCGAACAGCTCTTCACCGCCAAGGAACTCACCGTCGATCCAGGCACCCGGTGCACGATCAAGGACAGCGGGGCCTACGGCCTCATCTGCGTGCAAGGCTCCGGCAAGATCAACGGCGAACCCCTCGTCAGCCCGAAGCTCATCCGTTTCCACGAACTCACGGAGGATGAGTACTTCTGCACCGAGGACGGCGCAAAGCAGGGTGTGACCTTCGAGAACACCAGCTCCACCGAGCCGCTCGTGTGCCTGCGCTACTTCGGCCCCGAGGTAAACCCCGGCGCCCCCAAGATGGGTGCCTATCGGAAAAACAAATTCTAAGCGTCCCACTGGAGGAGCGGGTTTACCCCGCGACCCCTCGCGTGATCGCGGCATAAAGCCGCTCCTACTATTCCCAACCTCCAACTCCAAACTCCCAACTGCGTCCTCCTATGCCACAAAACAACTATCCCAAACTACACAACGCCATGTGGCCCGGCCTCGTCGGCAAAGGTTCGCCCGGCGCCGAGCCCTTTATCGCCCTCGACACCATGCTCGATTTCACCGCCAAAGCCAAAGTCGGCGGCGTGAAATTCGACGGCGTCGATCTCTTCCTCTACAACCCGCACACCGACATCGATATTTCCGACGAGGGCATCAAGAAGCTCGCGAACAAGATCAGAAAAAAAGGTCTCGAGGTCGGCTCCGTCGTTGCCCCGGTTTGGTTCGATGCCTCCGCCGGCGGTGACGCCAACGCCCGCGCCAACTTCGTCACCCATGTGCGCAAAGCCATCCGCATCGCGGCCCGACTGCGCAAACTCGGTGTGCGCCCCCACGGCATTGTCCGCATCGACAGCGCCACGAGCGTGACCGCTTGGGACAAGGATCCCAAAGGCACCACCAAACTCATCGCCCAGACCTTCCGCGAAGTGGGCAAAATTGCCAAGGACGAAGGCGAGCGCATCGCCGCTGAAGGTGAGATCTGCTGGGGTGCCATGCACTCGTGGAAGCACATGCTGAACCTGCTCGAGACGGTCGACATGCCGAAGGTCGTCGGTTTCCAGGCCGACATGTCCCACACCCACCTCTACACCTTGGGTTACAACGCCGAGGCCCACCGGATCGTCCCGAAGAACTATCACTACGAACCCGGCGAGTTCCACAAGGCCATGGTCAAGCTGACCGACGCGCTCCGCCCCTGGACCATCGACTTCCACGTTGCCCAAAACGACGGCACCGCCTTCGGTTCCGGCTCACACGAGAAAACCGGCCGCCACTGCCTCGCCACCGATCCCAAGGGCAAGCTCAACATCGTCCGCGACTCCGGTTACTGGCTCCGCGATTCCAAGGGCAAGGTCACCAAGAAGATCAAACACATCTGCTGGGATGGCTGCATGTTCCCCAACGCCGTCATGACCCAGCAGCAGACCTGGAACGACATCCTCGCCGCCATGATCGAGGTCCGCAACAACCACGGCTGGGTCGCCTGACGCGCAGTAGTGAGTAGCGACTAGCGAGCATCACGTCGCCTCGCCTTTTCTACTCACTACCCGCTACTCACTACAGCCCATTACTACTCACTACTCGCTATCCGCTATCCGCTACTCACGACTATGAAGAAACAACTCCGCATCGGTCTCATCGGCTACAGCTTCATGGGCCGCGCCCACAGCAACGCCTTTCATCAGGTCAATCACTTCTTCCCCTCCAGCTACGAGGTCATTCCCCAGGCCGTCTGCGGCCGTGACGAAGCCCAAGTCAAGGAATTCGCTGCCAAGTGGGGCTACAAATCCGTCGAGACCGACTGGAAGAAACTCATCAGCCGCGACGACATAGACGTCATCGACATCGCCACCCCCAACAACCTCCACGCCGAGCAGGTCATTGCCGCCGCCAAGGCCGGCAAGATGATCCTTTGTGAAAAGCCCCTGGGCCTCAATGGAAAGGAGGCGGAGAAAATGCTCAAGGCCGTCGAGAAGGCCGGCGTGCCCAACATGGTGTGGTATAACTACCGCCGCTGCCCCGCCGTCACCCTCGCCAAACAACTCATCGACGCCGGCAAACTCGGCCGCGTGTTCCACTACCGCGCGAACTTCCTTCAGGACTGGACCATCAACGCCGACCTGCCCCAAGGCGGCACCGGCCTCTGGCGTCTCGACGCCAAGGTCGCCGGCTCCGGCGTCACCGGCGATCTCCTCGCCCACTGCATCGACACCGCCCTGTGGCTCAACGGCGGCATCAAGGATGTCAGCGCCATGACCGAGACCTTCGTAAAACAGCGCAAACACAACCTCACCGGCAAGGTCGAGAAGGTCGGCATCGACGACGCCTGCCTCTTCCACTGCCATTTCAACAACGGCTCCCTCGGCCTCTTCGAATCCACCCGCTACGCCCGCGGCCATAAAGCGCTCTACACCTTCGAGATCAACGGCGCGAACATGTCGCTGAAATGGGATCTCCACGATCTGCACCGCCTCCAGGTCTTCGACTACACCGACGAGGGCCCTGAGCGTGGCTGGAAGAGCATTCACGTCTCCGACGGCGATCATCCCTACTGCGGTAAATGGTGGGTGCCCGGCCTCCAACTCGGTTACGAACACAGCTTCGTCCATGCCATGGTGGAGTTCATCCAGGGCCTCGAAAACGGAAAAGGCTGCAAGCCCAACTTCAAGGACGGTCTCGCCACCGACTACGTCACCGATGCCGTCCTCAAATCCGCCGCCACCCGCAAATGGGTGAACGTGAAACAGGCGTGATGCAAAGGTAGCGAGCAGTGGGTAGCGACTAGCGAGCATTCCCCTGCCGCCTTTTTCTACTCACTACCCGCTACTCGCCACTTTCGGCCGCTCTCATGCCCAAACTCGGCTTCAACCTCCTCAACTGGACGGCCGCCGTCTCCGACGAACATTTCCCGCACATCGAGCGGTTGAAAACAATCGGCTACGATGGCATCGAGATCTTCACCGGCCAGCAGGACCCTGCCGCCTACCGCCGACTCGGGCAACACGTACGCGATCTCAATCTCGGCCTCACTTGCGTGACCATCGTCGGGGCCGAGGCCAACCCCGCGAGCCCCGACGCCACCGTCCGCGCCAAAGCTCTCGACCTGATCAGGTGGAATATCGACCGCACCGTTGACTGCGGTGCCACGATCCTCGCCGGTCCGATTCATTCCGCCTTCGCCACCTTCACCCGCGTCGACATCCATCCTGACGAATACAAGCGCAGCGCCGAAGTGCTTCACGCCGCCGGTGACCATGCGCAGCAGGCCGGCGTCACCCTCACCCTCGAGGCCCTCAACCGCTTCGAGTGCTATTTGTGCAACACGATGATCCAGCTCCGGCATCTCGTGGAACTCACCGCGCATCCGCACGTGCGCGCCATGTTCGACACTCACCACGCCAATGTGGAGGAAAAGAGTTTCGCCGGCGCCATCCGCGAGATTGCGCCCGTGCTGTCCCACGTGCACCTGAGCGAGAACGACCGCGGCACACCTGGCGCCGGCCACATCGATTTCCCCGCCGTGCTGGCCACCCTGCGCGAGATCAACTATGACGGCTGGATGACGGTCGAGGCCTTCAGCCGCGCCGACCCCGCTTTCGCGAACGCCATCAATGTCTGGCGGGAGTATGCACCGTCGTGGGAAATTGCTGAACGGGGCCACGCCTATCTGCGCCGGGAGATGGCGCAGGCAGGATTCCCCGGCCCCGCCTGATGTTTCGCCGTCTCCTGCCGCTGCTCCTGATCGCCACCCCCCTAGCACTCGCCGGGGGCCCCGCAACCCTCGTGCCGGAATCTCCCGTCGGCAGGCCCGCCCATGCCAATCACGTCGTCCTCCTTTCCAGCAGCAGGGAAACCCATGAACGGATCGGCACCCTTTCCATAAGAATGGTGACCGCCCCGTTCGGCGCCCGCGGACGATCCTGCAAGGATAACTATTCCACTATACTTGGAGACAACTATATGCGAGATTTAGGTCAGCCTGAGACCCTCGACCTAACCGCCCCGACCGCTGAAGGAATTTGCGAATTCGTTGGTCGCTTTCCTGGCCAGGGGATGGTTAAGTATGGTCCACTCTAACGTCGGCTCCCGACACCTAACAAGAATCGATTCCTTGACCGTGACCCCGCCCCCCCCGGTCCATCACACAGTTCACCATCCCCTGTTACCATATGAAGACAGCCTCCCATCCAACCCTGCCCCGCATCCTCGGTCTGCTGACCGCCCTGCTCGTCGCCCCAGCCTTCTCCGCTCTCGCGGTCGAACCGGGGTTCACTCCCCTCTTTAATGGTCAGAATCTGACCGGCTGGGAGGGCGACACCACCCTCTGGTCTGTCGAGGAAGGAAGGCGCCATCACCGGCCGCACAACCGCTGAACGGGCCATCACAACCAACACCTTTTTGGTCTGGAAGGGAGGCGATGTCGCCAACTTCGAGCTGCGCGTGAAATTCCGCTTCATGAGCCCGCAGCCAAAGGACGGCAACTCGGGCATCCAGTACCGCAGCCGCCTCATCGATCCGGCCAACTGGGTCGTGGGCGGTTATCAGGGTGACTTCAATGCCGACGGCAGGTTTCTCGGTCTTTTCTACGAGGAGCGCGGCCGCGGCATCCTTGCCCGACCCGGCCAACGCGTGACCGTCACGGGCACCAATGCTCAGAACCGGGCCGTCAGTGAGGTGATCGGCGAAACCGCACCTCATGCGGAAATTCTCGCCAGCATGAAACCGGGCGAATGGGTGGACTACACCATCCTCGCCATCGGCAACCACCTTCGCCATTTCGTCAACGGTCGCCTCGCCACCGAGGTCTTCGATCTCGATCCCGCCCACGCCGCCACGTCCGGCATCCTTGCCCTCCAGATCCACGTCGGCCCGCCGATGGTCATTCAATTCAAGGATGTCCGGATCAAGCATCTCCCCTGATTCACTCCGTCCATCCCATCGTGAATGCCACTCCCATCACCTCAAAAACCACTGCACCCATGACTTCTTATCTAATTCGCGGCCTACGGCAGGCAGGCCTGCTGGCTCTTTGCTCCACGCTCCTTTTTGCGCAAACCCCGGAGGCCACCCCGCCCGTCAATGCCCTCCCCGGATTCAAGGTAGAACGCATCTACACCGTGCCGCTCGCTGACCAAGGCTCCTGGGTGGCCCTCACCATCGACGACCGCGGTCGCATGCTCGCCTCCAATCAGTATGGCGGCATTTACCGCTTCACCCTGCCCCCGCTTTCCGGCGGACAGATCTCAAATGTCGAAAAGCTGGATACCCAGGGCCTCGCCGGCGCCCATGGCCTGCTCCACGCCCACGGCAGTCTCTACGTGATGGTCAACGAGAAATCCGTAAACCAGTTCGGCGAGCGCAAGTCCGGCCTCTACCGGCTCCGCGACACCAACGGCGACGACACCTACGACCGTATCGAGCTTCTGCGTGAGATCGACGGCGGCGGGGAACACGGCACCCACTCCCTCGTCCTCGGACCCGACGGCAACTCGATCTATTACGTCAACGGCAACTTCACGTCGACACCGGAGAACCTCGAACGCAGCATCCCCGTGGCCTGGGGCGAGGATCACATCGTCCCGCGCATGTGGGACGCCCGCGGCCACGCCCGCGATCGCCTCGCCCCCGGTGGTTATGTCGGCCGCACCAATCCGGATGGCAGCGAACACGAACTCTTCGGCATCGGCTTCCGCAACGCCTATCGCGTCGCCTTCGATCCCAACGGGGAGCCCTTCACCTACGACTCCGATATGGAATGGGACTTCGGCACGCCCTGGTACATGCCCACCCGCATCAATCATGTCGTCAGCGGCGGTGACTACGGCTGGCGCAGCGGCGCCGGCCGCTGGCCATCCTACTACGCGGACAGCCTTCCCGCCGTCACCGACATCGGCCCGGGGTCTCCCACCGGAGTCGTCATGGGCACCGGCGCGCGTTTCCCCACCCGCTATCAGCACGCCCTCTATGCGGCTGACTGGACCTTCGGTACCCTCTATGCCGTCCATCTCGTTCCCGACGGTGCATCCTTCAAGGGCGTCACCGAGGAATTCCTCTGGGGTCGCCCCCTTCCACTGACCGATGTCATCGTCAATCCGAACGACGGCGCGATGTACTTCGCGGTCGGCGGCCGGCGTGGCAACTCCGCGCTATACCGGGTGACCTACACGGGCAACGAGAGTACGGCCTCAGCCCCCTATCCCCGTCCGACTCCGGAAGCCCGGCTCCGCCGCGAGCTCGAAGCGCTGCATGGTCCGCAGGCCGGACCCGAAACCTTTGCACAAGCCTGGCCTCATCTGAGCCATTCCGACCGCTTCGTCCGCTGGGCCGCCCGGGTCGCCATTGAACGCCAGCCCGCCAGCCAGTGGTCGGAACGTGCGCTCAGC
>JBGTGS010000194.1:0-4123 GCA_041746615.1 Opitutaceae bacterium | reverse complement strand
CCTCCGTGCCGAGTTCGGTGCCGACCACGGCCGGCACGCCCAGCTCGCGGCTGACGATGGCGGCATGACAGGTGCGGCCGCCCCGGTTGGTGATGATGGCGGCGGCCTTCTTCATGATGGGCTGCCAGTCGGGGTCCGTCTTGTCGGTGACAAGCACCTCGCCCTCGCCGAACTGGCCGATGTCGCGCGCGCTCTTGATGACGCGCACGCGCCCGGTGGCGATCTTCTCCCCGACGCTGCGTCCGCGGACGAGCACGGTGCTGCGCCGGCCGAGCTGGTAGGACTCCAGCACATCGGGATTTCTGCGCGACTGCACCGTCTCGGGACGGGCCTGCACGATGAACAAATCTCCGGTGATCCCGTCCTTGGCCCATTCCAGATCCATCGGGGCGGGCTGGTTGCGCTTGGCGGAGTAATGGTCCTCGACGATGCAGCCCCAGCGGGCGAGCTGCAGCACCTCGTCGTCGGTGAGTGCCAGCTTCGCGCGATCGGCGGGTGCGACCGGGATGTTCTTCACCATGCGGCCGCCGCCGGTGTCGTAGACCAGCTTGAATTCCTTGCTGCCGACCGCCTTTTGCAGGATGGGCCGGTGGCCCGTCTTCAGCGTGGTCTTGAAGACCGTGTACTCGTCGGGCGTCACCGATCCCTGGACCACGTTCTCACCCAGGCCGTAGGCGGCGCTGATGAGCACGGCGTCGCGGAAGCCCGACTCGGTGTCGATGGTGAACATGACCCCGGAGCAGGCGAGGTCGGAGCGCACCATGCGTTGCACGCCGATGCTGAGTGCGATCTTGAAATGGTCGAAGCCCTTGTCCACCCGGTAGCTGATGGCGCGGTCGGTGAAGAGCGAGGCGAAGCAGCGCTTGCACGTCTCGAGCAGGGCGGTGATGCCCTGCACATTGAGATAGGTCTCCTGTTGCCCGGCGAAGCTCGCGTCGGGCAGGTCCTCGGCGGTGGCCGAAGATCGCACGGCGACATCCAGGGGAGTCGTCACGTCGCCCTGCAGGCCCGTGTACGCCTCCCCGATGAGCCGCTGCAGGGTTTCCGGCAGGGCGGCGCCACGGATGGCCTCGCGCACGGCATGCCCGCGCTGGCTGAGGTTGGCCATGTCGCGGGTATCGAGTCCGGCCAGAGTGGTGCGGATGAAGCCGTCGAGCCCGGCTTCGTGGATGAAGTTGCGATAGGCCTCCGCGGTGATGGCGAAACCATTGGGCACGCGGACCCCCTTGCCGGCGAGTTCCCGCACCATCTCACCCAGGGAGGCATTCTTGCCGCCGACGAGTGGGACATCGTCGATGGTGATGTCGGTAAACCATTTGATGAAGGGGTGGGGGTCGGTTGTTTTCATGACGGTGGAATTGGCACCCCGGGGTTGTTCCCTGACTGACAGGGCAAGTATGCCATGCGAAACCCAAAACCGCTCCGCAATAGTTGGCCCAAAGGCGGCAAAAATTGCCTTCCTGCGCCGCGAGCTCCGCTCAGCGCCCGCTCACTTCCATGCCGGTCCAGTGGGCGATGAAGGCCCACAGGTCGGCGTACTCCTCGATGATCTTGTCGGTCGGCTTGCCCGATCCGTGACCGGCGCGGGTCTCGATGCGAATCAGACGCGGGCGGGGTCCGAGGTCGGCCGCCTGGAGCGCGGCTGCATACTTGAAACTGTGACCCGGCACCACCCGGTCGTCTGTGTCCGCCGTGGTGACCAAAATCGCCGGATGATTCCGGCCGGCCCGGATATTGTGATAAGGTGAATACGCGTGGAGCGCGCGGAAATCCGCCTCCCGGTCCGGGTGCCCGTAATCGTCCACCCAGTAGCGGCCCGCCGTCCAACGATTGAAGCGCAGCATATCCATCACCCCCACCGCCGGCAATCCGGCGGCAAACAACTCCGGGCGCTGGTTGATCACCGCGCCCACCAGCAGCCCGCCATTCGATCCGCCCTGGATGGCCAGTTTCGCACTCGTCGTGATCCCCTCGGCAATCAGAAACTCGGCCGCGGCAATGAAATCATCGAAGACGTTCTGCTTGTTCCCCAGACGTCCGGCATCATGCCATGCCTTGCCGTACTCGCCGCCTCCCCGAAGGTTGGCCACCGCATACACACCTCCCTGCTCCAGCCAGGCGAGCCGTGCCGGCGCATAGCCGGGGGTCAGTGAAATGTTGAACCCGCCATACCCATAGAGAAGCGTCGGCGCGGGTCGGGATAGATCGAGGTCCTTCCGGTGCACCAAAAACATCGGCACCCGGGTGCCATCCTTCGATGCATAAAAACGCTGCGTGACCACGAAGTCCTCCGGGTCGAAGGCTATCCGGGGTGCCTCCCAGATCCGGCTGGTCCCCGTGGCGAGATCGTAATGATAAAGGGCGGTCGGCCGATTGTAGCTCGTGAAGGAATAAAACGTCTCCACATCGCCGCGTTCCCCATAAAAACCGCCGGCCGTCCCGATACCTGGCAGACTCACCGAGCCCAGTGGATGCCCATCAAGCCGAAAGGTGCGGACTTCCGTCTTTGCATCGACCAGATAGCGGACGATGAGCGTTTCACCGACTATGGAGGCGGCGGCGAGGGTGGCCTGATCCTCGGGGACCCGTTCGCGCACCTCCGCCGGCCGGTGGATATCGGTCGCGACAATCCGCAGCCGCGGCGCATCGAGATTGGTGCGCCAGTAGAAAATGTCTCCATCGTTCCCGATGTAATCCCAGTCGTGCATCCGGCCCTCGACCAGGCGAATCGGTTCCGCCGCCGGGGCGCGCAGGTCGACCAGGCTGACATCATAGCGGGCGTCGGTGCCCTCGGAAGAGTAGGTGATGAGCCACCGGCCATCGTCCGACACCTCGGCGCGATTGCTCAGCCGGGGTGCTTCAGGACGCGAAAACATCGTCCGGTCCTCCGACTGGGGCGTGCCGAGCCGGTGAAAGCAGACGGCGTGATTCTCGGTCAGTGACTGGAATTCCTGCCCGGGCAGCGGCTCGGGGAAGCGTGAGTAAAAGAATCCAGTGCCGTCCTTCGCCCACTGAAGCGAAGAGTACTTTATCCATCTCACCTCATCCGCCAGCACCGCGCCCGTATCCACGTTGAGGACACGCACGGTCCGCCAGTCACTGCCGCCGTCCTGGATGCCGTAGGCGATGTGCCGTCCGTCTTCGGCAACCGCCCACTGCGAGAGCGCCGTGGCACCATCCTCCGACCAGGTGTTGGGATCGATCAGCAGGCGCGGCGGCCCATCGATGCGATCCCGGACGTAGAGGACGGCTTGATTCTGGAGTCCATCGTTGCGCGTGTAGAAATAGCGCCCGCCCTTTTTCACCGGAATGCCATACCGTTCGTAGTCGTAGAGTTCACGCAGGCGCTCGCTAAAAATCGCCCGGGCCGGCAAGGCTGCGAGATAGGCGTCGGTCACGCGATTCTGGGCCGTGACCCACTCCCGTACACGCGTGTCCTCGCGCACATCGTTCTCCAGCCATCGAAAAGGATCAGGGACCGGGACCCCGAAGTGCTGCTCGACGACGGAGTCCCTGGCCGTGGACGGATAAACAACGGCTGCAGCGGCCGCGGCAGGGTGGGTGCTTGAGTTCGTGGCGAGGAGCGGAGGGAAAGTCATCACGCAGGCAATGAGCGGAATGAGAAAGGTGCGAAGGGGAAAGCGCATGAGGGGATGGGCACGGCTGCTGGATCGGACAGGGGATTCGAAGCTACCGCCCGGGCCGCGATTGGCAATCCCCCAACTCCCATCCAGAGGTCAGTTTGACGGCACCGGAGATTTAACCGCATAGAACTCATAGATCTCAAAGCGAGACAGCCGCTGACCTCAGGTTCTTTGCGCTCTCTGCGTTCTCTGCGGTTAAATCGGATCGAACAATGGGCAACTGAATGTGCGGCCACGGGTCCGGTTCCTCCGGTTGCAAAACCCGCCGTATCCGCTCAGGCCGAGGCGATGAAGCACACTGTATTGAGTTTGGCGGAGCGGATTGAGATTCAGGCCCACTATTGAGGCTTACCTAAAGAAGAGACATTTTGCTTAAAACAATTCGGCTTGGGCAAAGAAGGACGCGATGAGTCGGGGCCGGCGTTTGCGGCGACGGATGCGTTTGAGCGCCTGGCTCGCGGTATAGTTCAGCTCCCAGA
>JBGTGS010000193.1:0-7868 GCA_041746615.1 Opitutaceae bacterium | reverse complement strand
GCTGAGCTCGCGGACGACGAAGCCCGCGCACATGGGGCGCTCGGCTTCGAGGTCTTCCTCGTTGATGCCGTAGTTGCCGATCATGGGCGCAGTCATGGTAATAATTTGGCCGTAGTAGGAGGGGTCCGTCAGGATCTCCTGGTAACCAGTCATGCTAGTATTGAACACGGCTTCTCCAACCACCGTCCTTTTAGCTCCGAAAGCTAGGCCGCGAAACACGGAACCGTCTTCTAATGCGAGAACACCTATCTGGGAGTCATTCATTAGGATCGGGACAAAAGTTGGTTTGCCCTGCCGCTACAATCCCTTTTTCTGACGAAGCCCAAATAACTCTCGCCCCGCTCGGCGCGGGCGGCAGCCAATCGCAGCAACAGATTTACGAACTATGCCGTACACGGAGGATAAGTCACATTGGTACACCGGTCAGGGGCTTTGGTCCCACGTTCCCGAGGAGAGCTGGCAGGACTGGACCTGGCAGCTGAAGAACCGGATCACTTCGCTGGAGCGGCTGGAGGAGCTGATGGAGCTGACGGACGACGAACGGGCGGGCTGCCGCCACGCGAACGAAAAGCTGGCGATGGCGATCACGCCGCACTTTTTCAACTTGATCGACCGGGACGACCCGAATTGCCCGATCCGCAAGCAGGTCATCCCCCGTGAAGGCGAAATGCTGGTGTCGCCCGGGGAGCAGCTGGATTCGCTGGGCGAGGACGAATTTTCCCCGGTTCCGGGCCTGGTGCACCGCTATCCTGACCGCGTGCTTTTCCTCGTTACCGACCGGTGCGCCGCCTACTGCCGGTATTGCACGCGCAGCCGCCTGGTCTCGAATGCCCAGGACTACAATTTCCACCCCGAGTACGAACAGGGCCTGCGCTACATCGAGGCCCATCCCGAGATTCGCGACGTGTTGCTGTCAGGGGGCGATCCCCTGCTGCTGTCCGACAAGAAAATTGAACATCTGCTCAGCCGCCTCCGCGCAATCAAGCACGTCGAGTTCATCCGCATCGGCACACGCATCCCGGTCTTTCTGCCCCAGCGCATCACACCCGCGCTGTGTGAGATCTTCAAACAGTACGGTCCCATCTGGATGAGCATCCATGTGAATCATCCCAAGGAGGCCACGGCCGAGTTGCGCGACGCCTGCACCCGTCTGAGCTACGCCGGCGTTCCGCTGGGCAACCAGAGCGTGCTGCTCAAGGGCGTGAACGATGACGCCGAGGTCATGAAGGCCCTCGTCCACCGCCTGCTGCGCATGCGCGTCCGTCCCTATTACCTCTATCAGATGGACCTCATCACCGGTGGCAGCCACTTCAAGGTGGATGTCCGCAAGGGCATTGAGATCATTCGAGCCCTGCGCGGGCACACCACCGGCTACGCCGTTCCCCAGTACGTCATCGATGCCCCCGGCGGCGGCGGCAAGGTGCCCATCAATCCGGATTATGTGGACAGCATCACCGACGAGGAGGTCGTCTTCCGCAACTACGAGGGCCGCACCTTCCGTTATCCTCTGGGCACCTCCTCGACGACCACCCCGGTGACTAAAATCAGTTTAAATTGAAGTGTAGCCGTTAGGCTGGGCAACGGGTAGGGCGTTCTCTCCGAGAGCGCCGCGGCGCATTTGGGACAATGCGCCCTACCACCTCCCAGCAATCGGCCGCATGGCTCGACGCGGACGCACCTTTCCACTGAAGGGAAAATAGCCACAAGCTGTTTACTTCATTATCCTTAAGAAACTCCCGCCCAAAGAATGATTTTTGAGCGTTATTTTTTGAATGATTCAATCCCGCTAGCGTCTATCCCTGTGTCAGTCGGTATTGTTCATAGGATCAATGCTGGTTTGTAGTTCTTACGGTTTGCTTGGTGTTAGGTCATGAGAGGCGTCCTTCAAGGGCGCCTCTCTTGTTTTCGGGGGAAATCGTCGGTTTCGACTTGCCTGGGTCCGGTCAGCGGGCTTTGGGTGCCTCTGCTCGTAGGGGTGTCCTTAGCGAAGGACTGAGATTGCGGCGCGCTCGGCTGCTCGACCCTTTGAACCTGAAACGGATCATACCGGCGAAGGAAACAAGCTCGGTCCCGCAGTCGCGGGACCGTTCTCCGACCCCGGGAGTCCGCTTTGGGTCGGGCATTTATACCAAATGCAACTCCCGACACGTATTCTGACCCTCCTCCTCGCCAACGCGGTGCTCACCTCCGCGTCAGCCCAAACCCTCCCGTCCACACCGCCGTCCCCGGCCGCGGCCGCTCCGGTTATCATGGACCCACTCCTGGTCACCGGCGACCTCTGGGCATCCCCACTCGAACGCATCCCGGCCAGCGTCACCGTCCTCGATAACGAGACCCTGCGGGTCGGCGCCGTCCGCCACTTCGCGGACCTTGCCGACCGGATTCCCAACCTCACCTGGTCCGGTGGCACCTCCCGTCCCCGCTATTTCCAGATCCGCGGCGTCGGGGAAAACTCCCAATACGAAGGTGAGACGCCCGACTCCACCGTGCGCTTTCTGATCGACGACCTCGACTTCACCGGACTCGGGACTGTCGGTGGAACCTTTGACCTCAGCCAGGTTGAAGTGTTGCGCGGTCCCCAGGCCGGTGCCTTCGGTGCCAACGCCGCCGGCGGAGTCATCCGCCTCGTGACCAATGCCCCCACCCCCTTCTGGACCGGCCGGCTCGAAGGCACGGCCGGCGGGGATTCCCTGCGCGCCGGCGGCTTCGCCATCGGCGGCCCACTCGTCGCCGCCAACCCGGAGCAATTCATGATGCGCCTCGCCGTGCACCATCACGTGAGCGACGGCTTCCGGCGCAACGTCACCTTGAACCGCGACACCAACGCCCGCGACGAGTTCAACACCCGCCTTCGCCTCACCTGGAACCCCGGCCCCGACTGGCGCTGGGAGGGCACGGTGCTGTTCTCCCGGGTCGACAACGGCTTTGACGAGTTCGCCCTCGATAACAACGGCCGCCTAACCTACAGCGACCAGCCGGGCCGCGACGAGCAGGACTCCACCGCCACCAGCCTTCGGGGCTCCTTCATGGGATGGCAGGGCATCCGCTTCACGACCGTTACCAGCGCCGCGTGGGTCGACTCGGTCTACAGCTACGACGACGACTGGACCGCCGCCTCCTACATGGGCTTCAGCGATCTGCAGCGCGACCGCACCGTCTTCAACCAGGAAGTGCGGCTCGACTCCACCGCGACCCGCAACGCCCTCGGCGTGATCGACCGCTGGACCCTGGGCACCTACTTCTCCCGCCTCAGCGAGGATGGTGCCTACACCAACGAGGATCCGGGCAATATCCGCGGGTTGGATACGCGCTACGAGTCCCGCAACCTCGCCCTCTTCGGCCAGGCCACCGGTGATCTCAGCGACCGCACCCGGCTCATCGTCGGGCTTCGCGCGGAACGCCTCGATCTGGAAGGCTCCGGCCTGCGCACCCGTTTCCGCAAAGGCCCGGGCACCTTCGACCCTGAGGCCCGCGTTGCTCCACACTTCGACGACACCTTCGTGGGAGGCAAGCTGACCATCGAGCACGACCTCACCCCCCGTCACCTCGTGTTCGCATCCGTCACCCGCGGTTACAAAGGCGGCGGCATCAATGTCGACGCCCGCATCGACCCCTCCACGGATCCGCTCACCTACGACACGGAGACCCTCTGGAACTACGAGATCGGCATCCGCGGCCACGCGTACGACCAGCGCCTCATCGGCGAACTGACCGCCTTCCGCATCGACCGTCATGATGCCCAGGTGCGCGACTCCGCCGGCTTCGGCGGAAGCTACCGATTCTTCACCGCCAACGCCAACCGCGCCCGAATCCACGGACTTGAGGCCTCCGCCGGCTGGACCCTGACGGAACACTGGTCGCTCCACGGCTCCTTTGCCCTGATGGATTCCCACCTCGACTCCTTTATCCTGTCCGGCGGCGGCACCGCCGGCGACCGCCACCTGGCGAACACTCCGCGCCACGGCTACAACCTGAGCATCCGTTATGGCAACGACGCCGGGTTCTTCGGCAACCTCGAACTGACCGGCCGCGCGCGGCAGTACGATTCGAACAATCACGACGAGCCCCGCGGCGCCTTCAACGTGATCAACGGCACCCTCGGCTACGCCTGGCGCGACTGGACCGTCACGCTTTGGGCCCGAAACCTCTTCAACGAAAAGTATGAGAACCGCGTGTTCTACTTTGGTAACGAAGACCCCGACTACAATCCAGCCCGCTACGAAACCCGCGCCGCCCCCCGCCAGATCGGCGTGACAGCCGCATACCGCTTCTGACGTCGATCACAAAGACACGAATTGCCCCCGTAGGAGCGGCTTTACGCCGCGATTCCGGTTGAGAGGGAGCAAGCGGGCCTCGGTCGCCAGCCATCGTAGGAGCGGCTTTACGCCGCGATCTGCTCCATATTGAACCACGGATTGCACGGATGAATACGGATAGTACGTGCAGTTAGATAACCCACGAGCGCGCCCTCACCGGCGCGCTCTTTTTTCTGCTCTGTCAGACAAGTCGAGGTGGACGCGTTGGTCCCTCAACGCGTTCCGCGCAGCTTTTGATCGTTGCATCGAGTAGGGTGTGGCCTTGGACACACCTTCCGCCCCGGTCACTCCCTGGTCCACGAACATTACAACTTTCCCAAGCCCCGATGGCGTCATGGGTTGACGCACCCATGCATTCCTGCAAACAACATGCACCCGAAGGCTGCCACCCCGCGAGCCCGAGGCGGTTTTCCCCATGAATCGGACTCTGGGACAGCCATTGTCCCATCCCATCTGTTAGCCTCTGCCGATCGATGAAATACTACGCGCACACGGCGGAGCTATCGCAGCGGGCATTACACCCGCTCATTGGTGACGCGCGTGGGCAAGCTCGAGCTGCGCGTGCCCCAAGACCGGCAAGGGCGCTTCTCGAGTGAGCTGTTCGCGCGCTACCAGCGCAGCGAGAAGGCGCTGGTGGCCGCGCTGATGGAGATGTATGTGCAGGGCGTGTCCACCCGCCGGGTGAAGGCGATCACCGAGGAGCTCTGCGGCCACGAGTTCAGCGCCTCCGCGGTCAGCGACATCAACAAAAAGCTCGATGAGGAACTGACGCGCTTCATGACCCGCCGGCTGGAGGAGGAGTATCCTTATCTCATTCTTGATGCCCGCTACGAACGCGTGCGCGAGGACGGCGTCGGCCACAGTCGCGCCGTCCTCATCACCCTCGGCATCGGCTGGGACGGCCGCCGCCATGTGCTCTCCGTCGAACTGGCCAACCGCGAAAGCACCAGCAGTTGGAAAGACCACCTCGTGCGTCTGAAGGAACGCGGCCTGCACGGGGTACGCGTGGCCGCCAGCGACGATCACGCCGGCTTGAAACGCGCGATCATGGAGACCCTGCCCGAGGCGCACTGGCAGCGCTGCTACGTGCACTTCCTGCGCAACGCGCTCGACTACCTCCCGCGTAAACAATCCGACGACTGCCTCACCGAGCTGCGTTGGCTCTACGACCGGCATACCGCCGAGGAGGCCCGCCGCGATCTGGCCCAGTGGCTGGTCCGCTGGCAGGACAAGCATCCTAAACTCTGCACCTGGGTCGAAGCGAACATCGACGAGACCTTCGCCTTTTACCGGCTGCCCCGCGAGCACCACAAGCACCTCAAATCGACCAACATGCTCGAACGGCTCAACCAGGAGATCAAACGGCGCACGCTCTTGGTTCGCATCTTCCCCGATGAGGCCAGTTGCCTGCGGCTGGTCCGAGCCCTCGCCGTCGAGATCCACGAGGAATGGGTCGACGAGAATCGCTACCTCGATATGGAACTGCTCCGCGAACACCTCAAACGCACTTCCTCCCCTCAACCCCAAGCCGCCTAATCCCAGCCGGGGGCGGGGAAGGGGCTGGTGCCCCTTCCCCTGCACCCCTTCCCATAAACCTCTTTATCCCGCCAAGCCACCGAACCACCGAACCACTTTTGCAGAACTTGACTGACACAACTCGCCGTCTCTTCACCTGATTGTCACGCTGCGGGGATCGACAAGCCGGCCGGGGGATCGTGGGATTTCCCGGTGCTGAGCTCATGAGCAATCGATTGCCTTGCACGCGTATTCGCAGCCTGGCGATTTTGATCACCAGTCTGGCCTGCACCTCTCCCGATCTGCCGGCAGGGAATGATCCCGACCGACAGCCGGATGATCCGGCGCGGTTGCTCAAACTGGGGATTCAGGCGCTTCGGCGCAGTGACTTTATGGAGGCGATTGACCTGTTCAAAAAATCCGCAGAACTAGCCCCGCGCGATTCAGACCCTTATCACTGGCTCGGCAATGGCTATGCCTGGGCCGCCGCCACCGCCCCGCTGCACGACAAGGCCGATCTCGGCCGGAGATGCCTGCAGGCCTACCGAGTCAGTCTCGATCTTGATCCCGACAATCTCCGAGCCCGGTTCGGCCTCATGAACTTCTATCGCCACGTGCCGCGCCTTCTGGGCGGCGGCCTGGGTCGCGCCTACGCCGAGGCGGAGGAAATCCGCCGGCGCGATCCCGTCGAGGGCTCCTATGCGCTGGCCGTCCTGTATGTGCATGAGAAGAAGCATGAAGCCGCCTTCGCCGCCTTGGAGCAGGTGATCGCGGAGATCCCCACGCATTATGCCGCCCATTGCCTGTTCGGACGACTGGCCCTGGAAACGGGCAAACGCCGGGCGGAGGGCGAGGCAGCGCTCAGACAATGCCTTGAGCTCACCCCCCTGGATACGGACGAGAGCCACGAAGCCGTGTCCCGTTATCTCGAGGAACTGACCTCCGGGCCCCGTCCATGAGCGAGTGGTGAGCCACCCGCCACCGTCAGTAAGGTTTACGCGCCTGCGCGTAAACCTACTCACTTCCGGAACAACCCGTCGAGAGCCCCAAGGCTTTTGACCGGTGCGCTCTTTTTCTTTGTCGCCACTGGTGCCACCAAAATGGGAGCCGGGGTTGGCGAAAGACCAGACGATCCCGCCGGTTGCGCGCCCATCCGCAAGTCGATGAGCAGGCGGTCCAGCTTGACGGCGGATACGGGTTCGGCCGTACCGAGTTCCTGCGCAAACAAACTCACCCGCAGCTCTTCCACCAACCAGCGATAGCGCTCACCTCCGACCTTCGCGCGTACGGCTCTGATGGCCGCCACATACGGAGCGAGTTCCTTCGCCCGCTCCTGATCCTTGAGCGGGTTCTGTTTCCAGCGGTCCGCCCTCACTTTCATCGCTTTCAAATAGCGCGGCAGATGCGCCAGGTGGGGATAAGGGGTCGCATCGAGAAAATTCGCCGGCAGCAGTGCCGCCAAATCCCGGTCCTGTCCGGCTGGCGGTGTCGGGTGGACAAGCAGGGTCTGCCGTAACGTCAGGATCTCCCGCAACAGATCGCCAAACCTCGGCACCAGTCCCCGCAGCCGCTCCTTGGCCTGCTCAACGGCCCGCTCAAAATCATTGTGAGTGAGGGCTGGCACCGCGACCCCATCGCAGATCCAGCGGCTGATGCAGCCGCCGGCCTGTTCCATCAATGTCTCCACCGGCACCAGGGTGCTCACGAGCGGACCGAGCGTCCGAAGTGCACGCAGGTCCTTTTGCATCCAGGCCAGTTCATATCGCAACCGAAGCTCCAGCAGCCGGGAAAGTCCACGCGGATTCAGGACTTCGGCCTCTTCCGCAGTCTTCATCAGGCGCAGAGCCACGCCGGTCACCCCGGGCTTGAGCGCCGGATAGGCATGGACTGGCACGCCGGCCTGGTCGCACACGTGAATGCGCGCAGGGATGTCGCCAAAGATCCAGGTTTCCTGCTCCGGCTTTTCCCAGCGGGCGCGCGCCTGCCGCCAGGCGAGGGGATCCTCGTGCGCCACGCTCGCACTGGCCTCGCGGGCAC
>JBGTGS010000192.1:0-3813 GCA_041746615.1 Opitutaceae bacterium | reverse complement strand
CCCCCGTCCGCCCGGGCGACACCGCCGTGGTGGTGGGCGCGGGCATGATCGGCCTGCTTTGCCTGCAGGCCTTGAAAGCGGCCGGGTGCGGGCGCCTCATCGCTGTCGATCTGGACGAACGCAAGCTGGAGCTGGCCAGACAACTCGGAGCCGATGACAGCATCAATCCATCGACTACCGATACGGCGGAGATGATTCGATCCCTGACCGGGGGCCGCGGGGCGGATATCGCCATGGAGGCGGTTGGCATCACGTCCACGCTGAAGTCCGCCATTGCCTCCATGCGCAAGGGAGGAAGCTGCACCCTGGTGGGTAATCTGGCCCGGACGGCGGAGCTTCCGCTGCAGGATGTCGTCACCCGGCAGATCACGCTCATCGGCACCTGCGCCTCGGCGGGCGAATACCCGGCCTGCCTCGACCTCATCGCCCGCGGTGTCATCAAGGTCGATCCCCTCATCTCCGCCGTCCGCCCCCTGTCGGAGGGCGCCGAATGGTTCGCCCGACTGGGCACGTCCGAGCCCGGCTTAACCAAGGTCATTCTCAAACCATAGCATCCCTCGCTATCGCTGACGATCCGCTGCCACCGACCCCAGTCGAAGACCATTTGATCATGAAAAGGCTCAAGACCGGTATCATTGGAACGGGCAAGGTCGCCCACTTGCACGCCGCTGCCCTCAGCCGCAATGAGCGGAGTGACTTCGTCGCGGTGTGGGGACGCTCCGCCGGGAACGCCCAGCGCTTCGCGGAACGGTATGGCGTCGTCGCCTATACCGACCTGGATCGCTTTCTCGCGGAATCCGGGGTGGAGGCGGTCTGCCTCTGCACCCCCCACCCGGCCCATGCGGCCGCAGCTGTGGCCGCTGCCAAGGCGGGCGTGCACCTGCTGGTCGAAAAGCCGCTGGCCTCCAGCCTGCAGGATTGCGACGCCATTTTGCGGGCCTCAGACGAAGCGGGGGTCAAACTCGGCATGGTCTGCCAGCGTCGCTACTTCGAGCCGTGCCTGCGCATGAAGGCCGCCATAGACGCTGGCAAAATCGGCAAACCCATCGTGGCCAACCTGGCCGTGCTCGGCTGGCGTGATCAGGCCTACTACGACAGCGATCCCTGGCGGGGCAGCTGGGCCCAGGAGGGCGGAGGAGTCCTCGTCAACCAGGCCGTGCACCAGCTCGACCTGCTGCTCTGGTACATGGGCGATGCGGCAGAAGCCTTCGGTTATTGGGGCAACTTCAATCATCCCGGTATCGAAGTCGAGGATACTGCGGTGGCCGTGGTCCGCTTCAAAAGCGGCGCGGTGGCCAACATTCTCGCCAGCAATTCCTACCACCCCGCCCTTCACGGCAAAATCAGCGTGCTCGGCTCCAATGGCAGCCTGGTGGGGGCCCAGACCGACGGTGGACAGATGTTCATCGCGGGGATGACCACCATCGAGGAGCCGCCGGTGACGGACTTCTGGACCATCCCCGGAGAGGAGGGGCTGCTCGAAGCATGGCGCCAGGAGGACACTCGTCGCTTCAAGGAAATCAATCCCGTGGAGCACTACCACCGGCTGCTGATCGACGACTTCATCGAGGCTGTCCTGCACGATCGCGAACCCTCCGTATCCGGAGTGGAGGGACGCCGCGCCGTGGAGCTCTTCACCGCGATCTACCGCAGCCAGCGCGACGGCAAGCCCCAGACCTTTCCCCTGATGCCCGAACCCGACCGCGACGATTTCGACGGCCGCCTGGCGCGATGAAGCAGAGGAGCGAATTCGCTACCCAATTACCCGGCGCACATTACTCCCGCAGGGGATTGAAGCTAAGTCCGACAGGCTGCTAGTAAAAGTAGCGAATGCGGTCGCTGATCTCCGCACGGAGCTCGGGATCGTCGCGGGCGTCCTCCCAAGTGATGCCGAGCGCTTTGATCTCGGCCTCGATCCGCTGATAGACCTCGGGCTTGGCCATCTTGAACTTCTCCCAATCCAAACCGGGGGCGTTGGCCTGCGGACGTGGTCCGTACGGCGCGTGGTCGTAGGTGTTGGGATTCGACCGCTCCCAGTCCTCGAAGAGCGTTCGCAGCCGGTCAACCCTCGCCACGACCATGGGATTGGCGACGAGGTTGTGAACCTCCCAGGGGTCGGCAGGAAGGTCGTAGAATTCCTCGATGCGAGGCGACTCGTCAGTCCAGCGGATGTATTTCTCGGTCAGGGTGCGCACCCCCATGTTGCGGGCGATCCTGCGCGTGACCCCGACGGGGGAGGTTTGGTGCTCAAAGAAGAAGTGGCTGCGCCAATCAGAGGATTCACCGCGCAGAAGCGGCGCGAGGCTGCGTCCGTCCATTTCCTGAGGGATTGGCAGCCCCGCGAGATCCAGCAGCGTGGGGGCGAGATCGATGTTCAAGACGATCTCCGAGCGCGACCGGCCCCGGAAAGGCTCGGGTGCCCGCGGATCATAAATGATGAACGGAACGCGGAGGCTCTGCTCATAGGGGGTCCATTTTCCGGCGAGCTGCTTCTCGCCAAAGTGAGTTCCATGGTCCGAGGTGAAGAGGATGACGGTGTTCTCGGCCAGGCCCAGCGCACGCAGTTCGCCCAGGATACGGCCGATGGCGCGGTCCACGCTGAGCAGCTTTTCCAGATAGGTGCGGTAGGTGTTATTGTAGGACTCCTCGTCGATCAGATTGCGTTCATATGAGTCATTCCCCAACCCACGGCGGGCACTTCCGGGGAGCGCGGCGAAGTATACGGGGTTGTCCGTGGGCAGGCGGTCAAACACGAGGTGGGAAAGCGTGCCGACGTCTTCCGGGGCCACTCGTGATGAGGGATGCGGAGCCTTGAAATTGACCTGCAGACAGAAGGGACGGTCCCTCGGGGCCTGCTCCAGGAAGTCGCGCGTCCGGGACGAAAGCCATTCCGAATCATGCAATTGTCTGCCCTCGTATTCCCGTTCGGGCGGGCCTTGGGCGAGATCCGCGTCGAAAAGATCGAAGCTCGCTCGCTGCTCCCCGGTCGCACCGACGCCGTACTTTCCGAGCTGGCCCAGATAGTAGCCGGCTCGCTTGAGTTGGGCGGGATAGGACTTGGCGAAGGCCTCGTCCGATGGGGGAATGAGGAATTGGTGGACGTTGACGTTGCGCGAGTAGCGTCCACTGAGAATGCTGGCTCGGGAAACGGCGCAGATCGGAGTGGTGACGAAGCCCGAGGTGAAATTCACTCCTTGAGCGGCCAGCCGATCAATGTGCGGAGTGCGAATCGCAAGGTCCGGATTGTTGGCGCTGATGGCGTCCCAGCGTTGGTCGTCGGTGACGAAGAGGATGAAATTGGGTCGCGTCACCGTGTCGCCCGCGGCCGAAGCGACGGCGACCAAGGCTGTGATCACGATGAGGACAAGGTGGGCGAGAGAAGGACGGCTGGGGTTCATGTGCGCTTTGGAGTAAGATCCGGGAGCATAAGCAACCCTGAGTCCGAACTCAACCTAGCAGCCCGTCGAACTTGCGATTATCTTTCCCACGCCCCGCAGCAGGAAGGGCCAGAACCCCGATGCTTCAGTTCCATGAGGGTTGCTTGGTTCCAGGCTTGCCCGCCACCGGAGGGCCATAGCCTGAACGCGCAACCCACGTCCCCGGATCTTATCCACCTACTGATGACCGAGCGACCGCACGATCAGGCGGGCAAACGCATCTCCGTCGTCTGGGTGTTGGGCATCGCACTTGCGGGAACCACCGGCTGGAATACAATCCGCCATTATCCATGAACTTTCCCGACTCCGCCCCCACTCTTAATCGCCGCAACTTCATCACGCGTGCGGGCGTGACCGCCGCCGCGGCCTGCCTCAC
>JBGTGS010000191.1:0-2981 GCA_041746615.1 Opitutaceae bacterium | reverse complement strand
AAGCTGGGACGAGCTGCAGGCCCGCATCCTCCAAGGCATCGCCGAAATCAACGCCGCCCCCGTCGTGCACCGCTGGAGCAACTTCGCCGCACTCGGCACCCAGGCTTAATTGTTCACCTTCCATTCGAACGTTATACTAGTATAGCATACCGGCCGTCAAAAACCTTGATTCAGATCAACGCAGGGGCGGACACTGTGACCATGCCGACCGATGATCGCGAAAACAGCGCCCACCGGCAGACCGCCATTCTGGCGACGCTCCGGCAAAGCCAGCTGTTCGCCGACCTTCCCTCCGAAGACCTGCGCACGGTCGCCGCTGGGTGCAGCCTGCGCACGCTGCAAAAGGGCGAGACGCTCTTCCGCGAGGGCGAGCGCGCCGAGGGATTTTATGTCATGCAAACCGGGGCGGTCAGCATCTACCGCCTGACCCCCGACGGACGCGAGCAGATCATCTGCGTCTTCCGGCCTCCCGAAAGTTTCGCGGAGGTCACCCTCGCCACCATCGAGACCTACCCTGCCAACGCCTCCGCTTTGGAATCCTCCCGCGTCATCGTGGTGAACCGGACCCATTTCCGCGATCTCGTGCGACGCCAACCCGAGCTGGCCCTGCACATGCTGGCCTCCATGAGCCTGCACTTGAAACACCTGGTGCAGTCGCTGCAGGACATGAAGGGACGCCAGATCGAGTGCCGGCTGGCCGACTGGCTGCTGCAACTCAGCCCGGCCGCCGCCGCCGGGTGCCCCACCGTCCTCACGATGCCGATTCCCAAGAAGACCCTGGCCGGACAATTGGGGGTGACCAGCGAGACGCTCTCAAGAACCTTCGCCCGTTTCCGGCGCGAAGGCATGATCGAAGTCAAGGGGGCCAGTATTCGCGTACTCGACCATGCCGCCCTCAAGGCCTGCGCCGAGGGGCGGGTGTGAGCCGGCGCACGGTTTACTGCACGCGCATGATGCCAACCATGCCCGCCGGGGTGTGCCCGGGGAAGGAACACACGAACGGATAGTCCCCGGCCACCTCCGGCACAGTGAACTCCAGGGTGTACCTTTCTCCCGGCCCCAGCACCGGCGTAAAGCCCACCACCGAGTCCCTCAACTCAGGAGCCACGTAGGCATCAGTCGGATACCGCATGGAGGAGGCGGCAAAGCCGTTCGCATTCGTGCCCGGCTTGAGGATCACCAGATTGTGGCCCATGGCCTCCTTGGGCATGGTCCCGCTGTTGTGAAGCACCAGGGTGACCCGGCTGCCCCGCGCGACCGTGAACTGCGTCGGCGCGAAGCGCATCTGATCATTGCCCGTGATGGTGATTTCCGTGACCGGAGGTTCGGCGGCTGAGGTGCCACCGCCCGGGTCGGCGGAGGGACGGCAGGCGGCCAGGAGCACGGCCAGCCCGGCGATGAAAGACACGCGGAGACGGGATGGGAGGGATGAAATTTTCATGATTGATAATGGATTCAGGGTGGGCGTGGGCTTAGTTTTACGCGCCCCGGCGCCCGACGATGAAGGCGGCGGCCGACAGCAGGAAGGCACCCGCGATCAGCGGCACCACCCACCAGCTCAGGCCACGGGCCGCCTTGGCGATGACCTCCATGTCCACCTTCGGCTGGCGGACCTGGATGACCCCCTCCATGTAGGGATGGGGGGTGCAGATGTAGTTGTAATCACCCTCGGCCGTGAAGGTGTGCGAGAAACTTTCCCCATGGGCCAGCAGGGGCGAGACAAAGCCGTCCTCCACCCCCGTGCTCACCGCATTGTGCACCCCGGAATACTCACCGGCGAGGTAGGCAAAGACATCCTCGTTGACCCACCGCACCGTGGTGCCGGGGGCGATGCGAACGACCTTCGGGTAATAGGAATTGCCGATGATCTGAACGGTGACGGTGTCGACCTCGGGTCCAAACACCACCGGATCCTCCAGATCGGTCGTGCCCGGCCGGAAGGGCGAGATGACCCGCACGGCCTTGGCGGCGATGTCATCCATCTCCTCCGCCGTGTGGGCGGGGCCATCTGAGAGAACCTGACCCGACGGGGTGTGCTCGCGGTTGGCCACGATCAGGCCGATCGCGCCACGACTGGTCGAGCCCACCGCGTGCGAAAGCATGGTGTAGGCGCCCTCATCCGGGGGTATCCTGAATTCAATGACAAAGGAGTCCGTCGGCCCGGCCGTGACCGACTGGCCGCCGGGCAGCATCGCATCCGGCCGGCCCTGCCAGTAGACATAGTCCCAGAGGATGCCGACGATGTGGAAGGTCGAGAGCAGGTTGGGGCCGATGTTGAGGAAGTTGATCCGGACATAGTCACCGGGACGGGCCCGGATGGGATCCTCGATGTAGCGGAAGAGCTTGCCGTTGAAGGTGACATAGCGGGCATTGCCCTCGATGGCGCCCTTGCCCGAGTCGTAGAACTCGTTCTGGATCAAAAACAGCTCCACATCGGGACCGCGGCCAAGTTCGGCCTCCAGGCGATAGGGGGTCTTCGGACGCACCACCATCATCCCGTACTGGCCGAAGAGCACGTGCATGGGAATGGCGTGTCCACCGGGTGCGCAATGGTACATGTAGACGCCGGGATGGGTGGCGCGGAACACCACCCGCTTGGTCTCGCCCGGTGCGATCGAACCCACGTACTTTGATGTCTGCGTGTAAGCGGCATGAATGGAGGCCCCATGCGGCACGACACCCCGGTTGACCACGATGAACTCGATGATGTCGCCTTCATCCATGATCAGGGTCGGCCCCGGGATGGTGCCGTTGGTGAGAAAACCCTGGTAAACCACGCCGTTACCCAGATAAGCCCGGCCTTCGTCAAGCTCGATGGTGAACGACTTGTCCACCGGTGCATTCTGCGGCACATACGAGGTCGGCTCGATCGACATGCCATAGTCACGCTCGATGATCTCGATGAAATCGTTCCCGGCAAAGTAGTCCGGCACCACTCCGGGTCCGGCGGACCGCTGCGCGGCGGCACCCGCGGACGGGGC
>JBGTGS010000190.1:0-27350 GCA_041746615.1 Opitutaceae bacterium | reverse complement strand
CCCCCGCCACCAGCAGCAGCAGACCGGCGTTGAGCACCAGCCAGCCCGCCCAGGCCAGTCCGGTCAGCCGGAGACGTGTGACCAGAAACATCGGCAGCGCTTTCAGCGCGGCCGCGAACAGCGCCGGCAGCACCACGCCATGCAACCCGATCACCATCTCCGTCGCGATCAGCACGTCCGGATCACCCTGCGCAAGCGGCAGCAGCGTGGAAGCACCCGGCACCACGGCAAAGGCACCACCCACCACGAGCCAGAAGAGCGCGGTTGAGAAAATGATGTTGGCCGGTTCCCAGAGCGACATCCGGCTGACCGTGGCCTGCTGATTCACGACAAAAACGAGCACCCCGGTATAGACCAGCCAGCCACCGACCGGCCCCTGGGCCCAGGCCATCCCCGCCAGGCCCGCCACCACCCAGGCCAGACCGGCTGTGTGCAGAACCAAGTGCACCCAGGGAAGGTGTCCACTCCATAACGGCAGACCTGACAACACCGGGAGCAGGTGATACGCACCTCCGAAAATCAGGGGGGCGGCCACGCCCGCCACCACCGCCTGCCACAGGGTCGCCCGGGGAAAGGCATCCGCCGGACCGGACAGCCAGGTCGGATTCAGCCAAAGCATCACCAGCAACACGGCCATCGCACCCAGCCCGATGACCAGAAAGCCACCCGCCGGTCGAAATCCCGCACCACTGGGAAAAGATGAAGACAAGGAGTCGGGTCGCGTCATGACTGGTCAGGAGTTGGGGTTGCTGCTTCGCGCGAAATCGACGTCTGCCAGCTCAGCTCACCGAGGGAGACACACGCGTAAGCTAATCCGCGGGCCTCCAGCTGGTCGATCAGAAAGGCCGGTCGGAAGCGCGTAAGGACCGTCACGCTTTCACCGGCCGCCAGGCGTTCCGCGGCCTCGAGGGCGCGATGCAACGGCTCAGGCGGAGGAAGATCACGCAAATCAAGGTTCACCCCGGTTCCTTCGGGGGAGTCAGGTGTCGGTTTCATGCCGCCATCCTACCCCGGACCGCCGCCGCCGTCCTTGACCCATGTCAAGGAACCTCCGCCCCCCATGTGGTAAGGTTGATCTCATGAAGGCCAAAACCCTGCTTCCCGCCGATGCCGCCGAGTCCCTGATTCTCGCCGACGCCGCCCAAACCTCCGAGGCCGGCATCGTCAGCCGCACCGTGCTGCAGACCGCCGAGCTCCGCGTGATCCTCTTTGCCTTCGCCGGGGGCCAGGAGCTCACCGGACACAGCAGCCACCGGCGCGCCCTCGCCCAAGTGCTGTCAGGCTCCTGTGATTTCCAGTTCAACGGCCAGTGGCAGCGTCTTGCCGCCGGAACCGTCCTGCATCTGCCGCCGGATCATCCGCACGCCGTTCGGGCGAGTGACGGCCCCTTCACCCTGCTGCTGACGCTTGCAACCGAGCCCGCCGCGTGACCATGCCGCCGCGTCCCGTCATTTTGCCCCTTAAGGCGGAGGTGCACCTCCCCCTTGCCTTCATCAGCCTGGGCCTGGGCGCGCTGATGGTGGCCACCGTTTGGTTGGCGCTCCAACCGGACATCATTCTGCTACCACACACCCACCCATCGGTGCTGGCGCTCACCCACCTCTGGCTGCCGGGCTTCCTGCTCAGCGTGTGCCTCGGCGCCTTTTACCAACTCATGCCGGTCGTGCTTGGGGTGCCGTTGAGCTTCCCGGCCGCAACCCGGTGGTTACATTTCACCCTGCATGCAGCCGGCCTTCCCCTGTTATGCGTCGGTTTCGCCCTCGGGCGCTTTGATTGGGTGGGAGCCGGCGGCTTGCTGCTGACCCTCGGGCTCCTCTGCTTTGCCGCCACCGGCATTCGCACCTTTCTCGCTTCGAACCGGCGGGATGCCATCGCGTGCAGCCTGCCACTGGCAATCTTCTGGCTCACGCTCACCGCCAGTCTCGGAATCGTCATGGCGATCAATCGACATCACCCTTTTCTCCCGCTGGGAGCGATCGACCTACTGCGGGCGCACGCCCACCTTGGGCTGGCCGGATTTTTCCTCACCCTCCTCCAAGGGATGACCTTTCAACTGGTGCCCATGTTCACGATGGGGACCGTGCGCCGCTATCCCCTGGTCTGGGCCGGCATGCTGCTCAACCAGGCCGGCCTGCTGATTCTCGCCCCCGGACTTGCCCTGGGGCATCGCCCCGCGGCCCTGCTCGGGGCAACCCTCATGGCGGGTGGTGTCGCCGCCAGCGGCATCGCCTTCCTCGCCACCCTGCGCACACGTCACCGTCGTCAATTGGAGACCGGACTGCGTGCCTTCACCATCGGCGCAGGTCTGCTCGCCGCATCCACGGTGCTCGGACTCGCGCTTTTCTCACTGCCGGCAGGCTTCATCTGGATCAAGCTCTACGGTCTCGGAGTGATCGCCGGGGGACTCACGCTCATCGTATTGGGCATGATCCTGAAAATCGTGCCCTTTCTCGTCTGGATGCATGCTTACGGTCCCAGCGTGGGCAAACGTCCGGTCCCCCTCACCAGCACCCTGTCCTCCCCGCGACTCGAGCGTCTCTGGCTGGGCGGTCATCTCTCCGCACTCCCGCTCCTCGCGCTCGCCATGATCATGGGCTCGCCCGCCGCGGCGACGACAGGGGCCTGGCTGCTCGCCGCCGCCACCCTCCTCTTCCTCATCAATACCACGAGAGTACTCGGCCAATTGCGGCAGCCTGTCCAAACCGTCCCCCTCGCCCCTACCCGCCCTCTCCTATGAATGCGCCCAGCATGCCTGCCTTGAAAGCCGCCCTCACCGAGGTCCACGATCCGGAATTTGGCGTAAACATTGTCGACCTCGGACTCATCTACGACATCGCTATCTGCGGCCAGGACGTGATCGTCACGCTGACCCTCACCTCGATGTACTGCCCGGCCGGCAACGTCATCATGGACGGTGTGCGCAGCGCCATCGAGCGCGTTCCCGGAGTCGGCCGCGTGACCGTGAACCTGGTCTGGGAACCCGTCTGGACGCCCGACCGACTCAGCCCGGCCGCCCGCGAGCACCTCGGTTGGGATGCACCCCGGATCGAAGCCTGAGGCCCTCCTCCCCAATCTCATTCTCATCATGAATACAAACCAACCCATCCATCCCGCCCTCGCAGACATTCCGGCCGACAAGCTGTTCGATGTCCGCGAGATTTCCTGCAAAGTGAAGCATCCCCTGATCATCGAACGGTGGGCCGCCCTGCCTGTTGATGATTATTTCGTGCTCGTGAACGGTCATGCACCGGAGCCGCTTCGTTACCAATTCCAGGCACTCTCCCCCAACGCCTTCCGCTGGGACTACCTGGTCAACGAAGACGACTTCGCCGCCGTCCGCATCACCCGGATCGTACCGGATCCCGTTGCAGCGGAGGCGCAAGTCATCGAGCCTTGATCCCGTGCGGATGGCACGTATGGCGGTTGAAGAACCCGCGATCGCGCCCGCCTCGTTGAGGACATCAGGCTTTGAAACATCAGGAATGCGCTCCGCGCATTCCTAAACGGCGTGGCGGTCGATATAGTCCCGGATCGCTGCCGCGTCAGCCTTCAGGCGGTGCTTCACAACGGGGAGCGTTTTCAACGTCTCCAGCGAGGGGTGGGTCGGCTCGATGCCGATGGCGGCCTTGATGGTATCAGGAAACTTCGCGGGGCTGGCCGTGCCCAATACGATGCTGAGCCGGTCCGGGTTGATCGACTTGAACCCGCAGGCCGTGTGCGGATCGGCGATGTAGCCGTATTTGTGGTAAGTTGACTTGATGATGCCGGGAATCTCCGCGTCGGTGCAACGGGAGGCTGTAAACGTGTCCGGATCGAAGTTCTCGAAGCGGTGGACTCCGGTGGTCTTGATGGCCTGCATGATCTCGCGGACCCGGGCCGGATCGCGACCGGCGCTGTAATAGATGAAGCGTTCGAAGTTGGAGGCCACCTGGATGTCCATTGAAGGTGCAAGGCTGGGCTCAACCGAACCCACTCGATACTCCCCGGTGGTGAACAGCCGGTACAGGATGTCGTTCTGGTTGGTGGCAACGCGGAAGCCGCGGATGGGCACGCCCATTTTTTGAAGCATCCAACCGGCGAGGACATTGCCGAAATTGCCGGTCGGGACCACGAACTCGACATTGTCGCGCCGATCCTTCGGCAGACGCAACCAGGCCGAGAGGTAGTAAACGCACTGGGCCAAGATGCGGGCGAGATTGATGGAATTGACCGCCGAGAGGCGGTGGCGCATGCGGAATTCCTGGTCGGCGAAGAGTTCCTTCAGCGCCGCTTGGGCCTCGTCAAAGCTCCCGTCCACCGCGAGGGCGTGGACGTTGTCCGCTCCGGTGCAGGTCATCTGACGCTCCTGCAGGGGCGAGACCCGGCCGTCAGGGTAGAGGATGAAGATGGCGGTGCCAGGCTTGCCGAGCAGGCCATGGATGGCGGCTGCACCGGTGTCGCCCGAAGTCGCACCAAGGACGTTGATGGTCTGGCCGCGGTCCTTGCACTGATGCTCGTACAGGTTGCCGAGGAGCTGCAGGGCAAAGTCCTTGAACGCGAGCGTCGGTCCGTGAAACAGCTCGAGCACGAAGAGATTGTCGCCGAGTTGTTCCAATGGGGCGGTGTCCCGTTGGGTGAACCGCGTGTAGGACTTTCGCACGAGATCCCGCAAGATGACGGGGTCCATATCGGTCGCAAAGTGACCAAGGAAATCCGCGCAGAGGTCCGCATAGGTGGGCGCGAAGGCAAACTTCGCGAGATCATCCGCGGAGAACTGCGGCAGGCTCTCAGGCAGGAAAAGCCCGCCATCCGGCGCGAGGCCGGTGGCCACGGCGTCGGAAAAGCCGAGGGCCGGGGTTTCGCCGCGGGTGGAGATGTAGCGCATCACCCCTTGTCCAGATCGAAGGACGTATGGGTCAGCCGGGCGGCCTCGTCGGCGCGGTCCAGCTCGATGACGACCGAGATCTTGATCTCCGACGTGGTGATGAGCTGGATGTTGATGCCGGCGTCGGCCAGGGTCTGGAAGAGGGTCGCGGCCACGCCGGAATGCGTCTTCATGCCGACGCCCACCACGGACAGCTTGGCGATGTGTTCGTGGACGGCCACATGACCGCCGCCGAGCGCGTCGAGCACGGGCTCAAGGGCCTTCTGGGCCTTGACGGTCTCGGTCTGAGGCACGGTGAACGTGAGGTTGGCGATGCCGTTGCGGCCGACATTCTGCACGATCATGTCGACGACGATGCCGGCATCGGCCAGGGCGCGGAAGACCTTCGCGGCGGAGCCCGGTTTGTCCAGGATGTTGCTGACGATGATCTTGGCCTGATCCTTGTCCACGGCCACGCCGCGAACGACGACTTTTTCCATGTAGGCGACTTCCTGTTTCACGATGGTTCCCGGGTTGTAGTTGAACGCTGAACGAACTTCGAAAATTACGCCATGCTTCTCGGCGAACTCGACGGATCGCGACTGCATGACCTTTGATCCGGATGAGGCGAGTTCAAGCATCTCGTCGTAGGAGATCTCCGGGATCTGGTGGGCGGCGGCGACCACCCGCGGATCAGCGGTGTAAACGCCGTCCACGTCGGTGTAGATCTCGCACTTGTCGGCCTTGAGCGCGGCGGCGAGGGCGATGGCGGTAAGGTCGGAGCCACCCCGGCCGAGGGTGGTGATGTGACCGTCCTCATTGATGCCCTGGAAACCAGCGACAATGACGACCTTGCCCGCCTGGAGATCCTGCTCCAGGGCCTTGGCGTTGATGGTCTGAATCTTGGCCTTGGTGTGGAACCGGTCAGTGAAAATGCCGGCCTGGGCGCCGGTGTAGGAGATCGCCTCGACCCCGAGGCCGTGCAGGGCCATGGCGGTGAGCGCAATGGTCTCCTGCTCACCGACGGAGAGCAGCATGTCGAGCTCGCGCTCGCTCGGATGGGCGCACAGCGACTTCGCGCGGGCGAGGAGCTCGTTGGTCACGCCGGCGCGGGCCGACACGACAACGACAAGCTCGTTGCCCTGGTCGCGGACCGACTTGACGCGTTCGGCGACCTTCTTGATACGCTCGACGTCACCCACGGAGGTGCCGCCGTACTTCTGAACGATTCTGGCCATGGTAGGATTGGGAGGAAAATCAACCGGTGAAGTCACCAATGCGCAGCAGGAGCGGCTCGCCGAGCACGCTGGAAAGGCGGCGAAGTCGCGCCAGCGTCGCGCGGATGGCCTTTTCGTTGCTCGTATGGGTGGTGAGAATGAGCGTGGCCGCGCCGGACCGGGCGCTGGGGCGCTGCAGCACACTGGCGATGCTCACGTCAGAATTCGCCGTGGCGGTGGCAATGCGGGCCAGCACGCCGGGCTCATCCTTGACGTCCATGCGCAGGTAGTAACGTCCGGAGATCTTTTCCAGCGGGGCGAGCGGGCAGCGCTGTTCAACGGGTTCGGGCAGGGCGGTGTTGCCGCGGCGGAGCAGAATGATCGCGTCGGCGATGTCACTGATGACCGCGCTGGCGGTGGCATCCTGACCGGCTCCACGGCCGATATACACGGTCTCGCCCACCACGTCACCGGTGACGGAGATGCCGTTGTACACCTCGTTGACGTTGGCAATCACCTTGGTGAGGGGCACAAGAGTCGGGTGAACCCGGACGAAGAGCTCGCCGGTGGCGAAGTCGCGGGTGATGACGGCGAGCAGCTTGATGGCGTAGCCGTTGTCCCGTGCGAACGTGATGTCGGCCTGGGTGAGGTGAGTGATGCCCTCGACCGGCATGGACTTGACCGGCACCCAGGCACCGTGGGCAAGGTAGGCGAGGATGGAGGCCTTGTGGGCGGTGTCCCAGCCCTCGACGTCGAGGGCCTCGTCGGCCTCGGCATAGCCGAGGGCCTTGGCCTCGGCGAGGATGGCGGGATAGGACAGCCCCTCGCGCTCCATGCGGGTGAGGATGTAATTGCAGGTGCCGTTGAGGATGCCGTAGATGAGGCCGAAGCGGTTGGCGACGAGACCCTCGCGGAGGGACTTGATGATGGGGATGCCGCCGGCGACGGAAGCTTCGAAGAAATAATGCCCCCCGTGCTTGCGGGCGGCGGCAAAGATTTCCGGGCCATGGCTGCAGATCAAGGCCTTGTTGGCGGAGACCACGGTCTTGCCCAGGCGGAGGGCGGCGAGGGTGAGATCCCGGGCCAACGTGGTGCCGCCGATGAGTTCGCAGACGATGTGTACGTCGGGGTCGGTGGCGATGGCCATCGCGTCCGTGGTGAGCCGGGCGGACGGGACGCGTACGGAACGCTTCTTGCCCAAATCGCGCACGGAGGCGCGGTGCAGATTGAGCTTCACGCCAAGACGGGACTCAAGCGCGGCACGGGAGCGTTGAAGGTGCTTCCACACCCCCTGCCCCACCGTGCCGAGACCACAGATTCCGATGTTGATGACGGAGAGATCACTCATGGTTTTGATGTCAGGTTGGACGCGGGCGTGAAATCACGCTCACGATTGCGCCTCGGGCGGCTTGCGGTTGAAACGGGATTCGGTGCCCTCCATCAGCCGGCTGATGTTGGCCCGGTGCCGCACGATCACAAAGGCGGCCACGATCAAACCAAAGACGGTGATGATCGCCGGACTGCCGAAACCGAGGGCGGCCACGGGCAGGGTCAAGGCGGCGAGGATGGAGGCGAGGGAAACGTAGCGGGACAGATAGAAGACGATGACCCAGACTGCGACGGCGCTGAGGGCAACGGCGGGAGCCAGCATGAGGAAGCCGCCCGCGCCACTGGCCACGCCCTTGCCCCCGCGGAACTGGGTGAAAACGGAAAAGCTGTGCCCAAGAAGGGCGCCGATCAGACCGGCGATGCCGATTCCCAACCAGGAACCACCTTCGATGCTCCCGGCAATGGCAAGTCCCCACTCCGCCAGATCGTAGTTCACGACAATGGGAAGGCGTGCGCAGAGGGCCGGAGATGCCGCCAGCATGCCTTTCAACACATCCAGCAGAAACACCAGGTTGCCGGCCCGTGCTCCCAACACCCGCTTCACATTGGTCGCACCGGAACTCCGGCTGCCCACCTCGAAGATGTTCACACCATGTGCCCGGCCAACGAGGTAGCCGAAAGGAAGCGACCCGAGCACATAACCCGCAACCGCGGCAATGAGGAGGGGGATCAGCATGGAGGGAAAGACGGGCACCCCGGGTGTGCCGGGGTCTCATCCGTCAGAGTTGCACGAATTTGGCCACCTTGATGGCAGGGTGATTCTTGATTTCCTTGCGGGCTTCCGCGCCCGGCTCGGTGTCCACCCGAACCACCATGTAGGCGGTGTCTCCTTGCTTGAGCCGGCTGAGCGACATGTCGGCGATGTTGATCTTGTTCTTGCCCAGGATCGTGCCGATCTCGCCCACCATGCCGGGTTGATCATTGTTTTCGATCACGAGGAGCTTGCCCTCGGCGGCGACCTCGACCTCGCGGCCGTTGATGCCCACGATGCGCGGCTGGTTGGCCTTGCCGATCAGCGTGCCGGTCGCGGAGTAAACGGCCCCGTCGGGCGCAACCGCCTCGACCTGGATCAGCTCGGTGTAGTCCGAGTTGCTGTTCGATTTGGTCACCTCGACCTCGACACCCAGGCGCTGGAAGAAGAAGGGGGCATTGACGAAATTGACATCGTCTCCGCTGATCCGGCGGAGATAGCCGCGCTGAATCGAGCGCGTGACCGAGTTGGCGTCGAGATCCACAATCCTGCCCCAGTAGGTGATGCGCAGGGCATCGATCTGTTGCGGGGCGATCTGCTGCACCAGCGTGCCCAGTTTGGCTCCGAGGTCGAGGTACGGACCGAGCACCTTGAGCGCGGCAGCGTCCATGGCAGGCATGTTGACGGCATTGCGAATGACCCCGCCGGCGAGCACGTCGGTGATCTGTTCGGCCACTTCGATGCCGACGGATTCCTGCGCTTCCGCCGTGGAGGCACCGAGATGGGGGGTGAGGACCACGTTGGGAAGCAACCGAAATTCGCTGTCCTTCGCGAGCGGCTCCTCCTCGAAAACATCGAGGCCGGCGGCGGCGACGTGGCCTGACTTGAGGGCGGCGATGAGCGCCGGCTCGTTGATGAGACCTCCGCGGGCGCAGTTGAAGATGCGCACGCCCTCCCGGCACTTGGCAAGGGCGGTGGCGTCAATCATGTCCTTGGTGTCTTCAGTCAGCGGCATGTGCACCGTGATGTAATCCGACCGGGCCAGGAGTTCGTCGAGGGTGACGCCCTCGACCTGCATGGCCTTGGCCCGGCTGGGAGCGAGATAGGGATCATAGGCCAGCACGCGCATCCCAAAGGCTTGGGCGCGCTTGGCGACCTCACCGCCGATGCGGCCGAAGCCGACAATGCCGAGGGTCTTGCGGAAAAGTTCGATGCCGCTGAAGCTCTTGCGGTCCCACTTGCCGGCCTTCATGGAGCCATCGGCCTGGGACACGGGACGCGCACCGCAAAGGATGTGGGTGAAGGTGAGCTCGGCCGTGGCGATGGTGTTGCCGGCCGGGGTGTTCATGACGACGACCCCGTGCTCGGTGGCAGCCTCCACATCGACATTGTCCACCCCCACACCGGCGCGACCCACGACCTTCAGCAAGGGTGCAGCGGCAAAGACTTCGCGGGTGATCTTCGTCTCCGAACGCACGGCGATGGCGTGCACATCCCGCACCAGTTCGAGCACCTTCTCCGGAGAGGAACCGTAGGCCTCGACTACTTCAAAGCCGGGCTGCTGGCGCAGAAAGGCTACTCCTTTGGGTGAGATTTTATCAGCAACGAGGATCTTCATGGGCAAATAGCACACCATCGAAGGGTGCCGGGCCCCCACCCGCAAGGAAAAGGTTGGCCGGGAGGTTGGCAAAGGAGACTCGGAACGTGCGGATTTCATGAGAACCCCGGTGGCGAAACCCTCGGACCAGCATGGATTAAGCATGGATTCGTCAACGAGCGCCCAACCCCCGTGGTCATCGCGCCAGGGACAACGCGGTCACCCTGATCCCACAGGCGGTCGCCAACGGACATCCCTTCCACCAAGCAGGTTCAAGGCACATCCACACCCGACGGCAGGACCTTCTTGAAATCCACCGGCCCACGGGCGGCGGGATCCAATTGGACGGTTTCCCGATCCACGTGGCGGCTCAGGGTGACATCCACGTAGAGGGTGGTGTTAGGATCGACGAGGGTGTCGATCATTTGGTTGGTCGAGCGGAACTCGGCCGGCTTGTAATGAGCGAAGCCGTGGCTTGGACGGGCAAGGATGCGAAAGCCGAAGCAACCGTCCTTCACCGCCATCATGGCGTCGAAGTCGAGGTAGAACGTGATGGTCTGGGGTGAGCGCCGGTTGACCTGTTTGTCCACAAAGAAGCCCTTGGGCAGTTTGTTCGGATCGTAGTTCGGTCCCCCCAACAGAATGAAATCATAGTCGGTGACGACCCGGCCGCGATCGTCGTTCACCCGGACAACCATCTGGAAAAAACGCCGGTGCCGGCCGGATCCGGTCTGCTGCACCTCGTTCAACCGCGCCCATTGCTCCACGAGGTCATGGTAGGCTTTCTTGGACGTGATCGCGAGTGCCTTGAGAATGGCGGCGACCACGGGCTTGTCGTCGGCATTTTGCGGCGTGGGACTGCGCATGATGCCCAGCCTGTCGCCCGAATGTGAAGCGCCCGGGACGATCAGGAACGGGCAGGGCTCGGATATGCGCAGGGATCCGTCGTAGACCAGGCGGGAGGCTTCGCCACCACCGGTCATGGCCAGGGCGGTGTCGGTCTGCCGCAGGTTCAACCAGCTGTAGTCGAGATTGGCCCCGGAAGTGCGGACCACGCCGTCGGAGCCGGCCTCACCGGTGTAACTGTTCACATGATCATAAAGTTTTTTATCGATGGTCTCGCCGGTCAGCACGAAGGGACGGAAACCGCTGCCTGGTGCGGTTGGGTGGTAAGCCAGCCAGGCCCGGTTGAGGACGCGCGCCTCTTCGCTGCCCAACTCCAGCCAGCGCAGCATGCCATCACCGGGTTCGATACCCTGAAACCAGGACTTGAGCCGGCCGAGGCGGCCGGCACCCAGGACCGCGAGGGGGGAACCGTGATTGGCCGGGGCCAGCATGATGAGTTTTTCCAGCGGGCAGTCCTTGAGCATCCCGACCCCGTAGTATGCCTCCACCCAGCAACGCATGACGGGGCCGCCCGTGGAATGGGTGATACAGGAAAAAGGCAGAATGCCGCCCTTCCCGTCGCTCAAGGTCTCAAGCAGGGCCTGATGAAGTGCGCGCACAACATCATCCATGCATACCTCGTTGCGGAAGCTGATGTAGCGGCCGAGGTGGATGTCGATCAGGTCGAGGGAGAGGTCGGCGGCGGCCGCACGCTCGCGAAGGATCTGCGGCAGGCTCCCGTAGGTATCGGTGTTGGTCACACTCCAGCCATGGACGAATATCAGGCGCATGATCAAAGGCAGATAGGATGAGCGAAAAAGACAACCCCCGGTTGCAAGTTCGTCGTTTCAATCCCCCACTCCCTGGTGTTGCGGAGATCCCGCAACACACGCTCAGGCTCTACGCCGGCGATGCCAGAGCACGAGCAGGGTGAGACCGGTTGCCATCAAGGCGTAGGTTCCCGGCTCGGGCACGGCATGCAGGTGGATGGCCGTGTCCAAATAATCCAGCGTGAACTCGTAAGGCGTGCCCAGGTAAGTGGCCTCAAGAATGGATCCCGAGATGGGCAGATCGGCAAAGGTACCCGTGAACGTGCTGCCCAGTGCAGGCTTGCTCATGATGACATAGGTCGCTCCGGGTATGGGCGCGCTCAACAGAGACACGCTCAATTCCAGGAGGCCGCTGCCAATATCGACCGCAGCGGTCGAATTCTGAAATACGATCCGGTCGGAAAAAGCGCCATCAACCTCGATCTCCAGCACGGATGCGCCAGTGACAGTCAGGCCACCGGTTGAAAACGTGAGTGTGCCGATGGAGGCGCCCGGAGACAGGGTGCCGGCCGCCAGCGTCATGTTGCCATTGATGGTGGCCGAGCCCTCGATGACCCCACCGGCCCCGTTGATCAGGAAGTTGCTGACATAAAACGTGCCTCCAAAAATCGAGATGGTGCCGTTGTTCGTCACCGGGCCGCTGAGAAAGAGAATGCCGGACCCCAGGGTGATGGTACCGGAGGCATCATTGGTGAAGGTGTAGCCCGAGGTGGACGTGCCCAGATACATGTTGCCACCCGTCACATTAATGCTGCCCGAATTCGTGACCGTTCGCCCGTAAATCTGGCCCGTGTTGGTGGTGTGGTTGATGATCCCCGCGTTGGTGATGGCCGTGCCCGCATTGCTGTCAGTATAGAGGTTCACCGTACCCGTCGCTGTCGTCCCGCTGTCCAGCGCCAGGGTGTTGTTGGCCCCGGTGACATAAATGTAGGCACCGTTGCTGAAGGTCAGTGTGTTGTCGACCAGCGCCCCCGCCTGTTGCCAGTAGATGCCGGAACTGCTGCCAAAGGTCACATTTTGCCCGGTGAAGGTCGCCCCATTGATAAAGCGTGCATAAGTGCTGTTCGGGAAATTCAGGTCTCCAGTGAAGACCGTGCCGTCCAAGTAACCCCCGGAGCTGGTGAACCCCAGAGCCCCCGCTGCAATCGTCCCGCCCGAGATCGTGCCGCCGTAGAGCTCATAGATTCCGGACAACGGCGAGGTCAGGGTCGCCGAGCTGTTGTTGAGCGTGCCGTTGAGGAGCGCGCGCCCGCCGGTCAGCAGCTCGATGTCGCCGAGGTTCGCCGTCGTGTTGTTCCCGCTGAAGATCAGCTGCGCGGAATTCTGCGCCCGGATCAGGCCGCTGTTGGCCATGTTGCCCCGCAGATACACCGTGGTGCCGGACCCATCCGCCGTGATCGCGCCCGTCGCCGTGTTGAAGGAATTGTAACTGGCAGACGGATGACCAAAATAAAACGCACCTGCGGTGGCGTTGATCACGCCCTCGTTGGTCGCGGACAACCCGTAAAAGTTACCCGTGCCGGCGGTATGGTTGAGCGTCCCCTGGTTGGTGATGGCGTTCCCGGTCGTCCCGTCGGTGTAAATGTTCACTGAGCCTGTCCCCACTGTGTCCGCGTCCAGGGTCAGGCTGGCCCCAGCTCCGGTGACATACATATAACTGTTGGCACCGAAGGTAAGTACGTTGTCCACCAAGGTCCCGGCCTGCTGCCAGTAGATGCCGGAACTGCTGCCGAAGGTTGCATTGATCCCGCTGAAGGTGCTCCCACCGGTGAAGCGCACAAAGGCACTCGCCGGGAGCGTGAGGTCACCGGTGAAAAGCGCCCCGTTCAGGAAGCCGCCCGAACTGGTGAAGCCCAGTGCCCCGGGCGCGATGATGCCTCCGGTGATCGTGCCACCGTAAAGTTCATACTTGCCCGACAACGGCGCCGTCAGCGTGGTATCGACGTTGTTGAGCGTACCGTTGAACAGCGCCCGGCCACCGGTCAGCAGCTCGATATCGCCGAGGTTCGCCGTCGTGTTGCTGCCTTGGAAGATCAGCTGCCCGGAATTTTGCGCCCGGATCAGGCCGCTGTTGGCCACGTTGCCACGCAGGTACAGATTGGTACCGGACCCGTCCGCCGTGATTATCCCCGTCTCCGTGTTGAAGGATTCATAAGTGGCTGACGAATTTCCAAAATAAAGCGTGCCCGCCGTCGCCGTGATTATGCCCTCATTGGTCGCCGTGCGCCCGTAGAACTCGCCCGTGCCCGTGGTGTGGTTGAGCGTCCCCTGATTCGTGATCGACACCCCGGCCGTCCCGTCGGTGTAAATACTCAGCGTACCCGTCCCCACCGTGTCGGCGTCCAGGGTTAGGCTGGCCCCGGCTCCGGTGACGTAGATGTAGCCGCCGGTCCCAAAGGTCAGTGTGTTGTCCACCAGGGCCCCGGCCTGCTGCCAAAAGATGCCGGAACTGGTCCCGAACGTTGCATTAACCCCACTGAATGTGCTCCCACCGGTGAAACGCACGTAGGCACTCGTTGGGAGCGTGAGATCACCGGTGAACAACACCCCGTCCAGGTAGCCACCCGAACTAGTGAACCCCAGCGCCCCGGGCGCGATGGTCCCACCCGTGATCGTGCCCGCGTAAAGCTCGTAAATCCCGGACAACGGCGCCGTCAGCGTGGTATCGACGTTGTTGAGCGTACCGTTGAACAGCGCCCGGCCACCGGTCAGCAGCTCGATATCGCCGAGGTTCGCCGTCGTGTTAATACCCTGAAAAATGAACTGCCCATTGTTCTGTGCCCGCAGCAACCCGCTGTTCGCGGCATTGCCGCGAATATAGACATTGGTGCCGGAGCCATCCGCCGTGATCGTACCCGTCTCCGTGTTGAACGTGTCGTAGTCGGTTGATGCCACCCCCACATGCAGTGTGCCCGCTATCGCCGTGATGGTCCCCTCGTTGGTAAAGGTCCGTGCGTACAGGGAGCCCGTGCCGGTGGTGTGATTGATCGTGCCCTGGTGGGTGATCACCGAACCCGCAGTGCCATCCACGTAGAGGTTTACCGCCCCCGTTGACGTGGTCGTGTTGTCCAAAGTCAACGACCGGCCAGCGCCGCTCAGATAGATGTAACTGCCCGACGTGCCAAAGTTCAGGGTGTTCCCGGAGAGGGTGCCCGACTGCTCCCAGTAAATCCCCGCGCTGTTACCGAAGGTAGCGTTCAAACCGGTGAACGATGTCCCACCTGTGAACCGCACAAACGTGCTGTTGGGCAAGGTCAGGTCTCCGAGAAAGACCGATCCACTGACGAAGCCTCCCGAATTGGTGAAGGTCAGAGCCCCGGCCCCGATGGTGCCGCCTTGGATTGTCCCACCGGCAAGCTGATAAATCCCGCCGGTTGGGGCCACCAGTGTCGCGGCCGTGTTGTTGATCGTACCGCTTAAGCGGGCCTCGGCCCCGCTGAGCAGTTCGACGTTCCCCAGGTTGGCCGTCGTGGTGTTGCCCTGAAAATGAAGCCGTCCACCATTCTGCGCCCGCAACAGACCGCTGTTGGCCACGTTGCCACGAATCATGACGATGCTGCCGGCCCCGTCCACCGTGATCGTTCCCGTCGCCGTGTTGAAGGAATTATAGCCCAACGTGGCCAAGCCGAAGTGCAGCGTTCCCGCCGTCACCAGGATGGTCCCCTCGTTGGTCAAGGTGCGGGCATACAGCTGGCCCGTCGACCCGCCGGTATTCGTGATCATGCCTTGATTGGTAATCACCGATCCCGCGCTGCCATCCGCGTAAATATTGACTGAACCCGTTGCCGTGGTCGCGCTGTCCAGGGTCAGGGACCGGCTCGAACCCTCCAGATAGATGAAGCTGCCCGACGAGCTGAAGTTCAGGGTGTTCCCGGAAAGGGTGCCCGACTGCTCCCAGCGGATCCCCGCGCTGGTTCCGAAGGTCGCGTTCAAACCGGTGAACGTTGTCCCACCCGCGAACCGCACCTGCGTGCTGTTGGCAAAATTCAGATCGCCCAGAAAGACCGAACCATCGAGATATCCCCCCGAACCGGTGAAGGTCAGGGCCCCGGCTGCGATGGAACCACCCTGAATGGTGCCCCCGGTAAGCTGATAGGATCCGCCGGTCGGTGCGGTCAGCAGTGCGGCGGTGTTGTTGAGCGTGCCGCTTAGGCGGGCCGAGCCCCCGCTGAGCAGTTCGACGTTCCCGAGATTGGCCGTCGTGTTGTTGCCCTGAAAATCCAGGATGCCGCCATTCTGGGCCCTAAGCAGTCCGCTGTTCGCAACGTTGCCCCGCACACTGATTGTCGCCGCGTCGGCGGTGACCACCCCCGTCGCCGTGTTGAATGTGTCAAACCCCGCTGAAGCCAACCCAAAGTGCAGCGTCCCCGCCGTAGCCGTGATCGATCCCTCGTTCGTGAACGTGCGCGCGTAGAGCTGCCCCGTTCCCGTGGTGTTGGAAATGGAGCCAAGGTTGGTGATCGCGGTGCCGGCGCTGCCATCCGAATAGGCCCTGGCGTTCCCGCTGACCGTGGTCATGGAGTCCAGGGTCAGGGCATTGCCCACCAAATCAACGTAGAGATAGGACCCGGAACCCATGATAAAGTCCACATCGTTGACCGTTCCAACCTGCCTCCAATAGATACCCCCGCTGTTGCCGAGGGTGGCGATGCCCGAGCTGAGAGTGGTTCCTCCGGTAAAAAAGACGCTCGTGCTTGGGTTGACCACGACATCACCGGTAAGCGTGGCCCCCGTGTAGGTTCCTGAGAGGATGGTCTGCCCCCTGAGTCCGGTCCAGGGTAACAGGCCTAGCAGACCCAGCATCATGCTGGGTCCATAATGACGGCAAAGATGGATAATAGGCATCATGACCAAGCTGGACCCGCGAAGCAAAACACCCGATTGCTTCCGTGGGAAGGAAGAACCAAGGAAAGCCATGAATGCAATTTCCCCCACCTCCTGGCAGGTGTCTGCCCGCGAGGGTCAAGTATTGATGGTGGTAGGGCGCATTATCGCATTGTCCTCAAGGCGCCGCTGCGCTCTCGGAGAGAGCGCCTTCGACCTTAGCCCACCGGCTACACTTGCGGGGGATAGTCCCGTGCTTTGCCACCGGACTGCAACATCCCCGGGGTCGGACTGGCATCCTTCGGGAACCGACTACCCCAGATCCCGAATGGATCCAAAATCAGGGTCGTTGAGGCGTTTGTGGGTACGGACGATCATGCCGTCGGTGAGCCCCGCCAGCCAGTCGCTGATTCGCCGGGCCTTGCCGGCGATGGTGGATTCCGAGTCGATCTGTTTCCCCACCCGGGGCGGCAGGATGTTGATGGCCCGTTCACCCCGCTCGACGTAATTCTCCCAAGCCGAGGTCCACAAACTGACCATGATTTTGCGGGCCTTGTGTTCCATCTGCTGGAGCTGCGGACTCTCGAAGATGATGTCGTTGGCCATCTTTTTGTAGAACTGCGCCTCGCGCTCCGCCTCGGGGGAAATGGTCAGTTCGAAACGATAGCGATGGGTTTGTCCCGCCATGAAGTTGTCACGCTCGCGCAGGCGGCAGGCGGTGATGAAGCGTCCGATCTTTTGCGAAAACACGCTTTCCAGACGATCGCCCCGGATCGCACCAAAGAGCGTGTCAAGATGAGCCTGAAGCTCCGCATCGATGGGTTCGCCCGCCGCCCAGTTCTCCACGCGCTCGATGGTGAGAAACCCCGCCTTCACTCCGTCCACGATGTCGTTAAGTGAATAGGCCGCGTCATCGGCCCAGTCCATGATCTGGCACTCGACGCTCTTGAAGGCATTTAACACGTCCCCGGGTGGCAGATCCGGCGGCAGCGAGGCACCGCCGAAGACATGGTCGCGATAAACCACCTGAGGATCGTAAAGGAAATGTTGAGAGGGATGCGGGGGAAATTCCCGGTAAAGCGTCTTGTACTTGAGCACGCCATCCATGAGAGAGCGGGTGGGTTGCAGGCCGCGCATGGTGGTCTCGGTCTGCACCATCGTCTCGGTGAGCAGGTGGAGAGTCTGGGCGTTGCCCTCGAAACCGCCGTAGGGCCGCATGAGCTCCTGGAGAGTACGCTCTCCGGAGTGGCCGAAGGGCGGATGCCCAAGGTCGTGCGCCAGACAGACTGCCTCGACCAGATCGGCATCGATGCGGAAATCCTCCGCGAGCGGCGCGCCCCGGGTCAGCAGCCAGGTGCAGATGGAGCGGCCGATCTGCGCAACCTCCATTGAATGGGTCAGACGCGTCCGGTAGAAATCATATTCACCCGAGAGAAAAACCTGGGTCTTGGACTGCAGCTTGCGAAAAGCGTGCGCATGAATCACCCGGTCGCGGTCAACCTGGAAAGGTGTGCGATAGTCGGGCCGGCGGGGTGATCCGAGCGTCTCCTCATCAAAGGCGGTGTAAAACCGGTTTGGCATGCAGCCTGCAAGGATTGCCAGACGGATCCCATTGCCAACCCCATTCGCGGTGACCGGGCATCGACGGCAGCTGCCCGTGCGTAAGCCCGGGTGATTTTTGAATAAAATCGGCCGCCGGTACATGTTCTATTGAAAAGCGGCTGCGGCGCTGCACGCTTGTCAGACCATCTTTTCCATGAATACGAGTGCCCCTCCCCTTTCGATCACGATCCCTGAAGATGCCACCATTGGTGAGTTGATGGAAAGCCCGAGCGCGGTTTTCCCCCCAGGCCTCTCGGTGCAGGCCGCCACCGACGCCATCCGCGAGCTCGTGAAAACCCGTTTCATCACCTACGCCTACGTGGTCGACGGTGACCGCCGGCTCCTCGGCGTCGCGGCCATGCGCGATTTGCTGCTGGCCCGGCCGGAGCAGACGCTGGAGGAGATCATGCTGCGCAATCCCTTCTCGTTCCGAAAGAACATGCCGGTCTCGAAGGCCATGCGGCTCACGCTCGACAAGCACTTCCCCTCGTATCCGGTAACCGATGACGACAATGTGCTCGTGGGGCTGGTATGGGGCCAGAAGCTGTTCCAGGCCCAGGCCATCGAGATCAGCGCCCAGGCCGGAACCATGGTGGGTGTGGATCGCGAGGAGCGCACCACCACCCATTGGTGGACGAGTTTCAAGTACCGCCATCCGTGGTTGCAGCTCAACCTGGTCACCGCCTTCCTGGCCGCCGCCGTGGTCGGTTATTACGAGGCGACCATTGAGCGGATCGTCGTGCTGGCCGTCTTCCTGCCGGTGCTCGCAGGCCAGTCCGGCAACACCGGCTGCCAGGCCCTGGCCGTCGCCTTGCGGGGCATGACCCTGGGTGAGCTCAAGCCCGGACGGGAAAAATTCCTCGTCATCAAGGAGGCCCTGCTCGGCAGCCTGAACGGCCTCTTTGTCGGCTTGGTCGCCGGAGCCGGCATGTTTGCCTATGCCACCATGCAACAGACTCCCGAGTCACCCCTGATCCTCGGTCTGATCGTCTGCCTCGCCATGATCGGGGCATGCGTGATCAGTGGAATCTGCGGTGTGCTGACGCCCGTGATCCTCAAGCGCCTCGGCGCCGACCCGGCCACGGCCTCGAGCATCTTTCTGACCACTTCGACGGACGTGGCCAGCATGGGTTGCTTCCTCGGCTTGGCCACTCTCTGGCTGCCCTAGCCTGCCAGCCGAGCCGGCAGGCTAAAACGAAAATGCCGCAGCGTTTTCGCGGAGGTCCCTGCTTTCGGGATCGCCGGCCAAGGCAACGAAGCCTAGATCTCGGGGCATGAAAGCAGTGACCAAGTTCCCGCTCCGCCAGCTTGAAAAGGCGGCCCGATCCGCCGCCAAAACCGCCTATGCCCCCTACTCTGGTTTTCCCGTGGGTGCGGCGGTGATGACTGCATCAGGCCAGGTGTTCACCGGCTGCAACATCGAGAACGCCTCCTTTGGCCTCGCCAACTGCGCCGAGCGCACGGCCATCTTCAGCGCCGTGGCCTCAGGGGAGAACCGTCTGAGTTGCGTCGTGGTTTACACGCCAACGCAGGGAGTCACCCTGCCCTGCGGAGCCTGCCGGCAGGTCATTCATGAATTTGGACCCGAAGCCCGGGTGATCGCGGTCTGCGATTCGGACGAACGGATCGACACCACGATGGAGGCCCTGCTGCCCGGCGCCTTCGGACCGCACGATCTCGCGTGAGGATTAAAGCCCGGGCAAACCTCAGGGCCTGAAGAAATCGCCCACGGCGTCGGCGATGCCGCCGGCCGGGATCTCTTTTTCCGTGCGCTCACCCAGATCGCGAAGCTTCACCACGCCCTTGGTCACCTCGTCGTCACCATAGATGAGGGCCAGCTTCGCCCCTGATTCCGCGGCCACCTTGAACTGCTTGCCGAAGGCCATCTCCTTGAGCGGGTAGTCCACCCGCAGCCCGGTGGACCGCAGCGTTGCGATATCGGCGAAGGCCGCACGGCGCGCAGCGGCACCACCGATGATCACATAGACATCGGGGGCCTGGATGATCGCGGGCAAGAGGCCGCGCTGTTCCAGCAGCAGTTCAAAGGTCATGTCGCCGATGGCAAAGCCCACCGCCGGCAGTTCGGGGCCGCCCAGCTTGTGCACAAGGTCATCGTAACGGCCGCCGCCAGCGACGGCCCGCAGTTCGCCCTGGCGGTCGAAGACCTCAAAGACGAAACCCGTGTAATAGGCCAGACCGCGCACCACCCCGAGGTCGACGGTGACGAAATCGCCCATGCCCATGGCCTCGAGTCCGGCCAGCAGCGTGCGCCAGTCGGTGAGCCTGAGGGTGAGCCGGTCGTCACCGACCCCGGTGAGGATTGCCTCAAGCGCCTCCAGGCTCTTCACCTGCAGAAAGGCGAGGATCCTGTCCTTCTTTTCCTGATCGAGCAGACCGTGGGCCTCCGTGTAACCCTTGAAGGCGTCGTCGCCCAGCTTCTCGTATTTGTCGATGGCCCCGAGGATGGCGCGCACCTGGATGGCGTCGAAACCGAGCGCCTCCAGATAATAAAACCAGAGATTGCGGTCGCTGAGACGCACCTGCACGTCTGCAGCCGTGAGACCAAAGCTGCGCAGACACTGACCCAGCAGGGCGATGAGTTCGATCTCCGCCTCGGGCCCGGGTTCACCAAAGATGTCGGCGTTGAACTGGAAGAAGCAGCGCCCCCGGCCCTTCTGCATGCGCTCGTACCGGTAAAATTCAGCGATGCTGAACCACTTGATCGGCCGTTTAAGCGCGTTGGCCTTCGCCCCGACGAGACGACAGACGGTGGGGGTCATCTCCGGTCGCAAAGCGACCTCACGACCACCCTTGTCCGTAAAGCTGAAAAGCTGGGCCTCGATCTCATCTCCTGATTTGCGCTTGTAGAGGTCGAGCGGTTCCAGCACCGGCGCATCGTATTCCTGGAAGCCGTGGGCATGCGCCGCCTGCCGCCAGAGGCGAAAAACGTGGGAGCGGCGCGCAAGGGCGTCGGGATAAAACTCACGGAAGCCGGGCAGGGACTGGAACGTGGCCATGGAGCGGGGAACGTTGAAGTCGGCGTGCGCGCAGGGCGAACCGAAAAAGTGAAGCCGTCCACTGCGGACCGCCAGGGTCGGCGGGGATCCGGGAATGCGCGCATAAAAAAAGCCGGGCCAAGGCCCGGCTTGTCGGAAGTCTGGGGAAACCGGCTCAGGCCAGTTTCTGGATATCGAGACTCTTCAGCATCTGCTTGAGAATCTTGCCCGACTTGAATTTGACCACCGCCCGCTCCGGAATGACAACTTCCGCCTCGGGCTTGTTGGGATTGCGTCCGATGCGCGACTTGCGTCGCTGCACCTCGAGCACACCGAAATTACGGAGCTCCACGTTGCGTCCTTCAGCAAGTGCACGCATGATGATATCGAGTGTCATCTGCACCGTTGCGACGACCTCCTTCTGCGGGAACCCTGTTTTTTCGTAGATTTCCAAGACGATTTCGCGCTTGGTCAGATTTGGCAGATTTTCAGACATAGTTTTTCCTTTCTAAGGAGCGGGTTTAATTTGCTAAGTTATTTTCAATTCTGTGATTACGTCAACAAAGAAGGTTGTTAATTTTTACCAAAAATGAGTGATAAAGATCCGCAAGACCCCATCCACCAACTGCCTAAGCAGTTTCAGGATCTCATGAAAGACAGCCCTTTGCGGGCAATGTTCAATCCTTCTGCAGCTGCCGGTGCGGCGGCCCGACCGCCGGAGGGAGCCACGCAAGCCGATGAGGAGCATCGGGAAGCCCTTGAACGCATCCGCAGTTTTAATCTCAAACCACGCGAGATACGCGATTATCTTGACCGTTTTGTGATCCAGCAGAGTGAGGCGAAAAAGGTCCTCTCGGTCGCCATCTGCGATCATTACAATCATGTGCGTCAGTGTCTGGAAAATCCGGATCTGCGTGAACGCGACTATGCCAAGCAGAACATTTTGCTGCTGGGGCCGACCGGAGTCGGGAAAACGTATCTCATGCGCACGGTGGCCCGCCTGATCGGGGGTGCCCTTCGTAAAGGCGGATGCGACCAAATTCTCCGAGACCGGCTATGTCGGCGGGGACGTGGACGACCTGGTCCGCGATCTGGTGAAGTCCGCCGGCGGCGACACCGAACTGGCCCAGTATGGGATCATCTACATCGACGAAATCGACAAGATCTCCACCGGGAGTGGTCCCGGTGCCACCGGCGGTCGCGATGTCTCGGGTCGCGGCGTGCAGATCAACCTGCTCAAGCTCATGGAGGACACCGATGTGCCCCTGACCAGCCAGACCGACATCGCCGCGCAGATGCAGGCCATGTTCGACCTGCAACGCACGGGACGGCCTCGTCCGCGAACCCTGAATACGCGCCACATCCTTTTCATCGTGAGCGGAGCCTTCCCGAAGCTCGCCGAGACCATCAGGCGCCGTGTACAGAGCAGCCGCATCGGTTTCACCGCCGGCTCGGAGGCCGCCAAGTTCGAGGACGACAACGCCTACCTGCGCCTGGTGCAATCGCGCGACATCATCGACTACGGAATGGAGCCCGAATTCGTCGGCCGTCTTCCGGTGCGGGTGGCCTGCCAGCCGTTGGAGCCCGCCGATCTCGAGCAGATTCTGCTCACCAGCGAAGGCAGCATTCTCCAGCAGTATCGGGCCGATTTTTCCGGTTATGGCATCGATTTCGAGATGACCGCGGATGCGGTCACCGAGGTGGCGCAGCGGGCCCATGGGGAAAACACCGGGGCGCGCGGGCTCATGACGGTGCTCGAGCGGGTCTTCCGCAATTTCAAATTCGAACTGCCCTCGACAGGCATCAAGGGTTTCCGCGTCGATGCAGCCACCGTGAGCGAGCCGGAGTCGGTGTTGCGCAGCCTGCTCAAGGACAATGCGGAGGAGCAAAAGGACGTGCTGCGGGCGGAGGTGGAGGCTTTTGCCGCACGATTCCGGACCGAGCACGGCTTCGAACTTCACTTTGATGAAGGCGCCCTTTCGGTGTTGATTGAACAAAGCCTGGCGGGGGACAAAACCATCCGCGCCCTGTGTGAGGAAAAGTTCCGGGACTTCCAACACGGCCTTAAGCTGCTGGTGAAGGATGGCCGTGAGCCGGTTTTCACCATCACGCGGGAAGCAGCCATGAATCCCGCCAAGGCCATCTCCGACTGGGTGGTGGCGGCTTTTCGATCCTAGCACCCTGTCGGACTGGCATGCGAAACCATCCCTAAGCTGAGAATCCAGCGAGCTGATGGAGGAGCCTCCCCGACAGGCTGCTATAACAGAGCTGCGCGCTGCCTCGAAATCAACAATTGAAGGATTCCCGCAAAAGAGCCGGGGGCGGTTGTGCCTCGCCAAACAGCGGCCGTTCCGGTGAGACTGCCACTTTCATCCACTGAGCCGCATGCCCGATCCCGCCGCCGTCAACTCCATGTTCGCCCGCATTGCCCGCCGCTATGACGTGGCGAACCGCCTGCTGAGCGGGGGCATGGATTTATGGTGGCGGCGCCGGCTGGTCGCGGGGGTGGCCGCCCACACACCCCGCAACGTGCTCGACCTGGCGACCGGCAGTGGTGACGTGGCCTTTGCCCTGGGCCGCCGGCTGCCTGCGGCCACGGCCATCCTGGGGATGGATTTTTGCCAGCCCATGCTGGATGAGGCCGAAATCAAAAAGCGTGCCGCCGGCGGATTCGCCAATCTCAGCTTTCAGGCAGGGGATGGCCTCGCCCTGCCCCTGCCCGGCGATTCCTTCGATGGCATCACGGTCTCCTTTGGTCTGCGCAACATGGCGGATAGGCCGAAAGCTCTGGGTGAAATGCACCGCGTCCTGCGCACCGGCGGTCGCCTCCACGTGCTGGAATTTTCGCAGCCCCATCGCTGGTTCCGCCCAATTTACTTCTTTTATCTCAAGCGCATCCTTCCGCTCCTGGCCCGACTTGTGACCGGTGACCGCAGTGCCTACGACTACCTCGGTGGGTCGATCGCCGACTACCCAAACCATGAATTCATGGCCGAGGAAATCCGCCGGGCCGGTTTCGCCTCCATAACCGTCACCCGCATGACCTTCGGCATCGTCGCCCTGCACGAGGCGGCGAAATAATCATGCCCCACGCCCCATTAAGGAAAGCCTGTCCGCAGGCTTTCCTCAGTTGAATGACTTGCCGCAGCCGCAGGTGCTTTGGGCATTGGGATTCTTGATCTCGAAGCCCTTGCCCTGAAGTCCATCGTCGAAATCAATGTGCGAACCATCGAGGTACGCGCTGCTGGCGGGATCGAGCAGGATCTGAAGTCCTTCGCTTTCCTGAATGACATCATCGGGCTTGGGCTCGTCAAATGACATGCCGTATTGGAAACCCGAGCACCCACCCGATTCCACCAGCACCCGCAGGTGCTTTTCCGGGGCATTGAGTCCGGCATGCATCGTGCGCACCTGGCGGGCTGCGCGTGGAGTGAGAGTAATCATGCGGGCAACCTAGACCCGGACGACCCGCTGTCAACGGGCAGCCGCCCCCCACGCCATCCCCTGTAGCATTTTCCATGCTAGGTCCGGATTTACCCTCTTGCCAGCGGTGAATGCCCGCGCTTTCCTGAGCTTAGGTGGCAGCCATCAAGCACATCTTCAACGAACTGCACTACGAAATGACGCGCAAAATTGCCGACGGCGGCATGGGCGTGGTCTACGAAGCGCTCCAACGCGGCTCCGGCAATTTCAAGAAGGTCGTGGCGGTCAAACTCATCCGGGAGGAATTCTCCGCCATCGATGAGTTTCAGAAAAACTTCATCGGCGAGGCCCGTCTCGTGGCCGACCTCATCCATACGAACATCGTCCAGACCTACCATCTCGGACAGATCGGCGGGCAGTACTTCATGGTCATGGAGTACGTCAATGGGGTGAACCTCGAACAGGTCATCGACCGGCACCGCACGGAGGGCATCACCATGCCGGTGGACATCGCCGTCTTCATTATTTCCCGCATCGCCCGCGGGCTCTCCTACGCCCATGAGAAGCGCGACAAGGAGGGGCGCCATCTCAACATCGTCCACCGCGACATCGGTCCCAAGAACATCATGCTCGCCTACGAGGGCGATGTGAAGCTGACGGACTTCGGCATCGCGAAGGCTCTCGACCTCATGTACAATGAGGAAGGCAAGGTGATCGCCGGGAAGGATGAATATCTTTCACCCGAACAGGCCAGCTATGCGGTGACGGATGCCCGGGCCGATCTTTTCGGGCTTGGCATCGTCCTCACCGAGCTGCTGCTGGGCCGCAACCTCTTCCGGTCTGCCGACCGCATGGAGTCGCGTCGCAACATCCTCAACCTGCGGATCCCTAAATTTTCGACCCTGCGCGAGGACATTGATGAAAAGCTGGAGAAAATCATCCAGAAGATCCTGCAGCGGGACCGCGACAAGCGGTACCAGACGGCCTACGAGATCCTCAATGATCTCGAACTCTACCTCTACTCCGATCGCTACGGCCCCACCAACGAAAAGCTCGGAGTCTACCTCAAGCAGTTGATGGGCTATGTTCCCCCCGGCAGTTCACCGGCCTTCTCCATTACCCCGACCCCCGGCGACCTTGCGCAATCCGCCCGTCCGCCGGCCCGAGGTAATCCATGAGCGGACAGGGTTTCAGTCACGAACTTCGCCAGCGCCAGACGCAATCACTCGTCCTGGCGCCGCAGTTGCGGCAGTCGCTCAAGATCCTCCAGGTCGCCGCCCTCGACCTCCGCTCGGTCATCCAGGAGGAACTCCAGAACAACCCGACCTTGGAGGAGCTGCCCATGGATGGGGTCAGCCTCGACCGGGAAGCCGAGGCCGAGCGCCAGGACACCGGTGAAGATACGCCGGATCAGCGCGAGGAAATGGATTTCTCCAAGGAATTCGAGATTCTCAGCAAGCTCGACAACGACTGGCGCGACTACATGGCCAATGCCGGCGGCAGCCAGCCACACACCAGCGAGGATGCCGAGAAGCGCCAGCACTTCTTTGATTCCCTGGTCAGTGAGACCTCGCTCCAGGAGCACCTGATGCAGCAGGCGGAGCTGACGAACACCTCTCCGGAAACGGTGGAGGCCATGCGCTATCTCGTCGGCTGCATGGATGACCGCGGGTTCCTTACCCAGCTGCCCCCGGACGTCGCGCTGCAGTCAGGATTATCCCTCGACTGCGTGCAGGAGGCCGCCCGGCTGCTCAAAACCTTCGATCCGCCGGGCATCGGCGCCGAGAGCCTGGATGAGTGCCTCCGCCTCCAGCTGATCGCCAAGGGCCGCGGCGAGTCGCTGGCCGCACGCATCCTCCGCGATCACTTCGAGCTGCTCACCCGCCGGCGCATTCCCGAGATCGCCCGCAAGTCCGGGGCCACCATGGACGACGTCCAGCAGGCCATCGAGGAGATCGGCGCGCTGGATCCGGCTCCCGGCCGGCGCTTCGCGGAGGACAGCAACCGGGTGGTTGTGCCCGATGTGACCGTCGAGCAGGACGGCGAGGAATGGATCATTCATCTCAACAGCGACTACATCCCGCGGCTGCGCATTTCCGGGACCTATCGAGAGATGATCGCCCGGGGTAAGCTCACTAAGCAGGAGCGCGACTACCTGCGCGAGCGCATGCGGTCCGGCAAGTTTCTCATCAATTCCATTGAGCAGCGCCAGCAGACCATCGAGCGCATCACCCGGGAGATCCTCAAGGTGCAGCGCGAGTTCTTCGAGCACGGCGTCGCCAAGCTCCGGCCCCTGACGATGACCCAGATCGCCGATGTCGTCGGGGTGCACGAGACCACGGTGAGCCGGGCGATTGCCAACAAGTACATCCGCACGCCCCACGGGGTCTTTGAGTTCAAGTTCTTCTTCACGCCCGGTTACCAGGCCGACGGGGGCGATGCGGTGTCCAACACGAGCGTGAAGGAGATGATCAACCATCTCATCGCCGGCGAGGATCGCAGCCATCCCCTCAGTGATCAGGAGATCGTGGCGCGGCTGCAGGAGAAAGGGATCAAGATCGCCCGGCGCACGGTCGCCAAATACCGCGAGGAACTCGGCCTCCTGCCCAGCAACCTCCGCCGGGAATATTGATCGGGCTAGCAGCCCGTCGCACTTGAGATTTTTGCCTTTGGGGAAAGAGGAGAACGATTTTTCGGCAAAGGGATCGCCTGGGCCAACGGGCTGCTAAAGCCGCGCGAGGCGCGGCGTCTGAATGCCCTAGGCATTTTCATTTAGCAGCATGTCGACAGGCTGCTCGGACGAAAAGTTTGATTTAGACCCTCACTCACGAACAACGACAAGGTTTGAGACGATAATCTACGGGAAACTCCAAATGCCAAAGGTCCAAACGCCAGAGGAGAGAACGCCTGCGGCGCACTTTTTTGGGATTTGGACCTTTGGCGTTTGGGATTTCCGGCTTGGCCGGGTTAGGTCTCAAGCCAGCTCAAGACCGGGCTCGATTTGCAGGCGGGCGGGATCGGCCGGGCGGACCGAGGGATCCGCCCAGGCGGCG
>JBGTGS010000189.1:0-9360 GCA_041746615.1 Opitutaceae bacterium | reverse complement strand
GCGTGCCGACCCCGCGGCGCCCCGGGCGGTGGTGGCCTTGGAACGTGCGGCTGGACGTGGCCGGTTCGACGGGAGGGCCGGGTTGAAACGTGCGCTCGTCGAGTTGAAACGGTTCAATGTGATCCTCGAAGGTGGGCTGCTCCGGCAGTGTGATCGGGAGTCGCCGCACGTGCAGGGACTCAAGCATCGACTGGTTGCAGATGTAATCACCCGGGTTGAGGTCGTGGAGGGCGCGACCGAAGGGCAGACCCCAGGAGCGCAGCTGCGCGCCGGTGCGGACCGGTGTGATCGCGAAACGGTGGCCCTCAAGGATGGTGTGGGCGAGGGTCCACAAATCCCTGCCGGTGCCGATCACCATGCCGGGGTCAAGCTGGCGAATGGCAATGGCGACGTTGTCGGACGGTGCCGCGAGGCGGGCGACGGACGGGAATTCGAGGGAGGAGCCGGGGTTCACAAAGACAGAGGATTGACCGCGGATGCACGCTCATGTTCGTCGCCTGCTGATGCCGCATCAGGAGCTTGAACGAGTGGCCAACCCCTGCGGGCCCTCCTCAGCCTGATAGTAGCGGAACAGCACCTGGGTGCCATCATCTTCCCAACCCTTGGCGGCGACGCGGTCGTAGAGCTGCTTGGCGAGGGCGAGGCCGGGGAGGTCGAGCTTGAGTTCGGCGGCGGATTCCAGGGCGATGCGGAGATCCTTGAGCAGGTGCTTCACGTAAAAGCCGGGGTCGTAATTCCCGGCGAGAGCACGGGGGGCGAGAGCAGTCATTACCCAACTGCTGGCTCCACCGCCGCTGATGCTTGCGTGCACGGCTGCGGGATCGAGCCCGGCCTTTTGCGCATAGGTGAGACCCTCGCACCAGGACACCATGCCGACGGCGACAGCGATCTGATTGGCCATCTTGCAATGCTGGCCAGCACCCGCGGGGCCGAGCCGGGCAATGCTCTTGCCCATGAGGGCCAGGATGGGTTTGGCGCGCTCGAAGGCGGACTCCTCACCGCCGACCATGATCACGAGGCGGGCCTCGCGAGCGCCAATATCGCCACCGGAGACCGGGGCGTCGATGGCATCCAGGCCTTTCTCGGCGGCGGCCGCGGCAATGCGGCGCGCCAGCACCGGGCTCGAGGTCGTCATGTCGATCAGCAATGCACCGGGTCGAGCGCGGGCGATCACGCCATCAGAACCAAGGTAGGTGGACTCCACGTCGGTAGGGAAGCCGACGATGGTTATGACGACCTCGGCGGCGGCGGCGGCGGAGCCGGCGGAATCGTGCCAGTGGGCGCCGGCATCGATCAAGGAGGCGGCCTTGTCCTTGGAGCGGTTGTAAACGTGGAGCGGATGGCCGGCTTTCAGGAGGTGGCCGGCCATGCTGCGGCCCATGACGCCGGTGCCGATGAATGCAATGGAAGGAAGGGTGGACAAAGGAACTGCGGGTTGAAGGGAGAGGGCGGGTGAGGTGAGGATTGAGCGCGGGCGGGGCGGGCGGCTCAATCCTTTTGACGGTGGATTTGAGGATGGATGGCACCGGCTCTCAAGACGGTTATGAATACGGATGAAGATTGATCCCAACCAGTAAGCGGAGGCGGCAGGTCGCTCTCGACACGGTGGGACGTTCGGTGCTTATCATCTGCTCCTGTCCATGAAATTGACCCCCGATTTTCGTAACCGCGTCCTGGCTGGTGAGTTTTTGGGCGGCACCTTTCTGAATCTCGGCTCATCGATCACCGCGGAAATGGCCGGGGTGGCGGGGTTCGATTGGGTGCTGCTTGACTATGAGCATGGGCCGGGCAGCGACACGACACTCCTGCATCAACTGCAAGCGCTGGCGTCCACGCCGGCCATTCCCATCGTACGCATTGCGGCCAACGAGCCACCCCGTTTCAAACGCGCCCTCGATGCCGGTGCGCAGGGGATCATGGTGCCTTATGTGAGCAGCGCAGCCGAGGCAGAGGCCGCGGTTGCCGCGATGCAGTATCCGCCGCGCGGAATCCGCGGCGTGGCCAGACTCACGCGGGCGGTCGCCTTTGGGCAGGACTTCAACACGGTCTATGCCCACGCCCATGAGATGCTTGTGACCATGGTGCAGATCGAGACCCGCGAAGCGGTGGAGCGCGTTGATGAAATTGCCGCAGTGGAGGGGGCGGATGTGCTCTTTTTGGGTCCTTTGGACCTTAGCGTGAACCTCGGCATCTACGGGGACTACACGCATCCCGTGTTCGTGGAAGCCATCACCCGGGTGGCCGCCGCTGCACGCCGGGCCGGCAAAGCTGCCGGCATCCTGGCGCTTGATCCTTCCCATATCGCCCCTTGGCGCGAACTCGGCTATACGGTCATCGCCCTCGGTTCCGACGCAGGTGGGGCGAACGCGGCTCTCAGAGCCGCTGCGGCCGCCCTGAAAAAACAGTGACGTCCATTCGGTCCCTGTAGCCCTATCATGTCGGATGCCTCCACCTGTTTCCCCGGCCGGACTGACACGCCGGTGGTGACGTCCATGAGGGTGATTCCCGTGGCCGGACACGACAGCATGCTGCTCAACCTCAGTGGAGCCCATGGTCCGTACTTCACACGCAATGTGGTGCTGCTGGAGGACAGCGCAGGTCGCACCGGGGTGGGCGAAGTACCCGGGGGCGAACGCATCCGCCGTACGCTGGAGGACGCCCGGCTGCTGGTGGTTGGCCAACCGATTGGTGCCCGCCACGCGATCTTGAAGAACGTGCGCGGTCAGTTTGGCGACCGTGATGCCGGTGGTCGTGGCCAACAGACTTTTGATCTGCGTATCACAATCCATGCCGAAACCGCGCTTGAGTCTGCCCTGCTCGATCTCCTTGGGCAGCATCTGGGTGTGGCTGTTGCCGACCTGTTGGGCGAGGGGCGCCAGCGCGATGAAGTCGACGTGCTTGGTTACCTGTTCTACGTCGGTGACCGACGACGGACTTCCCTGCCGTACCGGGCCGCATCATCGGCTGGTGACGACTGGCTGCGTCTGAGGGATGAGGAGGCGATGACGGCAGAAGCCATTGTCAGGCTGGCCGGGGCGGCGAAGGAACGGTATGGATTCAACGATTTCAAGCTCAAGGGCGGCGTGCTGTCGGGTGCGACCGAGATGGAGGCGGTGACCGCGCTGGCTGAGCGATTTCCGGGCGCGCGTATTACGCTCGACCCCAACGGGGCCTGGTCGCTCGAAGAGGCCGTACGCCTTTGCAGCGGACAGGGTCGGATTCTTGCCTACGCCGAGGATCCCTGCGGCGCGGAGAACGGGTTTTCGGGACGAGAAGTGATGGCCGAATTTCGCCGGGCCACGGGCATGCCCACGGCAACGAACATGGTGGCGACCGACTGGCGTGAACTGGACCACGCGCTGCAACTCCATGCGATCGACATCCCACTGGCCGATCCGCATTTTTGGACGATGCAGGGATCGGTCCGTGTGGCGCAGGTCTGCTGCATGCACGGGCTGACCTGGGGCTCACATTCGAACAACCATTTCGACATTTCGCTCGCGATGTTCACCCACGTGGCGGCGGCGGCCCCGGGCAAAGTCACCGCCATTGACACGCATTGGATCTGGCAGGACGGTCAGCGCCTGACGAAGGAGCCGCTGGTGATCAGCGACGGAAGGCTCCGCGTACCGGACCGGCCGGGACTCGGCGTTGAGATTGACTTCGACCAGCTGGATAAGGCACACGCGTGCTATCAGCAGATGGGGCTGGGGGCTCGCGACGATGCCGTCGCGATGCAGTTCCTCATGCCCGGGTGGAAGTTCGACCCAAAATGCCCGTGTCTGGTTCGCTGAGCGAAGCAGAAGCCCTGGTTTTGGGTCGCTCGAAACCGTTCAAACGAGAGGAAGCAGCCAGGCCGCGATCATCACGAAGACAAAGCCGGCCAGGCCCATGACAGTGTTCATGACGGAGAAGGTCCGGAGCGTATCGATTTCCCTGAAGCCGCTCATTTTGCAGATGACCCAGAATCCGCTGTCATTCATCCAGGGAGTCAGCTTGGAACCGCAGCCGATTACGAGCGCGAGATAGACGGGATGGAAGCCAAGGGTGCCGTCCGAGGCAAATCCGCTCATGATGCCCACGCAGGTGACCATCGCGACGGTGGCCGAACCTTGACCAATCCTCACCAGTGCGGTCAGGAAAAAGGCCAGTGGCAGCACGGCGATGCGATAGTCCAGGGCCAGTTCCCGGAGTCGCAGCCCGATGCCGGTTTCCTGCAGCATGCCACCGAAGATGCCTCCGGCGGCCGTGATCAAAATGATGACACCGGCGTCACTGAGCGCGGTCTGCACTTGGGTGCGCAAGGCATTGCGGTCGCCCCGCTGCTTCCAGACCAAGGTGACGAGCCCAACCACGGCGGCGATCGTCAGGGCGATGGTGGGATTGCCGATCTGGCTCATGATCCGGGCGATTTCGGTGCCGGGCTTCAGGGTGTTGGAAATGGTCTGTCCGGAAATCAGTACGACTGGGAGGATGATTGGCAGCATGGCAACCCACAGCGGTGGCAGGTCGCTGTCCGGTAGTTCAGATGATTGTTCGGTGGCGGCTGTCACGGCAGGTGGGGACACGGTCCACCGGCGGTTGGCCCACCAGGCATAACCCAACCCCACGCTGACGGTGGCGGCCCCCAATATGAGTCCGCCGATCATCATGGTTCCGATGTCCACGCCGAGGGCGTTGGCCGCAAACAAGGGCCCGGGTGTCGGCGGAACGAGCGAGTGCGTCATGGTGGTGCCAGCTGCTATGCACATGACGTAGAGCACATAATTAGCACCCGTGCGCATGGCCATTGCCCGTGCAATGGGGATCAGCAGGAGGAACACCGTGTCGAAGAACATGGGGATCCCGAGGATGAAACCGCTCAGTGCGAAGACCAGCGGAGCGCGTGATTCACCGAAGAGACCGAGCATCGAGCGCACGATGCGCTCGGCGCCACCACTGGCCAGAAGAGAGACCCCGATGATGGAGGCCATGGCAATGAGCAGGCCGAGTTGGGCGCTGGTGTTGCCGAAACGCTTGGCCAGTTTGGATCCAAGGGTCTCCTGGGCCTGGGCGGCGGCCACTTCCGGGGTGGCCCCCTGGGCGAGGGCGGTGCGCTCGATGGCCTCGCGCGGGGTCAGTACGGAGACGGTGATGGCGGCGGCCAGCAGGGCGACGAAGGCGTGGAGGCGCAGCCAGAGAATGCCGCCGACGACGATGACCATGCCGATGAGCAGGAGAAGGAGCGGATCCATGGATTTTCTGGGATTGGACCGACTCCGGCAGGGCGGACAGCCCAACCGATTCGTGCCATGGGCACAACGAAGCCGGGGGGCGGAAGCCAGGCAGGGGCCGGTGGGTGAGGGAGGAGAACGACGATGAAGGAAACAGGGGTTCCTCATCAGGAAGCCCGGTATGAAAGGCTACTATTACCATTCATGTCGAGCGTGCGTTGAAATGCGAATGCCGCCGAAAAACCGCCGAGCTAGGCACAGGGATTCGGGCGCAGTCGTGGACCTAGAGCACGCGGACCCCGGAGACGGGAAACACGAAGCTCGATCCAGGTGGTATCTTGCCCCTGGAGCACGCTCACAGTGCTGGTGTCAGGCGTGATATTCGCACCGCACTTGTTTTTTGAAAGCTTCGGCCGGATGCCGAGCCCCGTCTTACGTCCCGGCGACCGGGATGTTTTCCTTGCGCAGGAACTGATCGAGGGCGTTCAAATCATCCAGCTCAGTCCCGCCCACTTCATAGGCCGGTGCCGTGGCCCGCTTCACGAAGCCATCCAGCCACTCGAGCAGGACTTCGCGACGGGGAAGCTGGAGATCGGGGGCGGCGAGGATGTCGGCTTGCAGGGCTCGGGCGTGGATAAGTGAATCGTTTTGGGTTTTCATGATGGTGTCCTTGTTTGGTGTCGATGCGTGAGCGCGTGAGCCCGCGCTCATGGGGGGAATCCCGGTCGGCGCAGCGGCCCGGCGAACAGACTCCCTGTGATGGGCATCGAAACCTGATTAAGCGTATCACGGCAGGCGCACGAAGCCATAAGTATTCGTCCGCAGGTTGTGGCCTGGAAGTGCAGCTGCGACTGGCGGCGCTCAAGTTGCCGGGAAATAATCCGGCCAAGTACATGGCCGGGCAACGGCTTGCCCGCAACGCAAGCGCTGGTGATGAATGGACATCGCGTTTGTCCGGAAAGTTCTTATTATGTTCCTACCAACCGAGATTCAGGGTGCACCATCGCATTCCGGTATCCTGAGTTGGACCAACCCAATCCTTCCATGAGAGATGACTATCTTAAAAGCGCCCTGAAGATCATAGATGATCCGAACATTCTGATCAACGTGGTCTCCCGCCGGGTGAAGCAGCTTCGCCGTGGCAGTCGTCCCTTGGTGGAGTCTTTGGAAAAGCTTTCGCCTGAGGATACGGCTCTGCGCGAGATCGTCGAGGGCCGGATCAGCTACGAGTTGCCGACCGAAGAAGAGCTGGCGCGGCGCTGAATAAATGTGGCGTGGTAATCGCGACACCTGAGGACCAGTGCCAGATGTGCAGTGATCCTGCACGTCTATTGACGGATCCCTTGGCGGCTCTCTAAGCAAGCGGCGGGTACGGCTCCTCGGTGTGAACGGTCGGCTGGTTATCGAGTCGCTTGGAGAAATCAAGCGGATCGCCAACTCCGACCGTGCCTCGCGGTACCTGATAGGCCCAGACTTGGAAGTAGGTGAGCATGGCGCCACCGTAGATGGTGGAGAAGGCACCATCCACGGCATCCTGACCGCAGGAGATCTTGATGCGTCCGATTCGCGGCACATGGAAGCGGGCGTCGGTGGTGAACCAATGCCCGCCCAGATAGACCTCGGCGTAGGCGTGGAAATCCATGTGGTTTTCCGGATCGGGCACCCCGATGTCTGGAATGTGTCCGGTCACATACCTTGCCGGCACGTTGAAGGTGCGGTTGAGCGCAATGGCGAGGTGGGCGAAGTCGCGACACACTCCATAGCCGCGTTGCAGCACATCCCAAGCAGACATGTCGGGCCGCCCGGACATGTGGCGGTACTCGATGTTGTCATGGACCCATTTGCTGATGGCGGTGACGCGGGGCAGGCCATGCTCCACCTGCCCGAACTTTTCCCAGGCGAAATTGGTCAGCTTATCCGAATCGCAATATCGGCTGGGCAGGGTGTAGCGCAGGATGCCGGGCGGCAGCTCCTCCGGTGCGAGTGCCGTTGGGTCCGGGAGGTCATGATTGTCAGGGAGGGAGGAGACCGCGACGATGGCATCGTGACGGATGAAATTGGAGCCGGGGGCAAGCCGTACCCGCCGGACGAGGTTGCCATGGCTGTCCGTGAACTCACTGGAAGGCAGGTTGTCCCCCAGGGTCAGCGCCTGGGAGATCACCGAGTGATTGCGGTCGGGGGCGGGCTGGAGGTTTAGGAGCAGCCCGGCCGGGCCGGCGGCCTCATAGGTGAGGCTGCAACCGACACGGACGGTGATATCAAAGGATGGGGCGGACAGCATGGCGTGACCGACTGATGTCCGGAGCAGGGCGGCCTACAAGCCGAAGGGGAGGCACCTCTTCAATGGGGCGGCATGGCCGTCGGCGACCTGTTTGTCTCGACTGGCACGGCGCTTGGCCTTGGTGCTCTTTGCGGCGAGCAGGTGCCGGAAGCCCGGCGTGCGTCGCATGAGTTTGCCCGTGGCGGTAAGCTTGAAACGCTTGGCGACGGATTTTTTGGTCTTTTGCATGGGACAGTGCACGTGGTGGTGATGATGAACGCGAACCTTAATGGCGGATGATCGTGTGATGGACCCTGCCGGATGGAGCATTGAGCACGGTGCTGGTCCTATTGTCAGCCAGGATAACGAAGATCAGTGTTTCCCTGAGATGTATTCGTCATGTTTCTTCCTGGGTTTGCGCACAAAAAAGCGAAGTGCCCGCAGGCACTTCGCCAGATGATCACGCGGGGTGCTCTCAGTAGCGGCTTTTGCCGCGTTCCTGGAAGGCCCCGGCCCGGCGATTGGGGCTGCTGAAGTTGCGGCCGCCGCCTCCACCGCCCTGCTCCTCCTTGGGGCGGGCTTCGTTGACGGTGAGCTGACGGCCGTCGAGATCGGCACCGTTCATCTTTTCGATGGCGGCCTTGCTCTCCTGTTCGGAGGAGAAGGTGACGAAGGCGAAGCCGCGCGGGCGGCCGGTTTCCCGGTCGTTGGCGATGTAGACATCGGTCAGGGTTCCGAACTGGCCGAAGGCCGTGCGCAGTCCGTCCTCGGTGGTGTTGAATGACATGTTACCGATATAGATTTTGGAGTTCATGATGATGATTCGTAGGCACCGTCTGCTGCCAGTATGTTCCCGGATATCGGGTTTCGAATCATCAACTGAAGATCCACCAACTACTGTCATCTTACGCTATTACGAACCGTCATTGTCACAGCGGATCCCCGTTAAAGCAAGGGACATTGCTTAAGGGAGGGGATCACCCACCGCGGTTCAGCCACCAAATGGCGGCATTCAGGACGGCGGCGAAGGTGACCCAGGCGAGGTAGGGCGCCCATAGCAGCCCGGCCATGCGATCCAATCGCCAGAAGGTGCGCTGAGTGGCGGCGAGCAGGAGCCAGAGTGCGAGGATTTCCAGGAGGGCCAGATCGGGGCGCCGCAGGCCGAAAAAGAGTATCGACCAGAGGGCGTTCAGGGCCAGTTGGGAGAAGAACAGGATGAGGGCGGTGCGGGTGGCAGGAGCAGGACGCAACAGCCAGATACGCCAGGCGGCCACGCTCATCATGGCGTAGAGGAGGGTCCAAGCCGGACCGAAGAGCCAACCGGGCGGGGTCCAGGAAGGCTTGCGCAACAAGGGATACCAGTCGCGCACGCCCTCTGACGTGGCGGCACCGCCGATGGCGGCGGCGGTGAAGGTCGCCATGATGAAGCCGAACAGGGCCGGCCAGCGGTGCTTGCGCATGGGCACAGTCAATCCGCTGCGGGTCCGATCCGCAAGCCGACGGATGATGAGCGTCCAGCGTTGAAACCATCTACCCACAAAAAGACGGCGCCCCGTCAGTGGGCGCCGTCCGGGTGAAGCAGATGCCTGGGGTTGGCTCAGAGCATGGACACGACGGCGGCGCGTTCTTCGGCCAGTTCCTTGTTGGTCGCGGAGATCTTGGCCTTTGCGAAGTCGTCCATGGTGTAGCCGGTGATGACCTCGTAGCTGCCGGGCGTGGTGGTGCGCACGGGCATGCCGGCCCAGACCTCGGGGTCGAAGCCATAGGCACCGTTGCTTTTCACGGCGATGGAGTGGATGGCACCGGGGGTGACGAGGCTGCGCACGTGGTCGACGAGGGCGTTGGCAGCGGAAGCGGCCGAGGAGGCGCCGCGGGCGGCGATGATGG
>JBGTGS010000188.1:0-3463 GCA_041746615.1 Opitutaceae bacterium | reverse complement strand
CCCGTTCCTCCTGGCGGCCGGTTGGACCAAACAGCCGGTACAGGCACCAGCTGAAGAGGCCGACGACGAAGCCGACCGATAAAATCATGTTGATCCAGCCTCCGGGGGTCATGGGTCAGTCCTCCAAGGTGGTTGACGGGCGTTTGGCCCAGTTTTTGCCGGCGATGTGGACGAAGACACAGCTGAACGCGATCATCACCAGAATCAGCAGCACGGACATCCGAGCGGGGGTGCTGGGTTCGGGGCCGATGAGATCCATGACATAACTGGTGGGGTTGAAGGCTGCCTCGGCCCCGAAGGCGAAGTTCCAGCCAAAGATGTTTTGCAGGATGAACATCACGAAGATCGTGAGGAGGAAGGTGGGCGTCACGTATTTGATCATGGGGCGGAAGATTCCCGGGATGCGCAGGCGGGCACCCTGGTGGGCCTCGGCGAGGCCGCGGTCCACTCCGACGACCCAGCCGAAGATGATGATCAGGATGGTGGCCTGGACAAAGAGGAGGCAGGTGCCGACCCAGAAATCGATCGTGTCGAGCGCCTTGAGGTTGCCCGAGAAATACCAGACGAAGAGCGTGCCCACGGCGGTGATGATGCCGAGGAGGGCGACCGAGGCCCGGCGCTCGATGCCAAGACCCTCCTCGAGGAAGGCGATGCCCGGTTGGAGCATCGACAGGGAGCTGGTGATTGCGGCGAGGAAAAGCAGGATGAAAAACACCGAGGCGAAGATCTGTCCGCCCGGCATGAGGGCGAAGACCTGGGGCAGGACGTTGAAACCGAGTCCGAAGGTGCCTTGTCCGACGATGCCGGCGGCGCCGAGGAAGACGAAGGCGGCGGGCACGGTGATGAGTCCGCCCAAGCCGACCTCGCAGAACTCGTTGGCGGCTGAGGCGGTGAGGCCGCTGAGCACGACATCGTCGGTTTTGCGCAGGTAGCTGGCGTAGGTGATGATGACCCCGAAGCCGACGGAGAGGGAGAAGAAGATCTGGCCGGCGGCGGCCAGCCAGAGCTGGGGGTTGCGCAGACCGGTGCCGACGTCGCCGGGGTTCCACAAGAAGCCCAGCCCGTTGAGGATGTTCTGTTCGGGCTTGAGCGGATCGGGGGTGCCCAGCGTGAGCACGCGGATGAGAATGATGATCGCGATGACCACGAGGGCGGGCATGGCGAACTTGCAGACGAATTCGACGCCCTTGGAGATCCCGCGGTAGATGAAAAAGAAATTGAGGAGATAGACCGCGACGAGGAAGAGACCCACATCGCCAAGCCCGAATCGGATGGCTACCCCGTCGCCCCCCGCACCAGTGAACTGGGCAAAGAACGCGCCGGCCTCAAAGCCCTCCCGCCCGAAGGTGCCCGCGAGGGCGTTGAACGCGTAGCCAAGACACCAGGCCTCGATGTACACGTAGTACATGTAGATCATGACCGGGACGATGAAACCGATCACGCCCGCGTACTTGGCCCAGGACCGCTTCAGAATCGCGTGGAAAATGCCGGGGGTGGAGTGATACCCGAGGCGTCCGCCATGCCGGCCCAGGGTCCACTCGGTCCAGCAGACCGGAAGGCCGATCACGAGCAGGGAGACGAAGTAGGCGATCATGAACGCACCGCCCCCATATTGGGCGGCCAAACCGGGGAATCGCAGGAAGTTCCCCAAGCCGACCGCGCTGCCCGCGACCGCGAGGATGACTCCCACTCGTGAGGACCAGGCTTCTTTGCTCGGTGCCATGCGGGGTTCTTCGTAAGCGTCCGGAGCGGGCCTGCAACGGCGAAGTGCCGCTATCTGCCGGTATTTTCGCATCGTCTCGGCGCACGCCATCCTCATAGGGTCGGCAACGTACATGAAAAGACCACGTCTACCCCTCGTGTTCTTACTGCTTGCGGGCATCGCAGGGTTGTTGCTGTTGCCTGCTTGCACCACGGTCGCCCCGCCGCCCCATTGGAATGCGGCGGCGGCCGCTTCCGCCTTCCGGGCAGACCTCGGGGAGGCCCGCCTTCGTGCCTGGCAGACCGCGCTGGAAATCATCGACGCCTACGACCGGATCCCGGCCGCCGATTACCCGGGAATTGCCGCCCTGGTCCGCGACTTCGCCATCGCCCGTCGCTTGGTGGAGGAAGGCGGGGTGACCGACCTCGACCGGCTCAACGTGGACACCTTGGTGACCCACAACCCGAATTTCTGGCGGGCCTCCCTCGAAGTCGACCCCACCGATGGCAGCATTTTGCTTCTTCAAGCCACGCTGCTCGCCAGCGGCGGCGACATCTGGCGGGCCAATCGCATCCTCATGGCCACTACCCAGCTCCTGCCCATCGACGACCGCATCCGGCCGCTCTATCTGATGCATGCCTATGGCCTGGGCGCGATCATCATGGACAGCGTGACTGGGATCGACCGCCGCGCAGCCGGAGCCGGACCCGAGCGGATGGAGGAAATCTATCACCAGGCCCTGCTGATTTGGCCGCGCAATGCGCTGGTGGTTGCCGGGCTGATCGAGCTTAGGCTGCGAACCGTGATTCCGAAATCACACGCCGAGGACCAACGTGAATCCGCGATGGATGCGGTGCTGGCGACCCTCCAGCCCCAGATCGAACGGTTGTTCGCACTGGATGCGATCAGTGCGGCCGGCTATCGCGGTGACGCCGCGGCCAGGGCGCATGGACGTGAACTCGCGTCCCAGTGGACGCGCCTCAGCGACGGTCGGGTGGCCCTCGGTCACCGGGAAATATCCGAACTCGCGGTGAACCTGGAGAAGGCCGGTGCCCACGAGCTCACCCTGGTCATGCAACGTCTGCTGGTGGTGGCGCGAGGGTTCACGGCCCCGGCGGATTTTGTGGTCTGGCGCCGGGTGCTGCCCAATCTCATTGGAGGCGAGTCCGCGACCCACCTGCTGGAGGCCTGGGATCGCGGGGAGATCCGATCGGTGGCGCTCAGCGAAGTCCGCGATCCGCCCGGCGGCTGGCAGGGAGAGCCGGCGATCAACGAGATTCACCGGCAGCAACTGGAGCGTGAGCTGGCTGAGCGCAGCTTCCGCATTGGAATGTTGCAAGCCCAGCCGGTCGACGACGCGCAAAAGCAGATGCTGGCGCAGGCGCATCGTGAACGGGGTGTGTTGTACAGCCGGGCGGGACTGTTTGACGAGGCGCTCGCAGATTTCCGCGTGGCCATCGACCTGGTGGGTCGCGATCCGGTCCTCCTGCTGGATCAGGTCGCAGTCTTTGGCACGTTGCAACGGGATGCCGAGGCGGAAGCCTTGCTGGAGGAATTGACCGGTGACGCGGCGGGCCGCCGTCTCGCCGCGCTCGAACTCGGCGTGTTGCGTCATGGCCAGGGCCGCTTCGCCGCCGCTCTGGAGCATTTCCAGACCGCCGCCCGCGAGAACCTTGCGGACGGTTACCCCGCGATCCTGGCGGACCTCGCGGCCCGGCGATTGGGCCGCTCCGAAGCCCGGCTGCTCGAACGCAGCCGCCG
>JBGTGS010000187.1:0-2278 GCA_041746615.1 Opitutaceae bacterium | reverse complement strand
GTGGTGATCGCCGTGGGGGCGAGCCCCTGCCCGCGCAGGAGCGCGTGGGTGACCGCCACGTCGCCCACCTCCAACGCGACCTCGACCAGCCGGTTGTCGTCCGTGGCCCCGGGCACCTTGAGCAGCTTCACGAATTGATCGTCGTTGATCTTCAAATACAAGGCCGCTGCGTCGCCCTCCCCGACCTCGAAAGCCTGCTCGAAACCGAGCATGCCGGTGTAGTGGGCGCGGGAGACATCAAGATTCGACGACTGGAACGCGACATGCGCGATCCCCCGGATCGGCAGGCCGGCCGCACCCGGCAGCGGAACCGCCGACAACAGATTCAGGCTGGACAACAAAACGAGGGACTTGAGGGTGTTCATAAGGGCATGCTGATGGGTGGAGTAATGGTCGCGAGGGGCGCTTCGTTCAGTTGGCTGTGGCCGGTCACGGCACCCGGGCCAGGCGGTCGGCAATGATTTCGTATTCGCTTTCGTTATACACTTCAGCCGCCTGCCGGAGCATGGGCACGAAGTCACGTCGGCTCATCGCTCGAATCTGCTGGTGGGGCCACTCCCGGGAGGGATCCCGCAGGTAGGGCACGAGGAAATCCAGAGCCCGGCGGATGCTGCGGCCGTCGGCTGTCTCGAAGTGCCAGAGGTCAACCCCGACCCGCCCGGCCAGATTGGCCAGCCGCATCAAACCGGCGAGGTTCATGCGGGAGTAGCTGAGGGAATTGGTGCGGGCCAGCTCGTGGGTCTGCCGGCCGTCGGGCTCGATCTGGGCGGCGATGCGACGCTCCCTGGCTTCCTCGGCCACCCGCTTCGCAATGTCCACGCGCCCGACCATGAACGCCATGCGCATGACCTGGACGTCGTAGTGGGTGCCGTGATTGTTGCGGGTGGCGGCCTCGGCCACGCCAAAGGGGCTGGTGAGGTACCAGTCGAGAAACTGGCTGGCCCATTGCATGAGCGCCCTGTGATCGGCGGGGGTCCACGCCTCCGATCCCTCGAGCAGGTCGGCGTGTTCAAGCGCGCTCACGAGACTGTTGCCCTCAATGATGCCAAACTGCCGGCCGACATTCACGCCGGGTACGCCTTGGGCGAAATCCAGGTGAGGCCGCATGAAGGTGGCCGGATCCAGAAACCAGGTCCGCAACAGGCGCGCAGCGTGGGCGGCATATTCCTCCCGGCCGGTCGCGGCGTAGGCACGGGCGAGGGTTTCAATCGCGTTGCCCAAGGCCTGTGCACGCGGGAAGTCGGAGGCGACGGTGCGCGACTCGGGGTTCACCTCGCCGTCACGCCGGATGTAGGGCAGGCCGTCGGGCTTCGTCGGATCGGGCCAGAAAAAAGGGGCGGTGCTGGCGTAATCGTGCGGATCGCCGCTCGGCGCAGGTTTCGTCTTTTGGGTGACCGCAACCGGTGCGAACTTCAGCGCGGCCTCGGCTTCGGATACCAGCTTCTGGTGGGCGGCGTCATCGGCAGCGGAACCCATGAGCGGAACCATGCAGAGGAGCGCGATGAGCGGGCGGCGGAAACGCCTCAGCTGTTGGAATGATAAGCCCATGGGGAGAAATTTGTTTTCGAGGATCCACGCCTGTCCTGGTTCCAGCGTGTAGTCGGGACCGGCCCCGATCATGCGCCAGGCATGGGAATTGCGTGGTAAAGAGCAGAACATGTATCGCGTCCGGTGACCATGCTTAAGACATAAGTCCAAAGGCAGTGAGGCAGCCATCAGGACTGTCGCCGAACAACATGATAAGGCACGTTGGCAAGGTCGGCGGCAAGAGGTGGATGCAAGGTGGCCCCGGTTTCGCCCACGAAGATTTCGAAGTAATATTGCAAGGGGAAGCGCCCGGCGGTGACGCCCGAGGGGATCGCGCCCGTATGGGTGTCGCCGGCCGCCGTCATCTCCTGTACCTGCCAGTGCTCCGCATGGTTTACCGGGCGGTAATGCAGCTTCACGCGTGTCACCCCCGGAGTGGTCACGCGGACGACCAGCGGCAGCGGTTGACCGGAGGAAAACCGGGCGGGTGGCGCGTGTTCGGCCGCCACCTCAAGGCGAACGGGTGGGCGCGTCGCATCGTCCACCGCCCGGTCGGACGGAGCGTAGTGCAACTGCGTGGCCAGGTAAACCTTCGCAGCGAACCGCTGGCGAAGGTTTTCCAGGTCCTCGTCGATCCCCGGCAGGCGGTCGAGCCAATGGCCGGAGGTCAGGACCTCCCCGTAACCGAGGTCGGGGCGATAGACTCCGCCCGCTCGCCGGGCCATGGTGGCCCAGGCTTCACGCGCCGCGG
>JBGTGS010000186.1:0-7884 GCA_041746615.1 Opitutaceae bacterium | reverse complement strand
CCTTTTCGCCCGTTTGAAAGTCTTTCGTCGCATCGCCACTCGTTACGAAAAACTCCACACCACCTTCGCAGCCATGGTCACCCTCGCCTGTTGCCTCGTCTGGCTCAAAGCCTGACCGTTATTTACCAGACACGCCCTAGGGCGTATTGTCCCAATACGCCGCGACGCTCTCGGAGAGAGCGCCCTACCCTTCGCGCCCTATCCTAAAGGCTACACTTCAATTTAAACTGTTCTATTTATTTTGCGCGCATTTCGCGCCAGCGGGCGAGACGCTCGGCAACGCGGGATTCCATGCCCGCCGTCTTCGGAGTGTAGAGTTGGAGCGGCTTCTCCAGGTAGTCCTGTCCCGAAATGTTCTCAGGATAATCATGGGAGTAACGATAGCCCTTCCCATGACCGGCCTGTTTGCTCGCCGCCCCGCTTTTGTCACGCAACGGAAGCGGCACGGCCTGGACCGGCTGCTCCTTGAGCACGCGATGGGCTTCGGCCAAGGCCAGGGTGGCCGAATTGCTCTTGGGCGCGCAGGCGATGTGCAGGGTCGCATGGGCGAGCGTGTACTCGGCCTCGGGCAGGCCGACAAAGTCACAGGCATGATGCGCGGCCACCGCCAGCGGCAGGGCCAGCGGGTCGGCCAGCCCCACATCCTCACTCGCAAGGATGACCAGACGGCGCGCGATGAAGCGCGGGTCCTCTCCACCCGCCAGCATCTTGGCCAGCCAGTACATGGCCGCATCAGGATCACTGCCCCGGCAACTCTTGATGAAAGCAGAGATGGTGTCGTAGTGCTCGTCCTCGTCCGCGTCGTAACGGATACGACGCTCCCGCGCGAAGACCTCGAGGTCGGCGGGAGAGACGGAGGCACCCTCCGGCAGGCCGAGCACAATAACCTCCAGGGCGTTGAGCGCCCGGCGCAGATCCCCATCGCAGAGCACCGCGAGGTCGTTGAGCAGACGGTCGTCCGCCGTGACCCCCTGCTCACCGAGCCCGCGTTCGCGGTCGCCGAGGGCACGGCGGAGCACACCGGCCACCGCCTCCGTGGAAAGCGGTTCCAACCGGAACAGATGACTGCGGGAGAGCAGCGGCGGATTGACGTAGAAGCCCGGGTTGTGGGTGGTGGCACCGATGAGGCGCACGGTGCCCTCCTCTACATCCGGCAACAGCAGGTCCTGTTGGGCCTTGTTGAAACGATGAAGCTCGTCGATGAATAGCAGGGTGCGCGCCTCCGGCATGCGGCGGGCCGTGGTGAGGATGCCCCGGAGCTCGGCCACGTTGGACATGACGGCGTTGATCCGCACGAAACGGCTGCCGGTTTCGCGGGCGATAACCTCGGCAAAACTGGTTTTGCCACAACCGGGCGGTCCGTAAAACAGCAGGCTGCCGAAGCGGTCCGTCGCAATCAGCCGCGGCAGCAAGGCATCGGCTCCCGTCAGCTGGGGTTGGCCGACAATCTCCGCCAGGGTGCGGGGGCGCATGCGCACGGCCAGCGGCCTGCCGGCCGAGTCGGGGGCGGTGGTGGCGTCCGGCGATCGGGAGGCATCATCGCCGTTAAACAGATCAGTTTGCTCATCCGAAGGCATGGCAGCCCCCGTTCTGAACACGATTGATGCCGAAAGAAAGGCTTTCAGCAGCAGCCTGCCGGACGGTAGTGGTACCGTTTGCCGAAATGTAGGTTGCGTGCATGCACGCAACGTGGCGCGCAAGCACTTCAGCACCATCAATAATCCCAAACTGTACCACTACCCCCCCGAGGGGGGAGACATACGATTGGTTAATCTGGTGCTTGATCCGATTTATCGCCATTTTATTTCATTTATGAGCAGCTACGGCCTATGACTCAGGTACCTGAAGGACACCGCGCCCCCGCCCTGTGGATCCTGCTCCCCCTCATGGCCGGACTCGTGGCGGGTAGGCAACAATGGCTCCCGCTGGAACCCGCCTGGTTGCTGGTCGGAGCATTGGCGGTTTCCTGCGTGGCCTTGTTGGTGCCTCGGGTGTGGGCCCCGGGATTGGTGATGGGGCTGCTTCTGTTGGGAGCAGCCCATTACACCCTCGCGCGGGCGCGGATCGCGGCCTGGGAAGAACTGCCTCCCCGCGAAGCACAGCTGACCGTCAGGATTGACCGGATTTTCCCCGCCTCATCGGATCTGCGCCGCACCAGTGGGCTAGGTCGCATCACGGCTGCGGACCCCCATCTGCAGGAGCTGGTTGGCCAACAGCTGTATTTCTCGCTCGCGTCCGCCACGGGTGAACCACCGGCGCGGGCGGCTGAGGTGGCTGTGATCGGCGTGCTGCAATTACTGCCCTACGATCCGCCGTCCGATTCCTTTGACGCCTACCTCGCCGGGGCAGGCATCAATTTCCGTCTGGGCCGCGGACGGATTCTCGAAACCGTCAGGTCTCCGTCCGCTTACCATCGTTTCTGCACTGCAGCACTTTCCCGATTCGAAACCATCCTCAGTCACGGGCTGACCGACAAACCCCAACCGGGCGGGATTTTCCGGGCCATGCTGTTGGGACAGAAGCATGAGTTGAGCAGCGAACAGGGCGACCGGTTCATGCACAGCGGGACCATGCATCTGTTTGCCATCAGCGGGCTGCACATCTCGGCCATCGCCCTGTGTTTGAACGTATTGCTTTCGTTGATACGGATTCCCCGGGTCTGGCAGTTCGGACTGGCGACCCTCGCGCTCTGGCTGTTCACCGACATCACCGGAGCCATGCCGTCGGCGGTGCGGGCATTCATCATGACGACCGTCCTGTCCGCCTCATTCGTGCTGCGGGTTCCGGGAAATCCGTTGTCCGCACTGGCCTTCTCGGCCGTGCTCGTCCTGACCGGTGATCCCATGCAGCTCTTCAGTGCCAGCTTCCAGCTCAGCTACGGGATCGTGACCGCCCTGCTGATTTTGGGCCTGCCCCTGGCCGGGCATTGGAGTTCGGCAAAGCGGCTCTTCACCGCATTGCCGGAAGCGGCCAAGACCCGCTGGCATCACACCACTGCAGGTTCCTGGGACAAAGTCAGCAGCGCCCTGGCCCTGGGGTTGGCGGCCACGTTGGTCAGCACGTTGAGCAGCATTGCCTTTTTCAATCTCGTGACTCCGGGGGCACTTCTGGCGAACCTGGTGCTGATTCCGCTGGCATTGGCCGTCGTGTGCGCGGGGTTTGCTTCTCTGCTCACCGGACTGACCGGACTCACGGGCCTGAGTGTGGTCTTCAACCACGCGGCGGCGCTGGTGCTGGTCCTGATCGAGAAGACGGTGGAGCTCTTCGTGCTCCTGCCCGGGTCATATCAGACGGCGGCTTATCGCGGCGACTGGGTGGGTCCGGTGTCGATCGCCCTGCTCGTGGGGGTGATGATCCACGGCTACTCCCGCCGTTGGGAACGGCCCGCCGGCGGCTACTGGCCCCCCTTCGCCTTCGTTGCGCTGGTACTGACGTTCGGCGTACGGTTTGAGTGAGCACAGCCAGTGCGCCAGTCCCGGCGGCAACTGAGCATCGAGCAGGATCTTCACTTGGCCAGGGCGAGGACTGCGTGATCGACGGACTTGGCCGCGTATTCGAGACAGGCGCGAATATCCCCGGGTTCGAGGTCAGGGAAGTCGGCGAGGATCGTTTGCCCGGTCTCACCGGCGGCGAGCATGTCGAGCACATCCTTGACCCGGATGCGCATACCCCGGATGCACGGTCGGCCGCCGCACTGGTTGGGGTTGAAGGTGATTCGCTGCATCTGGCTAATGCCGACACGCTAAGCGGGCCCGCCCCGGCTGCAAGCCCGTCCGCGTCGTCCATGGCTGGTTCCTCGGCAGCCCCGGCTGGTCAGAACGCTCGGCCCCACTATAATTCCAGTTTTCGAACCAGTTCCTCGACCGTGAGTTTGTGGTGCGCAGCGATGCGCTTGAAGATTCCGGAGAGTGTGCCTGTTTTGATTGGATGGTGGTTCGGTACGACTTCGTGATTCTCACCATCCTGCCGAGTCGTCACGCGGATGTGCGAGCCGCGTTGCCGATCCACCACGTAGCCGAGCACCCGCAACGTCTTTACCAGCTGAGGGCCGGACACGTCGCGCGGTAACTTCATCGCGCCATCACTTCATCCCGCACGAAGTGAAGCCGGATCACCTTGGGGGCATCCATCGTCTCATCGAAGTAGCAATCAACGGCCTCTTTCACATTGGCCCGCAGCTCTTCCAAAGTTTCCCCCTCTGTGTGGATGCCAACCCCAAGCGCCGAGGCGTTGTAGCCACCGTCGATCTCATCCTCGCGCACCTCGAAAATAATCTCCCTCATCGTCGTCATGGACAAGACGGTAAATGCCCGTCTCCTGGTCCGCAAGCATGTCCTCGGCTTTTCATGAGGGTATTGGATTAAAGTACTCGTCCACGCCACAGATATTGGTCGATGAAATTTCATCCTCAATTGCCTTCCTTCCGCAGGTTAATGTGGGGTAGCGGCTACCACTTCCCGCAAGTTAGAGGATTCCATTCGTAGATGAACCGGATGACGTCGACTCAGGTCACTCCAGTGCTTTTCGCAGGAACGCCGCCGCTGCACTCCAAGTGGGCAGCGTTCGGCTCTGGGCCTCCGCCGTCAGCGACGCCACGAGTGCGTCATCCTCCAGCACGCGCACAAGTTGTCTGCGCCAGGCGGCGGCATCATTGACCGGCGTCAGCAGGCAGCCGCCGCCGGTGGCATTCTCCTCGAGCACCGGAAGATCGCTGGCCAGACAGGGCACACCCCGCCAGAGCGATTCCAGCAGGGGCAATCCGCAGCCTTCCGCCAGGGTCGGGAAGACCGAGGCCCGGGCCCGGGCATACAGACCCATGACCGTCTCGTCGGTAGCTGCTTCATGGTAATGAAGCGACGGATACCGACGCCGGAGCTCACGGATGCGGGCGAAGATCGGCCGGCCGAAATGCGGGTTCACCCGGCCGACCAGATGCAGTTCGAAGGACCGGCCTTCCGCCCAGAGGTCAGCGCAGACGTCGAGCAGCAAAACCTGGTTCTTGCGCGGCTCGATGATGCCAACGGAGAGCAGTACCGGCTCGGCGGACGGTGTCCGGCCGGTCACCCGCAGGGTGCCATTAAAATCCGCCCCGAGGGGAAGCACGGAAACCTCGGCCTTGGATGTCACGCCCTGCCAGCGCCAAAACCCGAGCAGTTCGTCCCGGCTGGCCGCCGAAACCGCGAACACCCGGTCGAACGATGCCAGCAGCTTCATGTATTCAGGGTGTCGCGACACACTTTGCGGCCAGGTGATGTGCGGATGCTTGAGCGGGATGGCATCGTGGAAGACGGCCGCCAGCCGGCAGGGCGGCCGCGCGACGAACTCCCGGAACCCGGGTCGCTCCTCCCCGGAGAAAAGCTCGGCGGTGAAAAACCAGTCGTCCGCCCCCACCCGCCGGTCCCAGGCACCCCAGCTGACCGGGGTGGCGGCCGGGCCAAGTTCTTCGCGAAGCCGCGAACTGACCCGCGTCAGGCCGGAGCGATGCCGGGCGGAATCCGCCTTGGTCACATCGAAGTGGATCATGACCGGATTGCCTCCATGAGAAACGCGTGCAGCCGGGCCGCGTTGCGGTGGGCATCAAACTCGCGCTCAACCCAGGCCCGGGCCGCCCGGCGGAGCCGTTCCGCAAGTTCGTCATCCTCAGCGAGCCGGCACAAGGCCCGGATCCAGGCATCGGGATCATCGGCTGGAGCCACCAGTCCCGTCTCGCCGTCATGGATCGCCTCGGTGGTGGCGGCTACCGGTGAGGTCACCACCATCGCACCTGCCGCCATCGCCTCGGGGATGACGTTGGGCAGTCCGTCGCGGTCGCCGCTCGGCGCAACGATGCCGGTGTGCACGAGCACGTCCGCCCAGTCAAAATGCACCCCCATTTCCGCATGGGGCTGGTGACCGAGGAAGCGCAACGATCCCGCGATCTCCAACTCCAGGGCGAGGTTCATGAGCTCGGACCGCAGCGGTCCCTCGCCGGCAATGCGCGCCTCGAATGGCAGGCCGGCGGCGCGGAGGGCGGCGTAGATCCGCAGCTGGTGGCGCAGTCCCTTCTTCGGCACCAGACGGGCCACACAGAGGATCCGTAGTGGCCGGCGGTCCGGGCGCAGCGGTTTGAACTCCGGGAACACGTCGAGTCCGCGGCGGATGATCTTGATCCGCTCCGGCGGCAGGCCGCGTTCCCTCAGGGTCATCCCACCCATCTCAGTCGAGGTGTGAATACAGCGCGCCTCCGCCAGTTTCTCCTGCAACCACCAGTCGCCGCCGTGCTCGTAAAGATCGTAGGCATGAGCGGCGGCGGTGTAGGGATGGCCGTTGAGCTTGTGCAGGATCCACGCTGCAGTGGCCGGCGCCCCACCCCAGGCCGCGTGGATCAACGCCGGCGGATCGCGGCGAAAGGAATGGTAGAATACCCCGGCGAAACCGGCCCCGAGCATGTTCTCCCAGAAATTGAGCCAACCCGGCGGCCGACGGGTGAAGAGGCCCTTGAGCAGCACACCGAACACATCCCATCGCGTGACCGCCACCCAGGGGATGAGCCAAAGCAGCTCCAGCAGACGCCACATCGAGAACTTCGTCACCGTCAGGCCGGCAAACTCCCCGCCCCCGCCCCAGAGCGAGTAGATGCGCAGTTCAGCGCCGAGCCGGCGCATGGCCAGGACCTCGCGCTGCATGAACGTTTCCGTGGGCTTTGGAAACGTCGTATAAAGATAGGCGATGATGGGCGGTCGTGCCGGCACGGTCCCGGAGGTTGCGCGGCCACACGGCGGCGGCCAAGCGATTATTGGCCGCCGCGGCCGGGAAAGGGGGGAAAGGTATGTCGCCGCAGCTTGATCCCCGCCGCCTCCTGGGCCAGGTCCACCAGTTCCCCAATCAGCAGCGTGGGATCCTCATGGTACTGCAGTCGCAGGAAGGCGGCACGGTAGTCATCGAAGCCATCGGCGGGCGAAAGCCAGTGATCGATCAGGGCGGCGAAGTCCTCGACACGCTCAATCTTCTCCGACCCGGCGCCGTTCTGGAAAAATTTCCAGGTGAGCGACTCCTGGGGCATGATGCCGCCAAAGGCGTTGAATATGATCGGGCACCCGAAATGCAGCGCCTTCGCGCAAGTGGTCGTGCCCCCGCGGGTGACGATCACGTCCGCAGCCTGCATGAACAGATGCACCGTCTCCGAATAACCCTCCACGTAACAGTTGAACTCGGGGTGGTTGGCCCGCCAGTGGATCAGGTCGTTGTAGGCATCGTGGTTGCGTCCACAGATGACGATGGCCTGACAGTGATCGGGGTGCCGGGCGAGCAGGCGCAGCAGGGCGAGGTGGTTGTTGGCCCCGTTGCCCCCGGTGGCGAGAAACACCGTGAACAGGTCGGGACGCAGCCCGAGCTTGCCGACCCGGTAGTCGATGCGCGCCTGCGCATCCAACACCTCGAGATGGGCGCGGGGGCGCATGAGATGTCCGCGCACCCGCGTGCGCTCAGGCGCAACGCCCTTCTTGACGGCGTAGTCCCGCGCGGTCGGGGTCCGCGAGAAATAAAGATCCACCGTCGGTTCGATCCAGTTGATGGAATAGCCCCAGCCTCCGGAAAACTCCCCGCAATAGGTGGCGCAACGCACCTTGTCCCGACCGAGTTCACGGCGCGCCAGCTGGAAATACCCCCGGTTAAGACAGTCGTGCACGCTGAACACCAGGTGGGGGCGGTACTCGCGCAGCACGCGCAGATAGTACGGACGTCCGAGCGCGACCGAGCGGCGGTTGAGGATACTGAGCAGTTCCACCAAGGCGTAAAACACCGTGTGCAGGAAAGGCAGGTTGCGCTGGATCCAGTTGTAGACGTTCACCCCACCCCGGTTAACGACCGAGGACTTTTCCAGCATCTGCTCGATGCGCACGTCGA
>JBGTGS010000185.1:0-9815 GCA_041746615.1 Opitutaceae bacterium | reverse complement strand
GGCCCCGTGGGCCGGGCCTGGCTCGCCGCCGGCATTCCCCTGCTCGCCGGCCTCGCCTGGGTGGGGTACTCGGACCATGTCAAGGAGCTGAATCCCTACGGCGCGATCCTGACCTCCGATTCCCTGCGCGCCTTCAACCTGGGCTCGATCGATCAACGGCTCAGCTACGAATGGTGGCGGGGGATCGGCTACATCACCTTCCATTCGGTGTTGTCCGTCCCGGGGCTCATCGTCCTGCTCGCCGGCCTGGTCCTCGCGGGCACCCGGCACCGCCTGCTGGCGGCCGCCTGCCTGCTCGCCTACCCGGGCGGATTTTTGGTCTTCGCCAACCTGTATTATATCCACGACTACTATTCCTACGCGTCAGGCTTCCTGCTCCTCGCCGCCTTCGGCATCGCCGCCGCCGGGGTGCTCCGCCACCACCGCCTGCACCGCTCCATCGGCCTCGCCCTAATTGGGCTCGGCCTGGGCGGACAGGTTTACGCGTTCTTCACCTCCTACCACGGATTCCACCGCCGGCCCAACCCTCCGCCACCCGCCGTGGCGGACATGATCCGCCAACTCACCCCCTCCGCTGATGCCTTTGCCGGCTTCGGCTTCGACTGGGTCAGCCTTCTGCCCTACTACGCCGAACGACGGGGTCTCCTGCCCTTCAACAGTCACGCCCGCGACTACGAACGCCTCGGCCGCTCCCTGGCCGCCCTGGATGGCCGGCGCATCGCCACCGTGGCCCTGACCGATCACTACCGGTATGATCACACCTTCCTTTACAACCTGCGCAGCCTGATCCCCCTGACGCCTGAACCGGTGGTGCGCATGCCCGACGCCGACATCTACGTGCACCGGGACCGGGCCGTCGCCGCCGCCCAGATCCTGCTCTCCCGGGATGACTGGGGCGAAGTCGAACTTAATCTCGACCAGCAGATCGTCTCCCTGCTGCTCGACCAGGAGCATGACCTGCGCCTCCCACGTTATGCGGACAACCTTACGATGATGTCGCCGTTGCCACATCTCGCGAAAGGCGACTACGAGATCGGCTTCATCCGGATTGACGGCACCGCCGTGGTCAGCACCCAGGCTCCGACCGAGCTGCATTTCCGGCCGCCACCCGGCAGTCGCTCCATCGAGGCGGTGGGCGGCATGGTGCCGGGTTCCTACAGCGACGGCAACACCACCCCGGGTGTGGTGATCCGCGTTTTTGAGGAGCTCCCCGACGGCACGCGCCGGACGCTTTTTGAACGCATGCTGACCCCGCTCACCGAACCCGACGACCGCGGCGACGTAACCATCACCCACACCCAGGACACCCCCTTCACAGGCACCCTCGTCTTTGCGTATCACGCCATCCCCACCGGCGATGTGAGTTTTTCCTGGGGTTATTGGAAACGCATCGCCATCCGCTAAAGACCAGCTCCGGAGATCCAGCCACGGCCCCGCCCAAAACCCTACCAGCTTCCGGGGGCCGGCGCTTCGGTAAAGTGGGCGCCGACTATTTTTCTGACCACGCCGTCGTCCTTGGTCATCACAAACATTTCGTGTGTGAACTCGTTGTATCCAATTCGCAGATTGGTCCGCTGCCGCCCGCACAGTTCCCTTATGGTCGTTTCCTGACCTTCGCTGAACACCCTTAAAGCGTATATTGCCGCATCGGACAGCGCCTCATCCATGTTCATATAAAAGAGCTTACCCGAAACGATATCGCCGAAAATGTACTTTCCGTTCAGAGCCCCGATGGAGCCCCGGTAGACGAATCCGCCGCTGATGGCATGGCCATCGTGGTGGTCATACTGGCCGTAGGGCAATTGGTAGCGGGCCAGGACCGCTGCGCTGACTTCAAAGACCACCTTGGGGTCTGAATGGATGTCGATTCCAAATCCGCCCTCGATCACGGGCCATCCGTAATCACGACCTTTCTCGATGATATTCACCTCTTCCACGTTCTTTTCCCCGATGTCCGTCGCAATCATTCGATATCCGTGACGCGGATCCCAGCAGAACCGGTGCGGATTGCGGAAGCCGTAGGCCCAGATTTCCTGGCGAACCGCAGGGTCGGGGCTGCCCGCAAACGGATTGTCCGGCGGAATTCCGTATTGTCCGGAGGGGCTGGTGCGCCCGCTGGGATCAATGCGAATGATGGTGCCGAGCAGGGACCGGTTGGTGTGGCACAGTTCGGGTTTCTTCAGGTTGATCGAGCCTCCGTCTCCGATCCCCAGGTAAAGCATCCCGTAATCGGGATCGGAAGGATCCCGCACCGGAGAGAATCCCAAGTCCTGGAAGGTGTGGGCGGTGGTCGGCGTCGTCACCCGGAGCACTTCGCGACGGGTTCCGGAAAAAGCGGCCGCGCGCGGGTCGGTCGCCCGCCATTCGGTCAGCACCCAATGACACGCTTCGGGAATCGCGATCCTGTAGAAGTCATCATTGATGCCCGGCTTGTCTTTGCGAGGCTCGGCATGGGTCGTGTAGAACAGACCGGTAGCCAGAAAGTCGGGATGCAGATCGAAGCTTCCCAAGCCGGTGCCGATGCCGGGGTGGGTGATGAAGTCCTCGAAAATTTCCCGGATATCGAGGAAGACCGTCGGGCTTCTGTCCTGGTCGACCCGATGAATGATTCCCATTTGATCGCTCACCAGCAAGGAGCCGTCCCCCGCAGGGAGCCCCCTCAAGGTGGCGATCCCCTTGGTCGGGGTGCGGTGCTCCGGCAGCGGAATGCGCACATACTCCTCCAACTCGACTGCCAGCCCGGTCCGGATGATCGGATCCACCACGCGATCACCGAAAAAGTAACGCTGGCTTGAATCTACAACCAGCGGCGCGATCCGTTCGCGCTTTGATTGCTCGTCCATGAAGTCCAGAATGTCCCCGATCACTTCGTCGGACAAATGCTCAAATGGCGGCATCACCATTTTGTACTGATTTCTCAGCGTGGTGATCCGCTCATCCCCAGTTTGGATCCAGCCGGAGCTGTTTCGTATGCGGCGGGTCAAATCCTCACGTGAAAAAAGTTCGGTTACACCACCCAAGCGGGGACCGATTCCCTCCCGGTTAAGCGCATGGCAGGCCATGCACTGCTGCTCGAAGAGCAATTTCCCCGCCGGGAACTGAGTCTCCACATCCAGGCCCGCGACCGGGACCGGGTCGTCTCCCGGCAAGGGTTGCGCCACGGCCCTAACCGGACAAGCCCCCAAGGCGAGCAGCCCCAATGGCAGCATCAGCCTTCTGAGGGCGGAAGCCCAGCGGGTGTTGGGAAGGGAGCATCGCATCATAGGGCCGAAGGCAGCATACCCGATAGAGCCCATGGGGACCAATAACGAACAGATAATCGGCAATGCAAATCGTGGTCCGCAACAGGTGCCCATTTCAATCCCGCCGGTTCCATGGCTTTCTTGACGCGTCGAGGGAAGTGTGGGTTTCTCGAAACTTATCCCATTGCCTGTTCGCAGGGCAGCCCTCCGCAGTTTCCGCGCACCTATCATGATGACAAGCGACAGCGGCTCACGCAGAGAAGAGTACGGCTTGAGACAATGGTCGGGGTGGATCCTGGGGCCGGGATTTCTCCTGCTGACGCTGGTGTTGGAACCCCCGGACGGCCTCAGCCCCATCGGTTGGAAAACCGCCGGAGCGGCGGGCCTCATGAGCGTGTGGTGGATCACCGAAGCCGTGCCCATTTCAGTCACCGCCCTGCTGCCCTTGGTTTTGTTCCCGGCCCTCGGACTCGGTGACATAACGTCCGTTTCCGCCCCTTACGCCAATCCTCTGGTGTTTCTGTTCCTCGGCGGCTTCATCATCGCGCTGGCGATGAAGCGATGGAATCTGCACAAGCGGGTCGCCATCGGGCTGATCGGGGCTTTGGGGGCGCAGCCCAACCGCATCATCGCCGGCTTCCTGTTGTCAGGTGCGCTGATCAGCATGTGGGTGAGCAACACGGCCACCGCCCTGATGATGCTCCCCATCGCCACCTCCGTCGTCGCCTTGCTGCCCCGCGACGAATCGGCAGCGGGAAAATCATTTGCCCCGGCTCTGATGCTGGCGGTCGCGTACGGGGCGACGACGGGGGGCATGGCAACCTTGATCGGCACCCCGCCCAATGCGCTGCTGGCGGGTTACATGAGCAAGGTTTACGGATACGATATCGGCTTCGGCCAATGGATGATGATCGGACTGCCGATGACCCTGCTGACCCTGCCGGTCGTGTACTTCACGCTGACCCGGATCGCATTCAGGTTTCCGGGTTCGAAATTGGAGGGCATGGAGGCCTTGATCAAGACCGAGAAGGAAAAGCTCGCCGGCTTCAGTCACGGCGAGGCCATGGTGGCGATCGTCTTTACGCTGACCGCCCTGTGCTGGATTTTCCGACCGCTGCTGGAGAAACCGTTCCCCATGGTTTCGGATACCAGCATCGCCATCGGGGGGGCGGTGGCGCTTTTTCTGCTGCCCATCAATGCCCGGCGTGGCGAGTTCGTGATGACTTGGGAAGCGGCCCGGGAACTGCCTTGGGAGGTGCTGCTGCTGTTTGGCGGTGGGTTGAGCCTGGCCGGCATGATCCAAAGCAGTGGATTATCCCTGTATTTGGGGCAGCTGAGCGGAGCCTTGTCGGGGCTGCCGGTCTTCCTGATCCTTGGCGTGATAAGTTTTGGAATCCTGATGTTGACCGAACTGACGAGCAATACCGCCACGGCGGCCACCTTCCTGCCCATCGTCGCGGCCATCGCGTTAAGCATGGGACAGGATCCCTTGCTTTTTCTGGTGCCCGCCGCTCTGGCCGCGAATTGTTCCTACATGATGCCCGTCGGCACACCGCCCAATGCGATCGTCTTCGGCAGTGGCATGATCCGTCTGCCCCAAATGGCGCGAAGCGGGTTCCTCCTCAACGTAGTTCTGGTCCCACTACTGCTCGCCTTGCTCTGGTTGCTGGGCCCCCTCGTATTCGATATTGAACACGGAACGGTACCGGCTTGGGCCAGGTAATGTTGCGGACCTGCATCCCTATCCCGTCGCTCCTCCACGACTTCACCCCCATTCATCCTCCCGTTCCTACCATGTGCATACGGACAACCCTTATCGTGCTGGCCCTCTCGTTGGGAGCCGCATTGCCGGGCGCCACCCCGTTTCCCGCCATTTACGATACCGAGGCCGCCGGCTCCGGGCCGATGTCGGCCGAGGAGGCTGCGAAGCAATTCCAGCTTCCTCCCGGATTCGAAGTCACGCTGTTCGCCGGCGAACCGGACGTACGGCAGCCCATCGCCATGTCGTTCGACTCCCGCGGACGACTCTGGGTGGCCGAAAATTACACCTACGCCGAAAGGCCGTTGGGTTTCGACCGCAACCTGCGCGATCGCATTCTGATTCTAGAGGATACCAATGGTGACGGCCGCTTTGATCAACGCACCGTCTTCTGGGACCAGGCCCGTTTGCTGACCAGCATCGAGGTCGGGTTTGGGGGCGTCTGGGCCTTGTGCCCGCCCCACCTCCTGTTTATTCCCGACCGGGACGGCGACGGCGTTCCGGATGGCGAGCCCGAGATCCTCCTCGATGGCTGGAACGACAACCAGGCGCGGCATAACTTTGTCAATGGGTTGAAGTGGGGGCCGGATGGCTGGCTCTACGGACGACATGGCATTCTCGCGACGTCAGAGGTCGGCAAGCCGGGCGCATCCCCCGATGAGCGCCGGGAAATGAACTGCGGCATCTGGCGCTACCACCCCACCCGGCACGAATTTGAAGTGGTGGCCGATGGCACCACCAATCCCTGGGGAATGGATTGGAATGACCGGGGGGAACCGTTTTTCATCAACACCGTCATCGGCCATTTCTGGCACTTGATCCCGGGTGCCCATTATCGGCGCATGGGCGGGCAGGATCTCACCCCTCATGTTTATGGTCTGATCGAGCAGCACGCCGATCATTTCCACTGGAACACCCAGGAGGAGGCATGGACGAACACGCGTACGGTGCTCACCGACCGAACGGCTGCGGCAGGCGGCGGCCATGCCCATTCAGGGATGATGATTTACCAGGGCGACAACTGGCCCATGGACTATCGCGGGCGGGTGTTTACGCTGAACTTCCATGGACGCCGCCTGAACCAGGAGCGACTCGAACGAACTGGCTCCGGCTACGTCGCCATCCATGAACCTGATCTTATATTCAGTGCCGATCCCTGGTTTCGCGGCATCGAGATGCTCTACGGGCCGGATGGCGGCGTTTATATTTCGGATTGGTCTGACACCGGTGAGTGCCATGACAACTCAGGGATCCACCGGAGTTCCGGACGGATCTACAAGGTCACCTATGGTCGTCCGCAACGTGTGGAACCTTTTGATCTGGCCGCGCTCGGAGACGTCGCGCTGGCCCGGCTGCAGCTGCATGCCAATGAGTGGTTCCCCCGTCAAAGCCGCCGTCTGCTCCAGGAGCGGGCCGCGGCCGGTCGCGATCTGAGCGCTGCCGCTGCGGTTCTGCGCGATCTCTACGAACAGGAAGATATCACGGTGAAATTGCGCGCGCTCTGGACCCTTCATGCGATCAGTGCCGCGCCCGACGCGTGGCTCCAATCCCTGCTCGGGCATTCGAATGAACACATCCAGGCCTGGGCCATTCGTTTGCTGACCGACACCCTTCCCCTGGGCAACCGGAGCGAGGGACGCACCGGGGCGACGCTGGCCGAACCCGTGATGGCCGCCCTTGCCCGTCTGACTGCGGGCGAGCCCTCACCCTTGGTCCGCCTGACCCTCGCCTCGTCCTTGCAACGTCTGCCCATCCACCAGCGGGCCAGGCTGATTGGGCCCTTGTTGGCCAGGGCGGAGGATGCGGATGACCACAATCTGCCTCTGATGCTTTGGTATGCGCTCGAACCCATCGCGGAGGGCGACCCGATGAGCGCGGCGCAACTGGCCCGGTCCTCAGCGATTCCCCTTACCCGCAACTATCTCGCGCGCCGCCTGGCGCAGGAGCTTGAACGCCACCCGGAACCGGTCGAAGAGCTCCTTTCATTCGCGGCCGCCAGCGATAACGAAGCGGTGCAGCGGGATGTTTTGAGCGGGATTTCGGAGGGCCTGCGAGGCCGGCGAAAAACCACGCCTCCCCGCAATTGGGAACAGCTGTCTGGAAAATTCGAGATGGCGACGGACCCGGAAATCCAGGAACGGGTGCGGGATCTGAGCGCGCTGTTCGGCGATGGACGCGCCTTGGAGGAACTGCATCAGGTCGCCCTCAACCATGCGGCGCCGGTCAGCGCACGCCAAACCGCCTTGCAGGCCCTCATCGACCACAACGCGCCCGACCTGCGCGAGATTTGTGAGGGACTGCTGTATCACCGGGACTTGGGCGGAATCGCGGCGCGCGGGTTGTCCACGTTTGACGATCCCGCAATCGGGGAGCAACTCGCCCGGACCTATTCGCGCTTTGCGCCGGATCAACGCCCGGCGGTGATCGCCGTGCTCGTTTCGCGCCCCAGTTTCGCCCGGGCCCTCCTGAATCACGTCGGCCAGAATGAGGGCTCGATACCGAGCAACCATCTTACCGCCTCCCACGTCCGGCAGATCCGCAACTTCAACGATCCCGGCCTAAACCACCGTCTGGGCGAGGTCTGGGGGGAGGTCCGCGATTCGGATGCCGAACTGCGCCAATCCATCAATCGTTACAAAACCCTCCTGACTCCGGAGAAACTCGCCGCTGGTGACCTGCGCCGCGGCCGGCTGATTTTCAACCAATCCTGCGCCGCCTGCCACCGGCTGTATGGAACCGGCGGAGATCTCGGGCCCGATCTCACGGGTTCTGGGCGGGCCGATCTCGACTATCTGCTGGATAAAATCATCGATCCCCGGTCGGCGGTTCCCGCGGAGTGGCGACTCTCCGTCGTCACACTGTCCGATGGCCGCGTTCTTAACGGAGTGGTGGGCGCTCGCACGGAGCAGACCGTCACCGTTCGAACCCTGTCAGGTCATGAGGTTCTGAACCGCAATGAAATCAAGGCCATCGAACAATCCTCCCTGTCCCTGATGCCCGAAGGATTGCTCGCTGTATATGACGACGAGGAGGTCCGCGATCTCATCGCCTATCTCATGTCGATGCGGCAGGTGCCGCTGCCCGATGCACCCGACCAATAAATTTATCGCCAGGCCCAGGGGTTTCCGCTGGATTATCCGACCCCGATGATGAGCCCCTGATTCGTTTCGCAAGGACTTCGCCAAAGACCCCGTTGGGCGAAAATTTTGCGGAAGAACCCGGCCTGCGGACAGGCCGGCATTATCGCCGATGAGCCGTGCGTTTTCTCATACACCCAACCCAGATAAATGAAATCCATCCGATTCACCCTTCCCATCCTTGCGATGGTCAGCCTGACCCTTGCCCACGCCGCTTCACCCCTGCCTGACGCCCGCCCCGAAAGCGTCGGCATGTCCTCCGAACGCCTCGCCCGCATCGGCCCCTGGGTCGAACGCCTGCAATCCGAGGAGAAAATCGCGGGGGCCGTGACCGTGGTCGCCCGCAAGGGAAAGCTGGTTCACTTCGAGGCCAACGGCTTTGCCGACCGCGAGAGCAGGCGGCCGATGAAGGCCGATACGATTTTCTATCTCGCCTCAATGACCAAGCCGATCGCCGCCGTGGGTGTCCTTATGCTCATGGAGGAGCAGAAACTCCTGCTGACCGATCCATTGGAAAAATTCCTGCCCGCCTTCAAGAATCCGCAAGTGGCGGTGGCCCGGGGCGCCGATCCGTCCCGCTACGATCTTGAGCCGGCCAAACGCAGCATCACCATTCAAGACCTGCTGACCCATGAGGCGGGCTTTCCGGGCTCGCCCAACGAAAACACCTGGCTGCGGAACGAAGCGAGGGGGTCCCTGCCGGCGGGGCATACCCTGACGCAATACGTGGACCACCTCGCCACCCTTCCCCTCGATTTCCATCCCGGAACCAAGTGGCGTTATGGCGATGCGACGCTGGTGCTCGGCCGCGTGATCGAGGTCGCCTCCGGCCAGCCGCTCGATCAGTTCCTCAGCGAACGAATCTTCGTGCCGCTCGGGATGACGGATACCGCCTTCTACGTTCCTAAGGAAAAGCTCGGGCGCGTCGCCTCGATTTACGAGCAGGAGGCCGGCCGGCCCCTGGCCAAGCTCCCGCCCCGGGACACCGCGATGCCGACCCTCCTCAACGCCGGTGGCGGTCTGTTTTCGACCGCCCCGGATTACCTCCGGTTCTGCCAAATGCTCCTCAACGGCGGGGAACTCGACGGCCATCGCCTGCTCGGGCCAAAGTCGATTGAACTGATGGCAACGCCCTTGGTGGATGAGATTCCACTGCCCTTTCTCTCCGGCCAGGGCTACGGCCTCACGGTCGCCGTGCTGCAGCCCGGCGGCGTCTCCGGCCTCCTCGGCTCACCCGGCACTTACGGTTGGAGCGGAGCCATGAACACCTACTTCCGGATCGACCCGAAAGAGCAGATCGTACTGGCCATCTTCCAACAGCTCCGTCCCGGCAATAACCAGGAGGCCACCTACGGCTTCCAGAATCTGGTGATGTCGTCGGTGGTGGAGTGAGGCAGACCGCTTCTGCGCGCGGAGAGTGGAAATCCGGCCCACAAAGCCCGCTTCCCTGCTCAGCGACCGGCCATGCCCCCATTTGCCGCACATATCCTGAAATCGTTCTCGTTCTTCGTTCTCCTTCTCGTTCTCGGTCAGGGTTGATCGAGCCTGGAAACGTGGGACACGGCCGTCTCTTAAGTTGCGGTTTATGGGTTTAGTTGAGGAAGGTGCAAACACCTTCCTCCTTGCCCCCCATGGGGGGCAAAAATTTAGCCTCTGCCTGCATGGGGCTCAGGTAGC
>JBGTGS010000184.1:0-5972 GCA_041746615.1 Opitutaceae bacterium | reverse complement strand
GCTACCTGAGCCCCATGCAGGCAGAGGCTAAATTTTTGCCCCCCATGGGGGGCAAGGAGGAAGGTGTTTGCACCTTCCTCAACTAAACCCATAAACCGCAACTTAAGAGACGGCCGTGTCCCACGTTTCCAGGCTCGATCATTCAGCCGATTGGGCCGGGTGGGAGAAAGAGGAAAGATGAAGAGGGGAGAGGAAAGATTAGGGGGCTACATCTGGGCTCGTCCGGTCCCGGTGAAACCGGTGGGATAGCGTTCGCCCCTGAATTCAACCTGAAGATTTTCACCGGCATTGGCACGGATATAGATCGGGCCGGGCCAGGCCACCTCTTGTGACTGGCCACGAGCGAGGGTGCCACGGAACAGTTCCGCGCCTTCGGTATTGTCCGCATTGCGGTGGTGCACACTGACGACGACCGTGTCGAGAGCGACGAGGGTGATCATGCGCTGCTGGGTCCCCGTTTCCGTCGACGGTTCCACCGGGGATCCGCCGCCAGTCATGGCGGAGATGCCCCAGATGATGAGCACGATCAGAATGACGGCACCGCCGACGAGGGCGATGCCCTTTATCAGGAGGTCGCGGTCGATCTGGATTCCGGTGGCGCGCGGAACAAAAGTGGCGGGGTTGCGCTCCTCGTTTTCTGCGACGGGCTTTTCGGCGGGTACGCCCGCGGACTCGGCGACGCCATCCTTGGCCGAGGCGACGGAGAGGTCCATGCGCCCGAAGGTTTCACGATTGAGGTTTCGCGATTTCGGCTGGCCCAGACCGAGGGCGTTGTAGTCGGCACTGATCTTGTCGGCCGGCAGCTTGAGGTAGGCCGCATAGGTACGCAGGAAGCCGCGCACATAAATTTCCGGCAGGTTGATGTCGAACTGGTTGCCCTCGAATTTGTGCAGATAGTCGCCGCGGATCTTGGTGGCCTCGGCCGCTTCACGGATCGAGATGCCTTTGCGTTTCCGGGCTTCCTCCAGGCGTTCACCGATGGTCTGCATGGGGAGGAGTTAGGGGAAAGCGCGGAGCATGTGAAGGCGGAATTCAGCAACCCGCAACGATTCAGCTTTTTGACGGGCCGGAAACACAGGCTGTCGAGGTTCGTGAGGATCACCTTGGTCCACCCGCGCCAAGAGCGCGGTGGGTGGATCAAAAAGCGGATCCATGGTCAGAGCGCATCGAGGTCTTTTAAAATTTCCCTCGGGCTGGACCCATTTTCCGGTCCGACGATGCCTTTGTCCTCCATGAGGTCCATGATGCGGGCGGCGCGGTTGTAGCCGATCCGCAGGCGGCGCTGGATCATCGAGGTGGAGGCGCGCTTGGTGGACTTGAGAACGTCGAGTGCCTGTTGGAAGAGTTCTTCGTCGTCACCCAGGTCTCCGTCCTCACCGCCCCCGCCGTTGCCGTCGCCATCCTCACTGGCGGCGCGGTCGATCTGGGCCTGGACTTCGGCCGCGTACACGGGGGGGCCGTTTTTCTTGAGGAATTCAACGAGTTCGAGGACTTCCTCGTCGGAAACAAAGGCTCCCTGAGCGCGGACCAGACGGGAGGTGCCGGGGGGGGAGAACAACATGTCGCCGCGTCCGATGAGGGTGTCGGCACCCTTGGTGTCGAGAATGGTGCGGGAGTCGACCTGCGAGGCGACCTGAAAGGCGATGCGCGAGGGGAGGTTGGCCTTGATGACGCCGGTGATGACGTTCACGGAAGGGCGCTGGGTGGCGATGATGAGGTGGATGCCGGCGGCGCGGGCGAGTTGGGCGAGACGGGCGATGCTGGTTTCGATTTCGGCGGGGGCGACCATCATGAGGTCGGCGAGTTCGTCGATTATGGCGACGATATAGGGCAGGCGCTCAGGGAGTGGTTCACCGTCATCCATGGTGGCGGGGTCAACGCCCTCAAGTGAGCCCTGTTCGCCGACGGGAGGGAACTCGGGCTTCTCGGATTTCTTGCGGTTGTTGAAGCCGATCACATTGCGGACGTTGCATTTGGCGAACATCTGGTAGCGCTGCTCCATCTCGTTGAGCAGCCACTTCAGGGCGCCGGGCACCTTCTTGGGCTCGGTCACCACCGGGATGAGCATGTGGGGAAGGGTGTTGAAGATCTTTAGTTCGACGACCTTGGGGTCGACCATGAGCAGGCGGACATCCTTGGGGCTTTTGGAGTAGAGGATGGAAGCGACGATGGAATTGATGCAGACCGATTTGCCCGAGCCGGTGGCGCCGGCGATGAGCAGGTGGGGCATTTTGGTGAGATCGGAGATCAGAGGCTTGCCCGACACATCCTTGCCGAGGGCGATGGGCAGCTCGGCTTTCGCGTTGGCCCAATCCTCGGCTTCGAGGAGTTCACGCATGCCGACGGGGGTTGGGTGCTGGTTGGGCACCTCGACGCCGACGGCAGCCTTGCCCGGGATGGGGGCGAGGATGCGTACGGATTGGGCGCGCATGCCGAGCGCGATGTTCTTGTCGAGGCCGGCGATCTTCTCAACCCGTACACCCGGAGCGGGGGCAATTTCATAGCGGGTGATAACCGGCCCGACATGGATTTCGCCCAAGGTGACCTCGACCCCGAACTCGCTGAGGATACGGAGGAGGTTCTCGGCGTTTCGGGCATGCTCCTCCTCGGTATTGTCGGCGTGGGGCTTGGCGGGATCCTTAAGCAGACTCAGTGGTGGAAATTGATAGTGCTCGTCCGTGCTTTGCGGGACGGTGGCACGGGCCTTTTTGGTTTCCTCGGCCTTGAAGATCTTGAGATCGAGTTTGGCCGGGGCGGTCTTGGCCTCGGGGGCGGGCCCGGGTTCCGCTGGGGTCTTGTCGATTTTGATCTTCGGCTCGGGGGCGGGTTTGACCGCTGAGGCTGGGGTGACAGCCTTGGACAAAGGGTCCTCGGCAGCCTTGGTCATCTTGAGGACTTTGGGAGCGGGAGCGTTGGCGACACCAGCGGCGACCTTTTGCCGGGTCTTAGCCTCCTTGAGCAGTCGCTTTTGCTCGGCTTTTTCCATGGCACGTTTCGCACGCTGCTCCCGCCATGCATGGAAGTTATGCAGGGTTTTCTCGAACTCCGCGGCGATATCGCGCGTGAAGATAAAGAAAAAGGCCACGATGTAGATGGTGAGCAACAGGGAGGCGGAGCCGAATAGTCCAAGGGCTTGGGCAAGATAGGTGTCGTAGGCCCAATGACCGATCACGCCGCCAAGCCGACCGCTCGGAAAATACTGGCTGTCCGCAAAGACCTCGATCTTGAACATGGCGGCGATTCCGCAGCCGGCGATCAGGGCAATCACCATGGCAAACAGCCGGGTAAAGGCCAGTCGTCGGGAATTGCGGACGGCGAGCCAAAGGGACCGGCCGAGGAATAAGGGCAGCAGCCAGGCAGCCATACCCAGCCAGATGAAACTCAGCCGGGCGGCATCGGCGCCGAGCGTCCCCATCAGATTGTGTTGATGGTCTCCGGTGGTGTTGGATGTGAAGGTGCCCTGTTGGAGCGGTGAGTAGTCGAAATACGCGACACTCAACCACACGCCGAGCAAAAGGAAGATGATTGCAACCAACCAGCGTGGTCGGTGCCGCGGCGCTTGAAAGGAGGGGCCGCTATGGCTTGGGTTTGAGCGCTTGGTCTTGGCCATATGCTTTGCTGGGGCCGATCCTGTGTTGGACGACCCCTGAGGATTTCCATGGCAACGGGGTTGACCGTCAAATGTAATCCTTCCCTCAATTGCTTTAACAAAAAAATCAAACACTCGTGAACGAACTCATTCATTTCCAACCGCTTTATCAGGATCGTGTCTGGGGTGGTCAGGCTTTGGCGCAGAACCTGGGCCGTCCCTTGCCTTCCGGGCGGGTGATCGGGGAAAGTTGGGAGATCGTAGACCGGCCTGAGGCCCAGTCCGTTGTTCGGGGTGGATCCTTTGACGGGCAAACCTTGCGTGCGGTGCTCGGGAAAGCTGGCGATGTCATCATGGGACCGGATTGGCCTGGGGACCGACCGTTTCCCATTTTGGTAAAATGGCTCGATTGCCGTGAGCGCCTCAGCCTGCAAGTGCATCCACCGGCTCGGGTCGCCCTCTCGCTCAAGGGGGAGCCGAAGACCGAAAACTGGTATATAGCGGGCACTTTGCCGGGATCGGTTTTGTTGGTGGGGCTGGAACCCGGGGTTACGCGGGAAACGTTCGAGCAAGCCTTGGCGACCGGTTCCGCTGAGGCCTGTGTGCGACGGGTGCCGGTTTCACCCGGGGATTCCCTGCTTGTTCGCAGTGGGACGGTTCACGCCATTGATGCCGGCAACCTGATCCTTGAGATTCAGCAGAATTCCGACACGACCTACCGTGTTTATGACTGGGGTCGGAGCGGTCTGGACGGGAAACCACGTCCGCTTCATGTGACGGAATCCCTCGCCTCAATCCTTTGGGACGAACCTCCTCCTTCCTTGGTCAAAGCCGGGAAGGGGTCGACGGTGCTGGCCGATTGCCCGGAGTTTCGCATACGCCGTGTACCCCTGATCGCGGGCGGGCGTTTTGTCGTGTCGGCGGACGAGCAACCCCGCATCCTCAGTGTAGTCTCCGGGCAGCTGACGGTGGCTCCACCTGCGCAAGGGGTTGTGAATCGAGGTGAGAACGTCCTCCTGCCCCGGTCAGGGGTATTCACTTTTACGGCGGCGACAGAGACCACCCTTCTTGTGACCGAAAATTTTGTGGGTTAGGTCCGGTGAAAAGCCCGACAGCATGCTTGAAGAATCCGCCAAGCCATGGATTAATCTCCGGTTCATATGACTGAGTCCGTCCCTTCCGACACGTCCATCCCTCCTGCCGACAAACCGACACCCGTTGATGGCGATGCCTCATCCGCACCTACGCTGGAGGAGCAACTAGCCGCAGCCAGGCAGGAGGCTGCGTCCAATCATGAACGTTACCTCCGCACGGTGGCGGACTTGGAAAATTTTCGAAAACGCACGGTGCGTGACAAGGATGACCTCCGACAGTATGCATCCGCACGTGTAATGGAGGAACTGCTGCCCGTCATTGACAATCTTGCCCTCGGACTTGCTGCGGCAAAGGCACCCAATGCCGATCTGGCCGGTCTGGTCGGTGGCATCAGCATGGTTGAGACCCAGCTTAAGGCGGCTTTGGCCAATCACGGTCTTAAGGAGATCAACCCTGCCGGCGAGTCCTTCGACCCGAATTTGCACGAGGCACTTTCCCAGCAACCCAGTTCAGAGGTGGCTGAAGGTGTGGTGTTGCAGGTCATCCGCACCGGTTACAGCCTGAATGGTCGTTTATTGCGACCCGCGGCGGTTGTTGTCTCCAGTGGTTCGGGCAAGGAGGAGAACGCCTGAGATACCGTGCACCCGTGGCGTGATTTCAGGTTCCAGCGGGTCCACAAGGCCCGCAGACTGAACTCGCCGCCCATCCGCAGGATCCCCCATTACCATGGCCAAGGAAGATTACTATCAGTTGCTCGGCGTTGAAAAGGGTGCCTCCGAAGAGGAACTCAAGAAGGCCTACCGCAAGAAGGCCGTGCTTTATCATCCGGACAAGAATCCCGGCAACAAGGAGGCGGAGGAGAAGTTCAAGAAGGTATCCCATGCCTACGAAGTGCTGAAGGATCCGGAGAAGCGCGCCGCCTACGATCGTTACGGTCACGCCGCCTTTGAGGGTCCCGGAGCGGGTGGCCCGCGCGGTCCCGCCGGGGCGGGTGGGTTTCACGATCCCTTTGACATCTTCCGTGAAGTCTTCGGCAGCGGTGGGGGCGGCCGGGGTGGCGGCATCTTTGACGAGATGTTCAGCGGAGGGGGTGGTGGCGGCGGCGGTCACGATGGCTCCGACCTGCGCTACGACCTGGAGATCACCTTGGAGGAGGCCGCCAGCGGTGTCGAAAAAGAGATTTCCTTCCGCAAAGCCACGACCTGCGAGCGGTGCGACGGCAGTGGCGCTGAGCCCGGCTCAAAGCGCACCACCTGCCCGACCTGCCGCGGGGCCGGCCAGATCCGCC
>JBGTGS010000183.1:0-12139 GCA_041746615.1 Opitutaceae bacterium | reverse complement strand
CGCGCTGGAGATCGAGCCGGATGTACACGGCGCGCGCTCGGCCGTCTGGCTCCACCGTGAGGTCGGCGATACCCAGCTCTATTTCGTCGCCGCCGACCGGATTGCGCCGCTCGATGCCAATCTCCGTTTCCGCGCCCGCGGCCGGCCTGAGTTCTGGGATCCGCTCACCGGGGAGACGCGGCCCGTGACGGTCTTCCACGCGGACGCCACCGGCACGACCATACCGATGCGGCTGGACGCAGCAGGCTCGGTGTTCGTCGTCTTCCGTCGCGAACCTGTCCCTGCAGCCTTCACTGGTCTAGAGGATGGAGACCGGGTGTGGGCCGACTCCCTCGATCCGTCGCGGGTGGATCGCGGCGAGCCTTTTCCCCACTTCGGCTTGTCCCGCGAGGTGGAGATTCAGCCCTGGATCGAGCCGCTTCCCCTCGCACCCCAAGTCCTCGTCGACGGCCACCACTTGCTCGCCTGGCGCAACGGTGACTACACGCTCACCCGGAGTTCCGGCGCAAAGCTTGCGATCGGGGTCACCGGAGCGCGCGAGCTGCCGCTGACGTCCGCCTGGACGCTTGAGTTTCCTGCTGGTTGGGACGCGCCCGCCTCGTTGCCGTTACCCGGACCGCAGCCGTGGTCGGAGCAATCCCTGCCTGCCGTGCGCGCCTTTTCCGGCACCGCCACCTACCGTACCAGCCTCCGGATCGATCCGCTCACGTCTGAGGAGCGTCTGCTGCTCGACCTCGGGCGGGTGGGGGACATTGCCGAGGTCAGCGTGAACGGCCGCCCCGTGGCCACGCTCTGGAGCGCGCCGTATCGCGTCGATCTCACGGCGCACGTGCGGCCCGGCGACAACGAGCTCGCCATCGCCGTGACCAACACCTGGCACAACCGACTCGCTTACGACGTCGGCCAACCTGAGGCCGTGCGCAAGACCTGGACCATCGGTGCGCCGTCCGCCGATGCAGCCATGCGTTTCGCCGGTCTGGGCGGTCCGGTGAAACTGCACTTGGGGCGCGTGGTCTCCCTTCCGGAGGAAGGCTTGGCCCGGGAGCGCTGATTACGGGTTACTCTAACGCTGCCCCCTTAGCTTCTTCCCCTTATGTTCCGCTCGCTTTCCTCCGCCCTGCTTTACGCCACCCTGCTCGCCGGTTCCGCCCTCGCGGCGGTTGACGCCGTCCCCCATTACTTCGGTGCCCGTCCCGGCGCATTGCCCCAGGTCAAGGCCCGTCTTGATGCCGGCGACACGACGCTCCAACCCGCGCTCCAGAAACTTGTCTCCGACGCGGATGCCGCGCTTAGTTTTGCGCCGGTTTCAGTCACGCAAAAGACCAGGCTGGCGCCGAGCGGCGACAAGAACGACTACATGAGCACGGCGCCTTATTGGTGGCCCGATCCTGCTAAGCCGGACGGCCTGCCCTACGTCCGGCGCGACGGGAAAGTAAACCCCGAGAGTCGCACCACCGCTTCCGACCAGCAACGCCTGTCAAGGCTCGGCAGCAACGTATCGACCCTTGCGTTGGCCTACTACTTCACCGGCCGCGAAGCCTACGCCGCCCACGCCGCCCGCCTGCTCCGCGTCTGGTTCCTCGATCCGGCGACCCGGATGAACCCGCACTTCAATTACTCCCAGGGCATCCCCGGCCACAACGAAGGCCGGCCGGCCGGCATGATCGAGGCGGGTGGGTTGGTCGAAGCCACCGATGCCTCCGGCTTGCTCGCCGGTTCGCCCGCATGGACCGCCGCCGACGAGGAGGCGCTACGTCAATGGGCCGGGGAATTCCTGGACTGGATGCGCACCAGCCCGCTCGGCCGCGGCGTGAGCGCCGGTGACAACAACCAGGCCACCATGGCCGATGTCCGCGCCGTAAGGCTCGCACTCAAGGTAGGCCGCGTTGATCTGGCGCGACAAATCACGACCGAGGCCGGCCCCAGGCGCATCGCCGTGCAGATTGCGCCCGACGGCAGCCAGCCGCACGAGCTCACGCGCACCAAGTCATTCAACTACCACCGCCTCAACCTCAACGGTCTCACCCAGCTCGCGGAGCTCGGCCAGCTGCTGGGCGTGGACTTGTGGAGCTTTTCGTCGCCGGACGGACGCAGCCTGCGCGGCGCCGTGGATTACCTTTATCCTTACGCAGCTGAACCCGGTAAAGTGTGGCCGCACGAGCAGATCGAGAGCATCAATCCCGCATCTCTCGCCGGTAGTCTGCGCCGCGCAGCCTTGGCCTACGGTGATGCTCGTTATGAGGAAGCGATCTCCGGTTTCAAAGACTTGGAGCGCTCCCGGTTGCAATTAACCCACCCTCGGTTCTCGCGCTAAGGCGTGGCCACTATCTCGTCAAAGACAACAACCTGCGAGCCAAGCGCATCGCTCGGTGGATCAGTGGTGGATGATCCTGCACGGATGATGATGATGATCAGTGAACTTCTTAAGGAGATGATCCATGCCCTTTTGAAGAACTTGACGCACCTGACTTATCATCCGTAAGCTAAACTCCCAATGAACATGATCCCCCTGATTCAAACCCCTGCGCGCATCGTCGGCCTCGTCCTCGCAACCTCATTCCTGCTCGGGTGTGCGCCGAAGACCGAAACGGGACCGCAAACCGTGGTTTCCATTGTCGGCCAGGAGTTTCATATCAATGGGGAACCGACTTACAAAGGAGTCACTTGGCAGGGCAATCGGGTTGAAGGGCTCCTCATGAACGGGAGGTTGGTACAGGGCATTTTCGATGATCTGAATCCCGAAACCCGCGACCGATGGGCGTATCCGGATACCGGCGTATGGGACGCGGATCGCAACACCCGGGAGTTCATCGAGGCCATGCCGTCCTGGCGAGCCAAGGGGCTGCTCTGCGCGGTGGTCAACCTGCAGGGAGGCAGCCCTGAGGGATATTCCCGTGAGCAACCCTGGCACAACTCCGCCATTCGGGCGGACGGCTCGCTGCGGGAGGATTATATGGCCCGTCTCGACCGGATCATCACGAAGGCGGACGAGATCGGAATGGTCATCATGCTAGGCGTTTTTTACTTTGGCCAGGACCAGAGACTGGAGGACGACGAAGCCGTCAAACGGGCGGTGGAAAACACCGTCGATTGGATAGCTGAAAAAGGCTACCGCAACGTGCTCTTGGAAGTCGCCAACGAAAGCGACAACCGAGGCTACGACCGCGACATCATCAAGGCTCCCCGGATTATTGAGCTCGTTAAATTGGCCAAGGCCCGGGCTGCGTCTCACAACATCAATCTTCCGGTCAGCACCAGCTACAACGGAGGCAGTATTCCCGCCCCCGAAGTCGTGCGCGAAGCCGATTTCATTCTGCTGCACGGAAACGGGGTCAGAGAACCGCAGCGCATGACGGAGATGATCAAGACCGTCCGCGCCATGGAGGAATACACCCCCAAGCCCATCGTCAACAATGAGGACGATCGTCCCTGGCGCGACGAGCACCAAGGCTGGGGCGACGAAGGCAATAATTTGGTCGCCTGCGTCAAAGAGTACGTTTCGTGGGGGTATTTTGATTTTAGACAGCGGGACGAAGACTTCGATGAAGGCTTCCAGAGCATCCCCGCCAACTGGCAGATCAGTTCTCCGCGCAAGCAGGCGTTCTTCGATAAAATCGCGACCATAACGGGTCACGACAAGTAGTACTAGCCCCTGCTGTCCAGAGCCGAACCCAGCCCCCGGTCCTGAGTCATTCGAACCTCCTTTGAATCGACACCACGGACGGCTTTATCTTGTCCGCCATGAGAACCAATCGACGCAGCTTTATCTCGACTGCCCTGGTGGGTGGACTTGCAGTCACGTCATCCCCGTTGACCTCGCGTGGAGCGGCAAAATCCGCCCCCGCCGTTCCCCCAAGCCTCGCCGAGCGCTATGCAAGGCTTGATGAAGTCCTGAAACTGCCGGTCTTACGCCGGGAGTTGTTCCCGGCGCCGGTGATCATTGAGACGATCGAGCTGCTGCGAAATGGAAACAACTTTCTTTGCCGCGTGCGCTCACGGGATGGCGCCGAGGGCATCTCTGCCGGCCATGGCAGCCAGAATGCCAGGAACTGGCCGCTTTTCCGGGGATTCATCGAACGGTTCACCGGTCAGGACGCCCGTGATCTGGATGCTTGGACGGTGGATGTTCATGGCAAACAGGGAGGCATACCTTACAACGTGCAATTGGCCACGTTTGAGATCGCGGTCCTCGACATGCTGGGCAATCTCGCCGGCAAGCCCATCGCGGCGCTCCTCGGCGAAATCGTCAATCCGCGCGTCGAGATTTATCACGGCAGCCGTATCGGCGAGTTGATCAACCTGCCGCCGGAAAAATCCCTGGAACTGGTCAGACAGGATCTGGCGTTGACCAAGGCCAAGGCCGTGAAGATCCGGGCCGGCGGCCCTGGCCAGCTCGATGCCGACAGTCCCGCCGGCACGGAAAAACTCATCCGGATGACCCGGGAGATGTTTGGCGACTCGATGGTGCTCGGCTGCGATGGAAACAATAAATACTCCGTCAATGGCGCGATCCGAATGGGTAGAATCCTCGAATCGTATGGTTACTCCTGGTGGGAGGAGATGGTCCCCTTCGGTTGGTATGATGAGCTCAAACAGGTGAGAGAGGCGCTCGACATCACCATTACCACCGGGGAATCGGAAAGTTACCTGAGCACGTTCCGCTGGTTGGTCGCCCATGGCGCCTGCGGTGCGGTGCAGCCTGACACGCTCTATTTCGGCGGGATGACCCGCGTCGTCAGAGTCGCTCGCATGGCCGCCGCCTGCGGACTCACCTACATGCCCCATATCACCCAGCACGGCTTGGGCTACCTCTACATGTTGCACAGTGCGGCGGTTGCCCCCAATGGGAACCGCTTTCAGGAGTTCGGTGGGTACTCCACCCGTGACGCCAACGGCGACGATATCCCCATTCAAAGTAAAGCCGACCCCTTCAAGAGCGAAGACGGGACACTGAAAGTCCCCACCGGTGCGGGTCTGGGGCTCGTCATTGACCCGGCCTATGTCAAAAAACACAAAGTCGTGACTGAGTGGTGAGCCCCCGGGTGCGAACAAAGCCCGCAAGGCAAGATCTCCAGGCCAAAAGACTGAAGTGAGAATCACCCCCCGTGTTCACGGTTGATATTGGGGGGCGATCCACCCGCAGGATGGCGGTGCTTTTGCCAGCCCATTCCGAATCGATTACGCATAATCACAAAAATGACCTCAGAAATCCATGTCATCCGATTGATATTATTGTTAGAATTATTGTACTCACGCGGGGCTGGCATGGATCAGCTCGTGTATCCCCCTTTTCAACCCGGCCCCCCATTCTACAAAACAAGATGAATGGGTGGACCCCATCCCCAAACCTAACGCCCACCTACCATGACCCTTATTGGAAGAACCTTCATCACTGGAATATTCACTGTCTCTTTGCTGTTGGGCTTGCCGCAGGCATTGCCCGCACACGAAGGAACTCATCAGCGACCACCGGTCGGAGACGAAGTATTGTTCCCGTCCCCTGATAATCTGAAGACCAGCGCAGAGGTGACTGGTGAGCTGCGGCAGTGGCACAAAATCACGCTTACGATCGATGGTCCCCGCGCCAGTCAATACGGACAAACCTTGATGGAACTCAATGTATCGCGTGGGGAGCTGGCCCTTGATGTCAGGCCCAATGGAGGGCCTCCGGGACGTCTTAGTTTCATGCATCCCAATCCCTTTCTGGATTATCGCATGACGGTGACCTTCACTCACGAGTCGGGCAGCCCGGTTTATCATGTTCCCGGGTACTTCGCGGCCGATGGCAATGCCGCTGAAACCGGGGCCATGTCGGGAAACAAATGGCGGGCGCATCTTTCGCCCGACAAGCCCGGGGTCTGGAACTGGACGGTTTCGTTTGTGGCCGGGGTTGATGTATCCATCGATCCGGACAAAGCCGGCCGTCCCTACCGCCCTTACGATGGCCTGGCGGGATCGTTCACTGTTGGGGAATCGGACAAGACGGGAACGGATTTCCGTGCCCATGGCCGGCTGGCGTACGTGGAGGAGCGCTACCTCAAGTTTCTGGGCAGCAATGAATATTTCCTGAAGGGGGGCACGGACTCTCCGGAAACCCTCCTGGCCTACGTTGATTTCGACGGCACGAAAACCATGCACGTTCCCGGGCTCCGCGGCTGGATCGGCCCGGCCGATGGCCATGGTCTGCATGAGTATGCCGCCCACAAGCAGGATTGGCGCGAAGGTGACCCCACGTGGCGGGGAGGCAAGGGGCGTGGATTGATCGGTGCGATCAACTATCTGGAGTCCAAAGGTCTGAATGCCCTGTCGTTTATGCCGCACACCGGAGGGGGCGATGGAGAGAATATCTGGCCGTGGGTTTCCCGAAACGAGCGGCTGAACTTCGACCTCTCCAAGCTGGATCAATGGGAGATCGTGTTCGCGCACGCGCAGCACATGGGACAGTTTCTCAACTTCAAGATGCAGGAGCAGGAGAACGATTCGGCCTGGCCTCATCGTTCAGGCCTCAGCCCGAACTCGATCATTCCCGAGGCCATGGATGGGGGCGCGGTGGGCCGGGAGCGCAAGCTGTACACCCGGGAGTTCATCGCCCGGTATGCCCATCACCTCGCCTTGAACTGGAACCTCGGTGAGGAAACCCAGATGAAGCCGGAGATGATCGCGGAATGGTCACGATATTTCGAGCGCCTGGATCCCTACGGCCATCACCGGGTGATCCACACGCTCGGCACGTGGGACGCGCATACGAAGGTCTATACCCCCATGCTCGGTGAGGGCTCGGCGCTGACGGGGCCGAGCATGCAGACGCGCAACTACCGGGACGCCCACGCCTTCACCCTGCACTGGATCAATGCATCGCGCGAAGCCGGAAAACAGTGGACGGTCGCCTATGACGAGCAGGGGAACGGCTGGTGGGGCGTGCCGGCCGACGAGGGCTTTCAGAACTGGAATGCCAAGCTGGACCTGGCGACGATGGACTTTGGCGGCACCGGGGAGATCGCCACGGTCGATGAGATCCGGAAGTACGAAATATGGGGTCATTACATGGCGGGCGGGATGGGCGTGGAGTTATATTTTGGATACGAACCCGTCCACAACGACCTCGACCTGGAAGACTTTCGCAGCCGGGATCGGACCTGGAACACCCTCCGCCATGTCCTCGATTTTTTCCGGGTCAACCAGGTTCCGTTCTGGGAAATGGAGAACCACAACGCGCTCATCGGCAACACGGCGAACGACAACAGCATGTACTGCTTCGCCAAACCCGGTGAGGTCTATCTGGTCTACCTGCCCGAAGGCGGCACTGCCCGGCTCGACTTAAGCGGGACATCAGGCACCTACAGCGTACGCTGGTACGATCCCCGCAATGGGGGAGAGCTGCAAACAGGGAGCATCGAAACGGCCACGGCGGGCGGAGTAATCGAGCTGGGTGCCCCGCCGGCATATGCCCACGAAGATTGGTTGGTGGTTGTACGCCGATGAACGCCGTCATCCCCCCGCGTCATTTCGGAGCAGGGGCGCCGTCCTTGTTTCAGACTGGCCCGGGGGTGTTTTCGGCGGTCATGAGCCTCCGCCTGGCTTTCGCCGTGAAAGCATGGAGCGTTGCATTGGTTTTCTGCCTGTCATTGGGGTTGGCGGCGGCGGAGACGCGCGCAAGCACATCGGGCGAACGCTCCCGCTTGATCGTCCTCGCAGATATGGGCAACGAGCCGGACGAGGAGCAGCAGATGGTACATCTGCTGATGTGTCACAATGCCTTCGACCTCGAAGGCCTGATCGCGGTGACCGGGATCCACCTGAAGCCGTCGAATCGCGATCCCTACCGGCGCGTGCTTCACCCGGAGCTCTTTTACCGCCTGATTGACGCCTACGAGAGAGTCTATCCCAACCTCCACCGCCACGCCAGTGGCTGGCTCTCGCCCTTCAACCTGCGCATGCGGGTCGTCTCCGGACAACCTGAGTATGGCATGGACGGAGTGGGTGAGGGTAAATCGACCGACGGTTCGGAGCTGATCATCCGCCAGGTGACCGCTGATGACCCGCGCCCGATTGTCATCGTGGCCAATGCGGGCTCGAACACGCTTGCCCAGGCCCTGATGGATTACCGGGCCGGCCATACGCCTGAAGAGGTCGATGCATTCGTCGCCAAGCTGCGCGTGTTCGAGAACGGTGCCCAGGATGATGCCGGTGCCTGGATCGTACACACCTTTCCTCAGATCCATTGGATTCGCGGGAAGGCGCAGTCCAAGTGCTATGGCGGACCCACCCAGGACGTGGCCGGGCCCCACGTGTGGAAGCCCTACCCGTATTCCACCAAGGGTCAGGATGACTGGGCTCACGAGCACATTCGCACCGGCCACGGCCCCCTGGGTGAGCTGTACCCCATGCGACTTTATTTCCACCTTCCCTTCGATAATCCCACGTTCATCGAGGGCGGCGGAACCATCCCTTGGATGAGTCTCGTTCCCCGTGGACTGACCGATCCGTCCGAACAAACATGGGGCGGGTGGAGCGGGCGCTATACGGCGGATCGGATTCTCAATGTCCCGGCCGATTCCTCGCGCGTCAGGCCTGACGAAGAACGATTCAAACCCTGGGCGGTCTACACCGACGCCGTCGGTCGTTGGACTGATCCCGAAACCGGCGAGACCTATCACGACGAGTACACCCCCATCTGGCGCTGGCGGCAGGCGATGTGGAATGACTTCCGGGCCCGCATGGACTGGTGCTTGAAGCCTTACGCCGAGGCCAATCATCATCCGCATGCGGTGATTGATGGCGACACGAGTTTCTCCATTATCCGGCGCGACGCGCGTCCGGGCGAGTCCCTCGTTTTCGATGCCTCGGCCTCGACTGATCCGGACGGTGATGCCTTGACCTTCTCCTGGTGGATTTATCCCGAGGCGGGGCGCGCACCCTATGGCAAACCGCTGCCGATCGCCGATGCTGCTTCACCGCGTGCAACCCTCACGGTTCCGGCGGATGCCGCAGGCAAGGAACTCCACCTCATCCTCGAGGTCACCGACCAGTCTCCGATTGTGCCCCTGACTGCCTACCGGCGGGTGATCGTCGAAGTGGGGGCGGAATTGTAGGTTGCGAGTTTACCCGCCACCGGCGGGCCAGTCTCGCAACGTGGCGCGCAAGCACACCACCATCAACAAAGAGCCCAGACGGCCCCCTGCGAATTTATGAAACCCGACAACCCTTACCGTTCAATCATTCGCCTCCTGCGGGGACTGCTTTTCGTCTTCGTGGGCTTCTCCACAGGGCTCGCGTTCGCTGCCGCTGACGAACGTTCGCGTCTTATTGTTTTGGCCGACATGGGTCACGACCCCGACGAGGAGCAGCAGATGGTTCACCTGTTCATGCATTCGAACGAGGTGGACCTCGAGGGTTTGATTCTCGTTACCGGGCGGTTCTTCCGGCCCAATCCCACCGATTCGACCAAGTGGCTCCAGCCCCACTTGTTTCACCAGTTGATCGACGGCTACGCGGAGGTGTACCCAAACCTCCAGCTTCATGCGACCGGCTGGCCGACGCCGGAGTATCTGACCAGCATTGTCGCCAACGGCCAAACCGGCAACGGCATGATGGATGTGGGCGAGGGCCGCTGGAGCCGCGGCGCGCGCCTGATTGCCGAGGCGATGCGAAGGGACGACCCCCGTCCCCTGCACATCGTCATCAACGCCGGTTCAAACACCCTCGCGCAGACCCTGTACGAGTTGCGCGCCGAGCATACGCCGGCCGAGGTGGCGGCCCTCGTTGCGAAGCTGCGGGTCTTCGAGAATGGCTCCCAGGATGAGGCGGGAGCCTGGATCCTGCATGAATTTCCCGACATTCATTGGATCCGCGGTCTCGATCAGACCCGCGCCTACGGGGGACCGTCCAACGAAGAACTTGGGCCGTACGTCTGGAAGCCCTACGCCTACACTCCTAAGGGGCAGCATGACTGGGCCAAGGAACACGTGCAGAACGGCCACGGCGCCCTCGGCGACCTGTATCCGGACCGCTACGTCGGGCGGTTTCACTTTATCGAGGGCGGTGGCACGATCCCATTTCTGCGTCTGGTCATGCGCGGCCTTACCGACCCGAACGAGCCCTCGTGGGGTGGCTGGAGCGGTCGGTATACGGCGGTAAAGGTGCTGAACGTCCTCTCGCACTTCGAGATCGTCCGGCCGGACGAAGAAAACTATCTTCCGTTCGCCAGTTACACCGATGCGGAAGGCGTCTCCGACCGGTGGGTTGATCCCGAGAGCGGGATTGCGTACGACAGCGTGTACGCCGGGGTCTGGCGCTGGCGGCGGGCCATGTGGAATAATTTCCAGGCCCGCATGGACTGGGGCGTGAAACCGTTTGCCGAAGCCAACCACCATCCGCGTGCGGCGATCGATGGCGACACGAGTTTCGCCATTATCCGGCGCACGGCCCGACCGGGCGAGGAGCTCACGTTCGATGCCTCCGCCTCAACCGATCCGGACGGCGACGCGCTGACCTTCTCCTGGTGGATTTACCCCGAGGCGGGGCGCACGCCCTATGGCAAACCGCTGCCGCTCGCCGATGCCTCCTCACCGCGTGTAACCCTCACGGTTCCGGCGGACGCCGCGGGCAAGGAACTGCACCTCATCCTCGAGGTCACCGACCAGTCTCCGATCGTGCCCCTGACCGCCTATCGGCGGGTGGTGGTGGACGTGGCGGGCGTCACACGGTGATGACCAACCGGACGCCGCCGAGGCCGGCGGCAGCGGCGTACGGGACGCGGATCGCAACACCCGGGACTTGATCGAGGCCCTGCCTGTCTGGCGAGCCAGGGGGTTGCTCTGCGCGGTGGTCAACCTGGAGTAGATGCAAAAGAACAAAAATAACCGCATAAATCCACTCCTCTGTGTGGGGTGGCAGGGTAGCTTCGGCGTGGCCCCAATCAGATCCTGCCGGCTTCAAGCCGCAGTATCGGGGCCTGCCCCCTAAACCTAAGAACCCGACTCAATCCTGAGTTCCCATGACAACAAATATTGTTATCCCCTCATCGCGACTCTGGTGCAGATGCACCGCCCTCGCCCTTGGTCTGACCGCGGCCAGCATCCTGCCGGCCCAAGTACCGGCGCCCGCCACAGCCCCACAGTCCGCTGACTCAGATGATCCTAGTGTCGTCGAACTCAGCCCATTCACCGTAAACGCGTCGGATGATTCGAGTTGGATCGCTTCGAATACGTTGGCGGGCAGCCGCCTGAACACCCAATTGAGAGACACTCCTGCTGTTCTGGATGTTCTCACTCTCGATATGCTCGAAGAGTTGGGTATCGATGACTTGGCTACAGCGCTCGCTCTCTCCGCAAATTTCGAGGTGAACCATGGCGATTTGGGCGACGAGGGCGGAGTCATCAATTCGTCATTCACCGGACCCGGCAAGAGCATTAACTTCCAAACCCGTGGTCAGGGCGGATCGTTGGCCCGCAACTACATGCCAACTGATTTCCGTCCGGACTTTTACACGGTCGAGCGTATCGACAATTCCAGCGGACCGAACGCGATCCTCTTTGGTCTCGGTAGCGCGGGTGGCGTGGCCAACATATCCACCAAACGGGCTCGGCTAAACCGCAATTCCCAATCTCTGCAGTATCGTTTCGATGAACACGGCAGCTCACAAATCAGTTACGATGGCAATCTGGTGCTGGTGGAGGGCAAGCTCGGCGCCCGCCTTAATTTGATCAATGATCTGAAGGAAGGATATAGAGAGTGGTCGGACAACAGAATGAAAGGCGTGCACCTCGCCGTTAAGGCACGTCTTACTGAAAGGACCGAAATCAACTTCGAATTCGAAAAGGCCCGACGCAACGACCGCGTGGTAGACCGGCGCCCGTTTCGCCAGCGTTTGGATACGTGGCTGAACGCAGGTGGACAGGTGTTGACCGCTCCGGTCACGGGTAATCCCCCCAATCCACCTGCGGCCTCTGGGGTCTCTCTCTTCGGGGCTGGCACGCGCAATGTCTGGACCCTGACCCGAATGGCACTAAGTTAAGGGGTCTTTTCGTTGATTTCGAACAGATTACGCTTGCCCAAAGTATCCATCATTCGGATACTTAGGCATGAGCAAAACCGACTATCTTCCAGGCTTCACGCATCATCTTTGCGGGCGTCCGTC
>JBGTGS010000182.1:0-2746 GCA_041746615.1 Opitutaceae bacterium | reverse complement strand
CCTTCGCGCTGTCGCTCCTCCCCGTTCTGGTGCCCGTCGTGTTGATCGCCTCGGTTTCGTTCTATCAACTCGGCCAGACCTATTATCCCCAGCTCGGCAGTGAAGCCTTCGCTCCCTTAAAGCGGATCCTGCAGTTCCTCGGCAACCGCAATATTGCCATGTTGATCGGCACGCTTTTCGCGATCGGCATCCTTATCCGCCAGAAGCCGGGCATGTTGCCACGCCTCCCGGGCTTCCTGCGCGCGCCGCTGCGCACCGCCGTCCTCATCATCCTCATCACCAGCGCCGGCGGAGCCTTCGGGGGCATGATCCGCCATGCCGGCGTGGGCGGGGCCATCGAGACCGCCATCGAGGGCCGGGGCATGAACTTCATTCTCCTGGCCTGGCTGCTCTCCACCGCCCTCAAAATCGCCCAGGGCTCCGGCACCGTCGCCATGATCACCACCTCGGCCATGATGGTCTCCCTCATCGAGGGAACTGTCCTGCCCTACCATCCCGTTTACATCTTTCTGGCCATCGGCTTCGGCTCCATGACCGTGTCCTGGATGAACGACAGCGCCTTCTGGGTGGTCGGCAAGCTCAGCGGACTCACCGTGAAGCAGACCCTCGGCAGCTGGACCCTCCTGCTCGCCCTGATCTCCGTCTTCGGCGTGCTGCAGCTGCTGGTGATGTCGACCATCCTACCCTTGGCGCCCCGTTGATCCCGTCGGATCACAACCAAATACTCCAAGGCATTGGACACAGAGTACACGGAGCGCTGACACAGAGGAAGCAGGAGGCCACAAGGTGTGCGCTAGGTTTTATGCGGGTTCATGATATTGAACGGCAGGCCCAGACTCCGGGTTGAGGAGGGTTTCCTCCGTGTACTCTGTGTCAGAGCCCGCCGGAGTCGGGTAAACTCTGTGCCCTCCGTGACCCAATGGATTTCTCTGCTGGAGGGTGAATATCCGGTCTGGGGCCGGCTCCGTGGCAACCAGCCCGCAAATTGCGGACTTGCGCTGGACAGCGGGGGCGGGTTTCGGATTAGGGCAACATGGCCTGCACCCTATTCACCATCGCCAACCAAAAGGGCGGCGTCGGCAAGACCACCACGGCCGTCAACCTTGCAGCCGCCCTCGCCGACCGGAAGATCCACACCCTCCTCGTCGATCTCGATCCCCAGGCCAATGCCACCAGCGCCATCGGCATCGAGAAGCAGGAGGGCAGGAGCCTCTACGGCCCCTTGCGCGGCGAGGGCTCGGCTCTGGAAATGATCGTGCCCACGTCCATCGAGCACCTCGCGCTCATCCCGAGCGAGGAGGATCTCGCCGCCGCCGAGATCGAAATCGCCCAGTCCGAAAACTACCTCGCCAAGCTGCGCACGGTCCTCGAACCCGTGAAGGCCTCCGGCGGCTATCGCGCCGTCATCATCGACTGCCCACCTTCCATGGGCATGCTGTCGATGAACAGCCTCGCCGCCGCCGACTTCCTGCTCATCGCCCTCCAATGCGAATACATGGCCCTGGAAGGCCTCGGCCAGATCCTCCGCAACGTCGAACGCATCAAGTCCGCCGGACTCAACCGCGACCTCGAACTCGGCGGCGTCGTCATGACCATGTTCGACGTGCGCACCAACCTCTCCCGCCAGGTCGTGGACGAGGTGAAGCAGCACCTGCCCGACAAGATCTTCAACTCTGTCATCCCCCGCACCGTGCGCCTCAGCGAGGCACCCAGCTTCGGCAAGACCATCTTCGCCTACGACCCGGTCTCCCCCGGTGCCACCGCCTACCGGAACCTGGCCAAGGAAGTCATCACTCGCTTTGACCTGAAGCCAAAGGGATGACCCTGGGCGCGGCACCGGTCGGGAATGACTGACCGGCAGTTTATCGCACTACGGACCCCGGCCCACCCGTCACCCGCACCCGTCATTGTGACCCTGCCATGTTCTCCGCGCTGACCAAGTACCGCCACGCCTTCCTCGTCGGGTTGCAAAGCAGCCTGGTGTATCGGTGGACCTTTGGCATCCGCGCCGTTTTTTCCCTGTTTCACCTCGTGTTCGTCTTCGTCCTCTGGGGTGCGGCTTACCGCGGCCAGACGGAGATCGGCGGTTTCGACCTGGGGCAGACCCTGACTTACTTCATCGTCCTGCTCGTGCTCCAGTTCTTCATCGGGGCATTCAACGAGGACTACCAGATCAGCGAGGAAATCCGCAACGGGCTCATCAACCAGTTCCTCCTGAAGCCGGTGAACTATTTCCTCTACCGCTTCACCATCTTCCTTGCCGCACGATTGGTCTCCGGCCTGCTCGCCCTGCTGCCGCTGATCGTGGCCATCCCCCTGCTCAAGGATTACATCGTGCTGCCCGAGGAAGGCTGGCGCCTGCTGCTGGCCCTGCCCGCCGCCGCCCTCGCCGCACTCATCCAGTTCACCATCGCCTACTGCTTCGGCCTGCTCACCTTCTGGTTTCTGGAAATCCAGTCCTTCGTCATCCTTTCCCTCGCCATCGAAACCGTGCTGGGCGGGCAAATGTTCCCCCTCGACCTGATGCCCGCATGGCTGTTCCGCATCTCCCAGTTTCTGCCCTACTACTACCAGATGTATTTCCCCGCCGCGATCTTCACCGGACGCCTCGACCACGCCCAGACCATCGAGGGGCTCGGCATTCAGGTCTTCTGGGCCCTCGCCCTCCTCGGCATCGCCCGCCTCCTCTGGCTCCGCGGACTCCGCCGACACACCGCAGTCGGAGGTTAGCGCGCGGCTTTGCCGC
>JBGTGS010000181.1:0-4429 GCA_041746615.1 Opitutaceae bacterium | reverse complement strand
CGACCGCTCCCGCTGTCGCCCCGAATTCATCACCGCCATGATCGAGGACCTGCAGTGGTTGGGGCTGCATTGGACCGGACCGGTGATCACCCAGAGCGAGCGCCTGCCCCGCTACCGCGCCGCCCTCACCCGGTTGCACGCCGGCGGCTGGATCTTCCCCTGCACGCGTTCGCGCAAGGACGTGCAGGAGGCGGCCGGCGCGCCCCACGAAAGCGGCGACGCTCACGACGAGCCCGTCTACCCCGCACACTTTCGTCCACCGGCGGCCACCCTCCATCCGGCTCCCACCGATCCCGTCACAGTCAACTGGCGCTTCCGGGTCCCGGACGGCGAAACCCTCACCTTCAACGACGGCCTGCTCGGTCCACAAAGCGCGCTCCCCGGACTCGACTTCGGCGACTTTCTCGTCTGGCGCCGCGATGATCTGCCGAGTTACCAGCTCGCCTGCGCCGTGGATGATGCCGAGCTCGGCATCACCGAAATCGTCCGTGGTCAGGACCTCGTCAAATCAACCTTCCGCCAGCTCCTGATCCTCCACGCCCTCGGCCACCCCATCCCGGCCTACGCCCACTGCCGCCTGCTCACCGACGGGCAGGGCGAGCGCCTCGCCAAGCGCCATGACGCCCTCAGCCTGCGGGCTCTGCGCGAACGGGGCGTGACTCCCGCGGAAATCATCCAACAATTCGGCGACCCATCCGCATGACTCCCAAAATCGGCGTGCTCAACATCTCCGACCGGGCCAGCGCCGGCATCTACGAGGACACCCCCGGCCAGGCCTGCCTCGCCCTCCTCCGCGAATGGCTGCTCACGCCTTTCGACACCGACTACAAGATCATCCCCGACGAGCAATCCGTCATCGAGGCGGAACTCGTGCGCATGGCCGACACCGCCGGGTGCGGCCTCATCGTCACCACCGGCGGCACCGGCCCGGCCGCGCGCGACGTCACCCCGGAGGCGACCATGGCCGTCTGCCACAAGCTGCTGCCCGGCTTTGGCGAACTCATGCGATCGGCCTCGTTGAAGATCGTGCCCACGGCCATCCTCTCACGCCAGACCGCCGGCATCCGCGGCCGCACCCTCATCGTCAATCTCCCCGGACGCCCGAAGGCGATCCGCGAAAACCTGGAAGCCGTCTTCCCCGCCATCCCCTACTGCCTCGACCTGATCGGCGGCCCGCGCTTGGAAACAAACGACGTCGTGATGAAAGCCTTCCGCCCCAAATCTTGAAAGCTTCAACTCCGTGTGTCGGACGTGAACGCTGATCCCCCGGATTTTGCGACTTTTGCGCCTCTTTGCGGCCATTAAAGCCCTTAAATAAAAATGTGGCCGTGTAGCCGGGGGCGGTGACCCCGGTGCCTTGGGTATGTCATCCAACCCGGGGCCAGCGACCCCGGCTACAGTTTTATTAGAACTGCTCTACAGCAGTTTAAAATGAAGTGTAGCCGTTAGACTAGGGGCAAAAGGTAGGGCGCTATCTCCGAGAGCGCCGCGGCGCATTGGGGATTTACCAGCCCCGGCTTTTGGGCGGGCAATACGCCCTGCCACCATCAGCAAGTGGCTACGGGTTCAGCATGAATTGCTATCAGTAAGTCTTAGTCAGCGCGCTCATCGTGCAACTCCGACACTCTGTTGGGAATTCGGAAGGGGCGTTGTGATTTCCACACACGAGGACTGTTTTCGTGCATTATGCGCCTTATGTGGCCGATCCGATCAGGGTCGAGTCAGATGGATCGCAACTTTCCTGGACTTATACGGTACCTGCAGAGTTGGACATCTCCGGCTGTCTGATACATGCTAATCCTATCCCGATCCCCTTAATCTTAATCCCACTCACACATGCCCTATCTCAAGATCCAAACCAATCTGCCCGTCACCCGGAAAGCCCAGCGCGTCATCCTCCGCGAGGCCTCCGGGCTCATCGCCGACGAGTTGGAGAAACCCGAGTCGATGGTCATGATCGCACTGGAATCCGACATCCCCATGCTCTTTGGCGGATCGGACGATCCCGTGGCCTTTCTGGAGTTGAAGGCCGTCGGCCTCCCCGTGCGCAGGACCCGGCAGCTCAGCAAGGTTCTCTGCGCCCTCATCAAAAATCACCTCGGTGTGACCAAACAGCGCGTCTACGTGAAATTCATCGACGTGAAACACGGCATGTGGGGCTGGAAGGGCGACACCTTCTAGCAGCCCGCCGGACTTGTTATTTTTGCCTCAAGGGAAAGCGGCGGACGATTCTGCGACAAAAGGCGTGCCCGTTCAAAGCTCCGTGTACTTGTCCGAGCGGCCCTTGGCTTTTTCGACGGGGTACTTGGCGGCGTTGGCCTTCATCTTGGCTTCGACTGCCGCGGCGACATCGATGCCGGTGATGTTCGCGAACTCCAGGGCGTAGATCACCACGTCCGCCAGCTCCGCCTCGATGCCGGCGCGCTTCGCCGGATCGGCTGCGATGGTGCGTGAAGCTTCCGGCGTCGCCCACAGGAAATGCTCCATCAACTCCCCCGCCTCGGCCGCCAGCGCCATGCTGAGGTTCTTCGGCGCATGAAATTGCTCCCAGTCCCTCGCCTTCGCAAAGGCGAGCACGCGGTCCTTGAGATCGGCCAGGGTCGTGGTGGTGTCAGTAAGCATGGGGCAATGGGTTAACCCGAATTCGCGCCACTGGGAATCACGAATCATTCCTCGTTCTCGTCCTGATCGGACACAGACAGGATTGGCCGCGAAGAGGCGCATATGTCGCAAAAAATACCCAAGCTGATTCAACTCCCACCCATCTCGTGGATCGATTCTGCGCCTTTTGCGCCTTTTTGCGGCAAATATCCGCCCTTAAGAAAATCAGAATCAATGGCCGCGAAGAGGCGAAAGATGCGCAAAAAATCCCATTCGCTCACTGGCGGGACCGAGCGCATATCGCGAACGCACTCTTCCAGTGGGGAATCGTCTTCCCAGCACCCTGATTTCCGATTGCCCTGCAAGAGACTGGTGATGACTTCCGGCCTCATTACGGAGCCCGATGAGTCCACTCGCAATCCCCCCAGGGCCATGCGCCTGACATCCCAGCCTTGTAGGAGCGGCTTTACGCCGCGATGAATTTGTCCCTTTTCCCCTTATCCCGTCGGTAACTCAGTCAGGTAGCGAATATACTCACCCCATCCTGCCTGATCATCCTGACAGCCCAGAGGCTTCAAGAGATCGCGGCCCCGCAGCCACGCAGGGCGTTCCGCGGCCGATAAAAATCTAGAAAGGCTGCTCCACCGGTAGCGTGCAATGTCAGGCGGGCCCACAATATGCGCGCGAACCGGGTTCAGATGAATGTAATCGCCCACGCGAGCCAGCGCGGACGCATCCTCAATCAGCAGCGATCGGTAGCGGCCTTGGAATAAATGCCCTTGCTCCTTCCGGTATCGATTGAACCGCGTCGCGAAGGTGCTTCCGAGCCAGTGCATCCCGTCGGACAGGTTCGGCTCCGGTGTCTCCAAGGCCAGGTGGAAGTGATTTCGCATCACCACATACGCGTGCACAATCCAACGGTATCGCAGACACACCTCCGCCAGCGTCGCCTCGAACGCTCCTTTCGCCCCCTCCGTCTCAAACACATCACGCCGGTAGTTCCCCCGGTTAATCACGTGGTAGAGGTTTCCGGCGTCCTGCAGTCTTACCCGACGAGCCATGCCCTCCTGCAAATCAGAGGCTTTTATGCTGTTCAATGGCAATTACCGGCACTCTCCACCGTGCCTCCAGCCAATTTGTAACATGTAACGGCATGACCCCTTACGGCTGGCCATCTTAAAATCAAGGATTTACGAATATTATAGGCATGCGCCATTCGTTCCCTTGCTGCCTAACTTAGCGCCATTCCGGCCTGACCCCTGACGTCTTTGATTGGCCGGTCAGTTGCGGCCGGAACGTCTCAGTTTTGGCCCTATCCGCTTGCCGATGGGGCGTTAGTCAAGAGTCGAGACCTGACGTCTTTCGCTTGGCGCAACGACGCATCTTGGCGAAGAGGGACCGCACGGCCCCCTCGCCGCGAGACGGGTTACCTTCCAAGTGGCACGGGGTCGCCCCCGCTCGTCATGCATCCTCGGCCGCTACGGGAAGGAGACCGCGCTGGCGCTTGAGCCGTCGGGCTGGGTTGTTTTTTCGACCTCGAGCTTGTGCGCCTTGCGTCCGCCGCGCGCGGTCTTCGTCTCGACAGCGGCGTGATCGACGAGCATGCGCGCGAGCGTGGTACTGCGCCGTGCGAGGTCGCGCGCGCCTTCGCGCAACTCATCGCTGTGCATGACCTCGGCCACGTTTTTCTCCATGTCCTCGGCCGTCCAGCCACGCGAATGGGCGACGAACGGAAACTGAGGCAGGTGGAATCCCAACTCCGAAAAGAACGCCAGCATCTGGCCCGCCACACCCTGAATGTTGTCCTGCCCGCCCGTGATGATGAAGC
>JBGTGS010000180.1:0-5726 GCA_041746615.1 Opitutaceae bacterium | reverse complement strand
GGCGACTTCGAGCGGCGAGCACACGAGCCCCTCCAGACCGGCGTCGACTGCGAGGCCGGCGAGCCGGGAAACCTGGGCAGCGGGGGAGGCGGGCACGCCGATCTCATTGAGGCCGTCGTCATCCATCGAGGTGAGCACGGTGACGCCGAGGAGGAGAAGGTCGGGTTTGGAGGCGATCTGCGCCCGGCGGGCGGCGGCCATCATCTCACGGCCACCGGAGGTGTGCAGGGTGAGCATGCCGATGGGCAGAGGAGCGAGGGAGTCGACGGCCTTGGCGACGGTGTTGGGAATGTCGTGCAGCTTCAGGTCGAGAAAGATGTTGAAGCCCTGGTCGGCCACGGCGCGAACATAGTCGGGGCCGTGGGCGGTGAACATTTGCAGACCGATCTTCACCCAGCGCAACGAACCCTGCAGCTGGCGCAGAATGGGCGCGGCGGCTTCGCGCGTGGGGACATCGAGGGCTAGGATCAGTTCACAGGCCATGGCTGGATGGTTACTGGACGCTAATCCCCGGCAATCGAAAGAAAATTCGTAGCGGGGAATTTTGTGTTCAAGACCCGGTGCGACCGGTTTTAGTGCAAACGTGGAGCTGACGATTTTCAGTCCGGCCAAAATCAACCTCTATCTGGCGGTCACCGGCCGGCGGGCGGATGGGTTTCATGATTTGTTGTCGGTGGTCGGTCAGCTTGGGTTGGGCGATGTCCTCACGGTGGAGTCCGGCCCTCCGCGAACGTTCACCCTGACGTGCGACGATCCACAGGTGCCGGTGGACGGCAGCAACCTGGTGTTACAGGCGGCACGGGCGTTTGTTGCGGCGACCGGCTGGGAAGGCGGGGCAGCCTTCCGGTTGATCAAGCACATTCCGGTTGGCGCGGGGTTGGGTGGTGGCAGCAGCAATGCGGTGGCGGCATTGCGGGCGCTCAACCGGTTGGCCTCGGAGGAGCTGGACGCGCCGTCCCTGGCCGTGCTTGCTGCGCAACTGGGCTCGGACTGCACATTGTTTTTGCATGACGGTCCCGTGGTCATGCAAGGACGGGGCGAACGGGTGGAGCCGCTCGGGCCCGCCGCCGCCCGGCTGGCCGGCCGCAAGGTTCTTGTCTTCAAACCCGGCTTTGGCATCAACACCGGCTCAGCCTACCGCCGCATGGCTGCGGAAGCACCCCGTTGGTATCTGCCCCCACCCGCAGCCCGGGCGCAACTGGCCGCATGGCTGGATTCGCCGACGGCCCCGGCTGAGCAACTGCTCTTCAACAGCATGGAAGGGCCGGCCTTTGTAAAGTTCTGCGCGCTCCCCGCCCTGCTTGACCGGCTGGTGGAGCGTTTCGGGCTCGTGCCGCGCATGAGCGGCAGCGGGAGTGCCTGCTTTGCGTTGCTGGCCGATTCGGCTCCGGTGGCGGACATCACCGCATGCATCCATGATGCCTGGGGCCCGGCTGCATGGGTCGTGGAAACCCGTCTTCGCGGGTAATTTTTACAAAACCATGTTGACCCGCCCTTGCTACGGGGCGTTAACCTCCAAGGCGCCACTGCACCTCATAACTCGAGATTTGGCGCGCTCTGCATGTCCGAAGTCCGCAATCACGAAGAGTACACCGTGCAAGGCATCTCCGCCTCGCAGGGCATCGCCTATGGGCAGGCCTTCCTTTACATGCAGAGTGATATCGAGGTGCCGCTTTACCACGTTGATAAAAGCCGGCATTCGGACGAGCTGGCACGATTCGATCAGGCGCTGCTGGAGACCCGCCATCAGATCATGAAGATCCAGTCCGAGGTGGCACGGAACCTCGGGCCGGATGAAGCGCGCATTTTTGATGCCCACCTCATGGTGTTGGAGGACCAGGCGCTCATCACCGAGACCATCCGTGAATTCGAGGCCTCCTCGCTCAACATCGAGACCTGCTTCGACAAGATCTCACAGCGCTACATCAAGGCCTTTGACGAGATCGATGATGAATACCTGCGCGAGCGCGCCGGCGACCTGCGCGATGTCGCCCAACGGGTGCTCGCCAACCTGACGGGTCAGGCTGCGCGCAATCTCAGCGATTTGGTCGAGACCCGCATCATCGTCGCCAACGATATCTCACCCTCGGACGCCGCCAGCATCGACCGCTCGCAGGCCCTCGGCATCGTCACGGATTCCGGCAGCAAGACGAGCCACGCCGTCATTGTCGCCCGATCCATGAAGATCCCGGCCGTGGTCGGCCTCCGCGATCTCACCCGCAAGGTGAACAACGGCGACTGGCTGATCCTCGACGGCTACGACGGTCTGGTCATTGTCAATCCCTCCCAACAGACGCTCTTCCGTTACGGGAAGATTGCCCGGGAAAAGAAAAGTTATGAGCAGCGGCTGATGGACGCCGTGCGCGAGCCGGCGGTGACGCTCGACGGCGTGACCATTCCACTTCGAGCCAACATCGAGAAGGCGGACGAGGTGAGTCTGGTGCGCGAGTATGCGGCCGAGGGGGTCGGCCTGTTCCGCACCGAGTTTCTTTATCTGGGCACCTCGGCTACGCACATCCCGGGGGAAGAGGAACAGTACCAGGCCTACCACGAGGTGGTCTCGGCGCTGGCACCTGCACCGGTGGTCATCCGCACCCTTGATCTGGGGGGGGACAAGCCCATGTCGGGTGCACCCGATCTTTTCCCCCACGAGGCCAATCCGTTCATGGGGTTTCGCGCGATCCGCTTCTGTCTGGAGAACTCCGACATCTTCAAGGCCCAGCTGCGTGCGGTCCTGCGGGCCAGCGCCGCCGGCACGGTTCACCTGATGTATCCGATGATCAGCGGCCGCGAAGAACTCGCCCGGGCCAATGCGGTGCTGGACGAGTGCAAGGACGAGCTCAGGTCTGCGGGTATCCCGTTCGATGACGACCTCGCTGTCGGCACCATGATCGAGATCCCGAGTGCCGCGATCACGGCCGACCTGCTTGCCCAGGACTGCGACTTCTTCAGCATCGGGACCAACGATCTCATCCAGTACCTGCTGGCGATCGACCGGTTGAACGACCGCATCGCCCATCTCTATGAGCCCGCCCATCCCGCGGTGCTGCGCACCCTGCGCAACATCGTGGACGAGGCCCACCGGGCGAAAATCAAGGTCAGCGTATGCGGTGAGATGGCAGGCGACCCCATATACGTGCCCTTGCTGCTCGGGCTCGGTGTGGACGAACTCAGCATGACCCCACCGTTGTTGCCCGAGGCGAAGTACCTCATCCGCGCCATGAAAATGACTGATGCCACGGCATTGGCCCGCGAGGCCCTTGAGCAGACGTCCGCGAAGGAAATTTACGCCCGTTGCGCCGCGTTCTACCGCCGGTGCATGAAGCTCGACTGACCCGGTGGCCCTCACGGCCCCGCCAGCTAATCCACGAAGCGGTAACTTACCCGGAGTGTTCCGCTGGCCGCGCCAACAGGCAAGTAGTGCAGCCGGACCCGGTCGGGAGTCCAGTCGCCACGCCATCGGAGATCCACCGTTCCCTCGGTCAAATTTTCAACGTGGTGTGGACGTCCCTCGCGCAGGAGCACGAGCTGGGCGGAACCGTCGAGCTGGCCTTCGAGATGCAGATGCAGCTCCTTCACGCCCTGCTGGCCGGTCCGCTTGCCAAAGGAGAGGAACTCCTCTTTCCCGACATCTGAGATCATGATGGCGTCACCTTGAGGACGGCAGCCGGCGAGCAGGAGGACGATCAACAGAAGCAGGAGGGGCGGATGGATCGGACGATGATTCATGGGGTTGGGTTGCGATAAAAACCTGCCTGTGACTGATTTCGGTGGTGAGAAGCGAACTTTCCCCTTGTGACTTGCAAGGGTGGCGAATTCGATTGTCCGTATTCAAGCCATTCCGCCCCGAATTCTGCATTGAGGAAATTGTTTATGAGGACACCGTTGCTGCTGATCACGACATTGGTCATGGGGATGCCGGTTGCATCCCTGGCCAATGCCCCGGTTGTGAGTGGGAACCAAATGATCAACGGCCGGATCGGCTGGGTGATCGAGAGTGACCGGATGCGGATCGGTCTGCTGCAAGGCGGCGGGCACATCGCCGAGCTTCGCCTGAAGTCCGCGGATCCCCGGCTCGCGATCAATCCCCTGTATACCCGCGACGATCCCGGCTATGTGGGCCATCTCGTCTGTTTCCCCAATTACGGGTCGGTTTCCTCGCCTGAGGAGCAGCGCAACGGACTCCGGGGTCATGGTGAAGCCGGGGTTGTGCAATGGGTCCAGACCCGGCCGCCTCGCGTCGAGGCGGATACGCTGGTGTTTTTCTATGGGGCCGAGCTTCCGCTGACCCAGTACCGCATCGAGCGGGCGATCACCCTCAAGGCGGGGGAGACGGTCGTCCATGTTGAGGAATGGGTCGAAAACCTCGCGCTCTTCGACCGGCCCTACAACCACAACCAGCACCCCACCTTTGGCAGCCCATTTGTCACACCCGGGAAAAATTTTCTCGATATGTCCGCGGGCCGGGGGATGACGGATGCGGCCCGGACTGCCGGCGGCCGCTGGGCTCCCAATCTCGAACTCACCTGGCCCGAACTGCCCGGGACCGACGGTTCCCTCGTCAACATGCGCCCTTTCCAAGCCGTGCCCGATGGGCTCGCCTACACTGCCTTTTTGTTGGACCAGAATCGTCCGCTCAACTGGTTCACCGTCTACAACAGTGATTATCCCCTCTTGGTGGGCTATCTGTTGCCGACCGCAGAAAACCCGTGGATCATCGACTGGCAGAGATGGCCCCGGTACGACACCGATGCGGGCATAGCGCGGGGCATTGAGTTCGGGACCTCTCCCTTTACCGAAGGCATCCGGGCCAGTGTGGAACGCGGGAAGTTGTTCGGAGAGCCGGCTTATCGCTGGATCGCGGGTCGGCAGCGCAGAGGAATCAGCTTCACACTCTTCCTCGCGGAAATTCCGCCCGGTTTCGCCGGGGTTCAGGATGTGGGCAGCGCGGACGACCGGATCACGATCACCGAGCGTGTAACCGGGCGGAAGTTGTCGTTGGCCGGTTCCCATCGCGAGGAGCTATCCGACCTTCTCCGCGAACCTCCGCCCGCTCCGGGTCCCCGGACGCAATGATCGTAAGGCCAGCGTCCGGATATGATGGGGCGGTTCCGGGGTGGCCTTACCATTGCGTCAGCCAGTCCTCAATCCGCCGCCAGACGGCATTTGAGGGCCAGAGCATGATGATCCAGACGATGATGCAGTTGAGGTAGGTGAGGAAGACGGCGGCGCTGGCCATGTCTTTCACACGCTTGGCCAGCGGGTGTTGTTCGGGTCGGACGTAGTCGATGGTCCATTCTATGGCTGAGTTCAGCAGCTCCACGATCATGATGAGCAGCAGCGAGGCGATCATCAGGGCCGTCGAGACGGCATTCACCGGCAGGATGATGGCGAAGGGAATGAGGAAACAGACGAAGAGCAGGTCCTCGCGAAACGAGGGCTCGTGTTTCAGGGCCGCCCAGAATCCGTCCAGTGCGTGCCGTAACGAAGCGAAGAAATTGCGGACATTGCGCCGCTTGGTCTCGGCAGAAGGGGGAATTTTCGGAGCCCGGTTCACGCCCGCAGCCTTGCGCAAAGCGTTGAGGGCCGGAAGCCGGAAGTTGCTTTAGCCGGATGATCACGGGAGGAGCGGCCGGAAGCGAAGGAACCTTGTGGCATGGGGCCGTCTATGGGACCATGAAAACGAAACCCTCGCCCTTCGTGGCAACCATTCGCATCACCGGTGC
>JBGTGS010000179.1:0-8315 GCA_041746615.1 Opitutaceae bacterium | reverse complement strand
GGTCGGCCTCGGGAAGGGTCCAGGCGACGCCGAGCCGTGCCAACGCGTGTGCGGCGAAGGCCGGGCCGGTGAGACCGGTGGCGGCGCACTCGTTGTAGAGCCGCCAGAGTGCGGGGAAGGAAAACAGGCCCTCGACGGCGGGTTGCACCAGACGGTAAGGGCCTCGCAGGTGCGGAGGCAGCACCAAGGCGGTGTCAATCGGACGGGTGCGCGGGGAGCGGGCGACCATGTCAGCCGTTCGGTGTGGAGGCGGGCACAAACAACATATGGTCAGTACCCGGCAGGAAGCCGCCTTCGTCATCGCGGGGTGCATAGTGCATGCACAGACCCTTGCCGGGACGGTAGCGCACATGGGTAAGGCTCACCGTCAGGGCGTCGGAGCGCGTCATACGCACAGAGCAGGCACTGGGTGAACATCCGGCCGCGCGGTGAAAGTCCTGCAAATCGGGTTCATGGACGTTGCGCGCGGCGAAGGCGGCGCACCGGGCGGCAACCACGCGCGGGGTATCAAAGGACGAAGTCGTGAGGATGCCGGGAGTGGCGACTGCATGGGGACGGAGCGCGCGACCATCCCAGACCCAGGCTTGCGCGCGACGCGCGGGATCGAGGGCGAGCACGAGGCAGGGCCGATGTCGACCTGCGAGCACATGGGCAGCAAGCCGTTGGCCCAAGCCAGAGGCGTCCGGTGCCTGGGCAAGACCAAGCAGCAGGCGGCCCCGGCTCTCCAGGCCCTCGGAGAGGGGGGGTGGCGGCGGCGGCGCGTCGTAAACGTTGAGCAGGCAGGCGGTCAAGCCGCATTCATTGGCGAAGATCCAGGTGCCTCCGCCATGGGGATCGTTCGGTGCGAGTACGGATATATCGCCATGCCGGACGACCCGGGGAGGGTGTGCCTGTGGCCGCGAACGCTGCTCGTCGCGGCTGAAGACAAGTTGGTAGCCGTCGTCCCCGGTGTCAGTCCAAGTGACGGTGCACATCGTTCAACGGGCGGCCCCGGTCGATTGGTAATGCACGGTGGAGGGGGCGATGCCGAAGCCCGTGGCAAGAGGAACCTCCAGCAGGCGACACATCACGCTGATGAGGGCGTAGTGGTGCACGGCATGCACGATGACGTACATGATCTCGCGGGTCATGGTGGAAGGCACGAGGGGCGATTCCGTGTCCCCATAGGCGACCTTGCACCGCACCTTCACGGCAGCGGCGAGGTGGTCGGCCGGCAGGGTGCGCAAACTTTCGATAAGAACATGGGTGCGCTCCGCGGCGAAGGCGGGATTGCGCTCGACGCGCCCGTCGCGGCGGCGGGCATCGTAATCGATGGTCCCTCCGGGCGCAGCCAGCAGACACTCGAAGTGATCCAGGCAATGACGGTAATGGTCTCCAATGGAAGCGTTGAAGGCCTGGGGCAGGGTCTGCGTGTAGGCGGCAGGCGTGAGGGTTTTCAGCAAGTCGAGACCCTGTGCGAGCACGTCAAGTCCGGCGGAGCGTAGGTGTTCGTTGGGCACGTGAGCGAGGGAACGCTTTTACCCACCCCGGGCTTCTTCCACCCATCTCGTGAAATGCGCCGGTCCACCCGGCATGTAGCCAACGGATCGCGCAATCTCCTCCCCTTGGGAATTCAATAGCACCAACGTGGGAAAGCCGGGGGGATCAAACGCGCCGGCCAATTGCTGGTTGTGACGTTGCAAGTCCTCAGGCTGGGGAGTCTGCCTCGGAAAATCCACCTCCAGAAGGACCAGATTTTCCCCGGCGTATGTGCCGAACTCAACGGTTGTGAAAACGTCCTTTTTCAACTGCATGCAGGGCGCACACCAGTCCGAGCCCGTGAAGTTGACCAAAATGAGCCGGTTGCTCTCGGCCGCAAGGGCCTTGGCCTGGCCAAAATCCGTAAGCCAGGTGGCTCCGACAGCTGGGATGTCTCCCGCCGAAGCCGACTCCGATACCTCGGAATCTCCACAGCCGGCCAGCAGAGCCGCACCGCTGAAGGTCGCTGATAGAATAAATCTCTTCATGTTGGGTCTGACGCCCAGCTTCGACGCTTATTCCAAAATAATCCCAAAAAGACGGCGGTTCCCCATGAATTCTCCGGCCGAAACGGCATGAATGTGCAGGGGGGTTCCACTCACAGCCCGAAAGTCCCAAGTCTGATGGGCTGCCAGGATGGAATAACCCTCAGCTCGGTGCATCATAAGGTCGTGCCACAGCGAATTCAAACCTGTCGCGGTTTGGCCCGGTCGAGAGTGACGCGGCCGGCCCGAGCCGGCTTCGCCAAGCAGAGTGTCTGGCTGTTATCGCTAGCGGTGGTGACCATGGGCCTGATCGGGTCGCCCGACATCGAGGGCTCCCGGGAAGGGTCGCGTGCGGTTTTCCGCGAGGACTTTTCCGATTTGGCGCATTGGCGGGCGTGGGAGTTTGACAAAGTCGACCGGGCGACGCGTTACGACATCCGTCAAGTTGATGGAAACTTTCTCTTGCGCATGGAGGCCGACCGCTCCGCCTCGGGGCTGATCCTGACGAGAAACTATCCGGTGCAGGAAGGCGTCCAACTGCGCTGGCGCTGGAAGGCAGACCTGCATCCGGCCGCAACCGATCCTTTGCGACGCCAGGGAGACGACTACGCGGTGCGAGTTTACGTCATCTTCGAGCAGGACGCTGCAGACGCCGGCTGGCTGGAGCGCTGGGTCCTGCGCAAATCCCCCTTTCGCAACGAGGGTATTCTGCCCGAGCGCAGTCTGGCCTACGCCTGGACCAGCATCGCCGGGCTGCCCGACTTTTATCCAAATCCCTACACGGACCGCGTGGCCGTATTTCCCGTAGAAATGGACGCGTCCGGTGAGTGGCGGGAGATATTGGTGACGCCGGTGGCTGACTACCGCCGTGCCTTCGGCAAGGATCCGCCTGCATATTTTCGCCTCGCCGTGATGAGCGATGCCGACGACAGCCAGAGCCGTGCGCTGGCCTGGCTGGATTTCATTGAAATACGCCTTGAGTGAACGCGGAGGAAGGGCTCATCCGGCAAGGCCGCCGGTTGGGCCGGCTGTTGCCCGAACATTTCACAAATCACAACGCCATGTCATGGAGGTCTTTTGATCGGAGCGGCTTTACGCCGCGATGAACACCGTCCGCCAACCATCCCGGCGTAAAGCCGCACCTACGTGCCAAGCCCGCATTTTGATGAAATATGCCGGAGTCCGAGTCCGTCGGAGTTTGGCGTGCGACCGGCAGCCAACATCAGCCGGCTGGCACGATAGATCTCCCGTTTGCCGTTGTCGCCATCCGGCGTGACGGCGATACCGTTCCGCCGGTCGAATATCCCGCCGGGCACCTCGGCGACGTCCCTGTACATGGCCAGTTCGTACTCACGGCCCAGATTGAATACGTTGATCGACGCCTGAAGGAAATGCGGAGGCTGCGCCGGGATTTGTCACGCTTGGTGACCGCTTGCAGGAACCGAGCCCCGACGGATTCCTGCCCGGCCCTATGGGCCATCGAGCACCAGCAGCCTGTCGGTCAGGTGAAGGTCTTCTTCAAGTCCGCCAGCAACGCACGATAAACCGGATCGCAGAACCCGGTCACGCCGCCACCGCTATGGTCCCACCGCGAAGTCCAAAGAACGAACGTTGCATTCACATCGGTAATGGGGAACAGCCGCACTTGTCGTCTGGGCCGTGGGATGGTTTCTCAGCTCTCCGTGGAGCCTTCCAAAAGGCCCTGGGCGTAAGCGTCAAAAACGAACACGATTTGGTCGCGCACGCGGCGAAACACGGCAAGCTGCTCCTCCTCGGTGCCGCCGGCGTGGGCAGGGTCCTCAAAAGCCCAATGGTACCGATAGCGGACGCCAGGCAGCACCGGACACGCCTCGCGCGCGTGGTCGCAGACCGTAATTGTCGTGGTGATACGACCATCCATGAATCCATCGAGGCCTTTGGAGCTGTGCGAAGAAAGATCGAACCCGATCTCGCGCATGACCCGGATGGCGAACGGGTGAATGCAGCCCGAGGGTTTTGACCCGGCACTGGCAACAGCGGCGCGGTCACCGAGCCGGGATTGAAGCACCGCCTCGGCCATCTGGCTGCGACACGAGTTGCCGGTGCAAAGGATGAGGATTCGGGGTTTGTCCATGGGAGATTCGAAACCGGTTGGCGGCCGCGGGCGGGGATCGATCATTTTCGCCAGAGGTCGGTGGTCGGATAGAACGCCTGCCACGCAAACCAGTACGCATAGGTATAGGGAATCGGCTCCCCGTTGTCGGCGCGCAGTGCGTTGAGGCTGCGGATGGACGCGTCATAGCGAAGGCGGAGAACCACACCGCCGACTGTATCCTCGAAGTCGGCATTCCTTGGTAATCGGGCCAGGGGATACGCCTTGGCCTGCCCGCCGACGATGAGGCCGGCGATCCATTCCTTCGTGGGAAGATCACTCCGGGTTTGTGGCACGGGAAACATGGTGCGGGGCGATGTCTCGTAGCTGCCGTATGGATGATCGGTGTAATCTCGGCGATGCCCCGTGTTCGTGGAGAGGACCCGGCCTTGCGGATATTTCTCCCGCCATGCCTTCCACGTCAGGTGCTCGACGGGCATCCATTCCAATTCGTGCCCCACCATTTTCCCCGCCACCGCCTTCAGGCCCAGCTGTGACCACAGGCTCTCGGTCTGCCGGTCATACATCAGTACGTCACTATGATAGAGCAGTCCGGAAACGCCGAAGGTGAGGGTGCGCCCGCCGTACCGGCGATCAAAAACCATGGCCGTGCCGCACAAGGGGCAATACGTCACCGCCACCGGCCGGCCGCTGATCGTGTCGTTTACGATCTCGTGCCACACAAGGATCCGCACCGGGTAGGCCCGGGTTTCGCCCCCTATCGTCAGGCTCAACACGAGGTCGTTGTTGCGCATGAAGCGTGCCTGGGCAGGGCTGATGAAGTCCGGACGATCGATCGAGGGAATGCCGTCGCGGGGCGGACCGCCACGGAGGATCTCGTTGGTCGGGATCGTCGCATTGCTGACGTCGAAACCCAGGAAGTCCGCCGCGCGCAACGTGGCACCGAACAGGCAGGCGACTGCCAGGGTGGCGACAAGAGCGCACGTTCGTCGAAGGGATGGAATGTTTGTCATGGCTGTTTTTGTTGGGAGCCGGCTGTCGTCAGCACGGCGGTGAGCTGGTTCAGGGTGAACGGTTTCCCCAGAACGGGAATCCCGTGCTGCCGCGCCTCCGCCAGTATCTCCTCGTCGGCGAATCCACTCATCAGGACGACACGCGGAGCCTGAGAGGATTTGCCGACCTCCGCCAGGAAATGGCCCAAGGAGGCACCGGCCATCACCACGTCGCAAAGAATGAATTCAAACGCCTCGTTTCGACCGAGCATCTCCAGGGCCTCGTTCCGGGAAAGCGCCCCTCGCACATCAAACCCCACCGCAGAAAGGAGCTCGCACAAGGATTCGTTCAAGTGTGGCTCGTCTTCGACGAGGAGCAGACGGGCACCCCGACCCGAAGCGGGCATGCCGCGTTCCGTTCCGGTAGCGACGGTCGCCGCCGGGCCCCTGTGGCGCGGAAACAGCAGCGAGAAACAGGATCCCTTGCCCACTTCGCTGTGAAGTTCAATTCGCCCCCCGTGCTGCTGCACGATGCCCATGACGGAGGCCAGCCCCAGGCCGGTGCCCTTCCCGACCGGCTTTGTGGTGAAGAAGGGCTCGAAGATGCGCTGTTGCAACCCGGCCGGAATTCCCGGGCCGGCATCCTCCACCTCCAGGCAGACGTGATCGGCGTCGAGACCGTTCCCCGCCGCGCCCACCGGTCTGCCGGCGGGCAGGTTGCGGCTACGAAGGGTGATCCGCCCCCTGCCGGCCATCGCGTCGCGGGCATTGATCGCGAGGTTGAGCAAGGCCTGCTCAAATTGGCTCGCGTCAAGACGCGCTTCCCACGGTCCGCCTTCGTGCGAAACCCGGACCTCGATTTCCGCCCCGACCAGCAGATCGAGCATCTTCCTGCTTTCATCCAACAGTCCGGGCAGCGTGCAGACCTCCGGTTGAAACGCCTGCTTGCGGCTGAAGGTGAGCAGCTGCTGGCAGACCCGGGCGGCGCGCCTGCACGCCGCAATCGCCTGGTCGAGGCGCGACCTGACCGCCGCGCCGGGGTTGTCGAGCCGGGCCAGATCGACAAAGCCCATGACGACAGCAAGCTGGTTGTTGAAGTCATGCGCCACACCACCCGCGAGACGTCCGACCGCCTCCATCTTCTGCGCCTGGAGAAATTCCCGCTCCAGTGTCTTCAGATTGCTGACATCCTGAATGACGAACATGAGTTCGCTCCCGCTCCGATTCCGTATCTCATTGCCGAAAACATGGAGAAAGCGCTCCGTGCCTTCGACCCCCTTCAGTTTCGCTTCGCGGGCGACCGTGCCTTCCTGCGGAGAACCCGGCGGCGTTCCGACGGCAGGATCGAACGCGACAAATTCGTCGAGCCCCCTGCCCGACAGCGACTCCACCGGGACCCCGGTCAGGGCCGCCGCCTGGCCGTTGGCCTCGACAATCCGGCGCTCACGGTCGCAGAGGAAGATTGCGCTCGGCGCCGCTTCGATGATCTCCTGGTGATACCGGGAAGCCGCCAGCAGCTCCGCGGTCCGGCTCGCAACCTTTGCCTCAAGGTCGCGATTGGCATCCTCTATGCGGCGTTCATAGCGCCGCCCCACGGAGCGCACCGCCAAGGTCCCGAAAATCACGATGCCGCCAAGGACCGGGAGCGCCGCGAGCGAAATTTGATCCCGCAGCGCTTCCAGGCGCTGTTTGATCACGCCATAATTGGAATGAATCGAGACCTGCCACGGCATGCCTTCGACCGGATGTCGGCTGACCAGATGAGTGTCTCCGGCGTAGGCCTGTCCCTTGAGCAGTTCCAATGAACCCGTGAACTCGCCCGTGAATGGCACCTGCATGCCCACGGCAGCCAAGTCCGGATGGCAAAGCACGGTTGCCGCGTCGTCGAGCAGGCAAAGGAAGCCGGCTTCGTCGTAGGGGTTCCTGCTCAGGCTCTCCTGCAAATGCCGCCGAACGGTCTCGGCCGGAACACCCGCCTCCAGTTCCTGCTCGAGCAGGCGGGCAATGCGATACGCCTGATCAGACGCCGCCTTGCCGTGAATGTCGATATAGGCCCGTTCGATCCGATCCAGCGCATAGCTTCTTCCCCAAAGCGCGATAACCATGGTGACACTGAACAGCACGAGAAACGTCAAAAGCGTGAGGTGCCCCAGACGGCTTGCCGATTTTGGCCGTGACGGGGTGCGGGCAGGCGCGTCTTGCATCCCCTTAAGTATCGATTCGCGGGCTTTTCTTCCCACGAATCCCGCCGAATCTTAAGATTTGTCCGCCCTCCATCGGGCCAGGAACTTCACCACGGTCACCAGATCGGCGAAGGTTTGCCGCACCGGACCGCGGGAGTCGAAGCGACGGGCCGACGACACGACGGGCGGTTTCAGCAGACACGTACGACCTACCCGTCTCAGGCGAAGGGAGAAATCGAAATCCTCGCACCGGTCGAGCGCCCGGAAGCCGCCAAGCGCACGAAACTTGTCGGCGCGGACGAACATCGCCTGGTCGCCAAAGAATTGTCCGAACCAGCGCCCTCGCCAGTCCGCCAGCCAACAGGTGGCGGCAAGCCAGGCCGACGACCCGTCGAAGCGCCGGCTGAACGCGCCGCCGACGATCCTGGGATCGCTTCGCAACCCCGCCTCCAGCGCCTGTCGCCAGCCGCAAGGGAGGAGCGTGTCGGCGTGCAGAAATAACAACACCTCGCCACGCGCGTGCTGCGCGCCAAGGTTCAACTGGGCGGCCCGCTGGCGACGCGGCGAATATAGCACCGCCAACCCCAAGGCGGAGGCGATCTCCGGCGTCCCATCGTCACTGCCGGCATCGACCACCACGATCTCCACGGAATCGACCTCTCCGCCGATCGACTTCACGCACGCGGGCAGCATCCCGGCTTCATTCCACGTGGGCACGATCACCGTCACGAAGGGACGGGGATTGCCGGGAACAGGTATCGCAGTCTCGGTCACGCGGTCCAAGAGAACCGGCAGCGGGCTACGGAGGACAAGCGTTCGTTTCGCTTCCATTCAAACGGCCGGCGAACGGTTGCCGCGCCTCCAAAGCCACCACAGGGTCGCGCCCGCAAACGGCAGCCACACAGCGAAGCGCTCCCAGGTGGAGATCTCCCACACGCCGGTCAGGTCGTGCGTTTGCCAGACCCGGAAATACACGAAGGCACTTACACTCAGGAAAATCGGCCCGGGGTTTGTCGATTGGATGGCCCACGGAATCAGCCAGACA
>JBGTGS010000178.1:0-1826 GCA_041746615.1 Opitutaceae bacterium | reverse complement strand
CGGTGTAGATGCAGCCGGAGGAGACGTGGCCCCAGGGCACGCCGGCGGCGGCGCACGCCTCGGCGATGCGGCCGGGGAGCACGGCGTTGCCGAAGAGGCACTCGGTCTTGTGGAGTTCGCAGGCGTCCACATTGGGCTTGCCGGTGTAGCCGGCGGCGTTGATCACGAATTCGGGCCGGTCCGCACGGAGGGCGGTGGTGAGGATGGCCGGATCGGTGTAGTCGAGCTCGGCCCGTCGCAGATTTTTGAACGGGATGCCCTTGCGGGTGAGCAGGGCCTGGTAGGCCTGACCGACGAAACCGGAACCTCCGAGAAGATAGATCATGGGAATGGGTGAACCTAGGGTGTCTGACCCGGACTGAACAAGGGTTTTGTTGGACACCGCCCGGGGATGTCCTCAGCGCCGGCGGTAGTCGCCGCGGCTGAAGTATTTTTCCAGCCACACGTACATGCAGATGAAGAAGTATCGGCTGCCCATTTCCTTGATCTTGAGTTTGGCGGTCCCGTATTTGCGGTTGTGCCAGCTGATGGGCATCACGGTCCAGGAATAGCCGCGGACAATGGCCTTGAGCGGGATCTCGACGGTGAGGTTGAAGTGGGGGGCGAGATAGGGTTTGCAACCATCGATCACGTTGCGGCGATAGGCCTTGAAGGCGTTGGTGGTGTCGTTGAGCGGGATGGCGAACATCACCTTGATGAAGAGATTTGCGAGCCGGTTTACGAAGAGTTTGATGCGCGGGTAGTCCACGACGGTGCCGCCCTTGATGAAGCGGCTGCCGAACACACATTCGAAGCCCTTTTCGCTGAGGAGGCGCCAGTACTTCACCGCGTCTTCGGGCGAATCGGAGGCGTCGGCCATCATGATGACCACGCCGTCGCCGCGGCTGTGCTTGAGCCCGTAGGTGATGGCCCGGCCGAAGCCGTGGGGGCCGGGATTTCGGACCGGCGCGAGGGTGGGGATTTCCCGCTGGAGTTCCTGCAGGACTTCCCAGGTGCGGTCGCGGCTGCCGTCGTCCACCACCACGATCTCATGAGGAACGCCCTCGCGGGTGAAGACGGCGTGGATGCCGCGGACGGTTTCGGGCAGCGATTCCTCTTCGTCACGCGCCGGGATGATGACGGAGTAGAGGGTTAAAGGGCCGAGGTACGGCGGCGTGGAGTCGGGCATGGAGCGTTGAAGGACCCTTACGAAAAACGGCGGCAGCCGGGCATGCCAGCTGCAATTCTCAAAGCGGCGAGGAAAGATCGAGCCAGCGGGGGTGGGCTTCGGCGTGGCGGGCGATTTCCTCGAGGATGTCATCGGTCGGGGTGGAGGCCTGCCAGTTCCAGAGGCGGCCGGCCGCGGCGGAGTCCAATACCATCCAGGGAATGTCGAAGGGACGGGGTTGCGGATCGTGATCCACGCCATGGGGGCCGAAGCGGTTCGCACACCAGACGCTCAACTGACGGAGTGAGCGGGCCGAGACGGCGCCGCCGGAGCAGTTAATGACCCGGGAGGTTGTGGGTTGGGGGCCGGCCTGCATCTGCTGATCGAGCAGGGGCAGCAGGTCGCGCGGGTGGAGGCAGTCGCGCACCTGGTGGCCCTGGCCGTCGAAACCGATGTACTTGAGCGTGCGCTTCCGCAGGTAGCTGTTCAACCAATACGCGAAGATGCCCTGGTCGGGACGGCCGAACTGGCCGGCGCCGGCGAGCACACCGCAGCGGTTGATGAACACGGGCAGGTTGAAGGTCTCGCCGTACTCCAGGGCGAGGGCCTCCGACGCGAGCTTGGTGGCGCCGTAGAGCGAGACCGGCGCGGTCGTGCTGAAGTTCTCCGCGACACCGGC
>JBGTGS010000177.1:0-20636 GCA_041746615.1 Opitutaceae bacterium | reverse complement strand
GCCGCGCGCACCAGATTTCGGGCATGCAGATCGGCCACCAACCAGGGCCGGCCATCGACAAAATACAGCCGGGGGTGATCGCGATGCGCGCGCAGGAAGCGTGATGGTATCGGTATGAGTGGAGCAGGCTGCACCCGCGAGGTATCGGCCCCTTCCGGCAGCCGATCACCCAATGTCTGCTTGGTGACGAGCACCCCTTCCTGCTTGGTCACACCGATCACTTCCGTCGGCATGCCGTCGAGTCGCAGGATGAGTTCGAACTTTTCGAGCATGGCCTGGTAGCTCCCGTCGGAGGCGTCTGCCTGTAAGGCAATCTCATCGCCATGGCGAAAGGCAAAGGAACCACCGATCCGTCCATCGGGTCGTGGCATGAAGAACTTGTAGATGGATTGGTCCGCCGACTCAAAGGCGGTGGCTTCGACTCCGCTGCTGATCGGGCGAAGGCCCGGACCGCAGTCGGCCAGCAGGTCTTCCACTCCTGCAGGAAACCCGAAATCCTCCAGCGAGATGATGGGCAGGAGGTGGCGAAACGCCTGCGCGGCGGCGTCCAGCTCGTGCCAGAGCGGATCCGCGCCCGCAAGCAGGGCTATTTCGTCGGATTCCCAGAGGACGATGTCATCGTCCGGATCCGTTCCGATGCCGACGCCCGCCGCCGCCGTGCTGAGACGAGCGAGCGCTTCCAGTCTTCGCCTGTGATCGTGTTGAAGGATGCGGCACTCTTCGACGGTCGGGAGCCGGCTGCCCTGGATGCAGGTCGGTCGGCCGGTGAAGGGGTCGGTTTGCATGCGTCGTCGGTCATCGGTGCCCGCGAAAGGTCACGGGGAGGCTGGCTGATGGCAAACGGAAGTTGCCGGAAATTGTCCCGGACTTGCCGACAGGTTGCTAACAGAAGGTTACGGCTGCACCGGAACCTAAACCGCGGTTTTTTGGACAGCGGCGGGGGGCGGCGTGCGGCCGACCAGCACTTTGTCGACGCGGTGACGGTCCATATCCACGACCTCGAAGCGCCAGCCTTCGTGATCGAAATAATCGGACGACTGGGGAATGCGACCGAATTGGGTCATGACAAATCCGCCAAGGGTCTGGAAATCCGTCTCCTCCTCATGGGGAAGCTCATCGAGATTGAGAAGAGTCTTGAGCTCGTCGGTGGTGAGCGTGGCGTCGATGAGCCAGGAGCCGTCCTCACGCTGCTTGGCAGCGGGGGCATGCCGTTGGCCGGGCTCGGGCAGGTCACCGACGATGGCTTCGAAGACGTCGTTAATGGTTACGAGGCCCTGAATCGCGCCGAACTCGTCGGCGACGAGGGCGATGTGCTTCCCGCTCCGCTTGAACTGCTCGAGGACGGCGATGGCCAGCATGGTCTCGGGCACCACCACCGGCGGTGTCAGGAGGTTTCGCAGACTGGTGCTGAGGCCGAAGGCGGTGTTGGCCCAGATCGATTTGACCGAGACCATGCCGAGGATCTGGTCGCGATTGCCCTGATAAACGGGAAAGTGGGAATGGCCGCTGGCCACGATTTTCCGCCAGTTGCTCTCCTCGGGGTCATCGAGATTGAGGAAGATCATCTTTGGCCGCGGGGTCATGAGCGCGGTGACGAGCAGCTGATCGAGCTCGAGCACACCCTCGACCATTTCCTTTTCAACCTTGTTGAAAGTGCCGGCCTGCAGGCCCTGCTCGAGGAGCAAGTTGACCTCCTCCTCGGTGATGGGGGTCTGCTTGGCCCGCTTGATGCCCACGAGCTTGAGAATAAACTCGGTGATCGCAGTGAGCAGGTGGACAATCGGATGAGCAATCCGGGATATGCGGGTGATGGGACCGGCCAGGTGACGGGCCACACCCTCGGGAAAGGCCTGGGCCAGGCGCTTGGGGACGAGTTCGGCAATCACCACGGAGAGCAGGGTGATTCCCGCCACCACCGCAATGAGGCCCAAGGCACGGGCATAAGGCTCGAAAACCGGAAGAGTCAGTAAAAAGGATTCAAGCCTCTCTGCAACGGTGGCCCCCCCATAGACGCCCACCAAGGTGGCTAGAAAAGTGATGCCCAGTTGAGCTGTGGAGAGAAAGCGTCCCGGTTCTTCGGCCACCTTGAGGGCTTGGGCTGCCAAAGGATCACCCTCATCTGCCTGCTCCTTCAACCGCGCTTTCCGGGCGGAGACGATTGCCATCTCGGCCATGACAAACACCCCGTTGCCCAACAGCAACAGCAGGATAATGATCAACTCAGTGGAAAGGCCACTCATCAATAACAGCAATCATCCTAGGGTCAGGCCTTTGCTAAAATCAAACTATTACCCCTAAAAACAAGGTTCCAATGTCCACAAGCACTCGATCATCAATAGAATAGGTGATTATAAACGTCTGTATATAATCCTGTTTACAGGGTATCCTCACCATCAAATATCTTCTGGTCGAACTCGTCTTCCGACTTGGCCACGATGGTGGAAACGATGGCATCTCCGGTAATATTGACCGCAGTCCGGAGCATATCGAGGAGCCGGTCGACCCCGTAAATCACCCCGATGGCCGCGACCGGAAGGCCCACCTGTTGGAAGACCATGGCCAACATGATCAGGCCGACGCCTGGAACTCCGGCCGTGCCGATCGAAGCCAGCGTCGCGGTCACAACAACCATGAGATAGCCTTGAATGCCAATATCGATGGCCAGGGCTTGAGCGATAAACACCGTCGCAACTCCCTGCATGATGGCCGTACCATCCATGTTGATGGTGGCTCCGAGAGGGATCGTAAACGAGGCCACGGCTGGTTTAACCCCGATGCTTTGCTCGACGTTTTTAAGGTTGAGCGGTAAGGTGGCGTTGCTGCTCGCCGTGGAGAAGGCAAAGATCTGGACCTTGCGCATCTTCCGGAAGAAACGGAACGGGCTCAGTCCGGTGAAGCCCTTCAGCAACAACCCGTAGGTCAGGAAGAGGTGCACCAGCAAGGCAGCGATCACCAAAAAGAAGTAGCGGCCGAGGGCCATGATGGCACCAAATCCTTCCTGGGCAAAGGTCCGCCCGACCAGAGCGAATACGCCAAACGGTGCAGCCAACAACAAAATCGACACCAGCTTCATGATGACCTCATTGAGGTCAGCAGCACCGGCCAGCACACGTTTGCCCGCCGCGCCGGCCAGACAGGTGGCAATGCCGAAGAGGATGGCAAAAACAATCACCTGCAGCATGTTGCCCTCGGCCATGGCCTGAAAGGGATTGCTGGGAAAGATGTCCAGGATCACCCGGGCCAGCGATGGCCGCTCCGAGATGGTAAAATCGGATTCATATGTCAGGTCGAATCCATCACCGGGACGAAACATCACGGCCAAGGTAATCGCTATCGTGATGGCCATCGCGGTGGTCCCCAGATAAAATGCCACGGTCTTGGCACCGATGCGACCGAGCCGGCGGATGTCGTCCATCGCCGCTGTGCCGCAGATGAGTGAGAACAACACCAGCGGGACCACCAGCAACTGCAACGAGCGTACGAAGATGCTTCCGATCAGCGGAAAGAGATCCTCCACAAAAAACGCAACGCCGGGATTATCCGGCCCGATGAGGTTGAAGAGGGTGCCCACCGCGGCGCCTGACGCCATACCGATGAGAATGTTTCGGGTCAGGTTGTGGGACTTCATGCAAAAAGGGGCGGCGCCCAGCAACCCGGCTCTGCGGTGAACACGCCAGGTGGGTGTTCACTATCCAAACGGGATGGGGGCAGGTCAACGCCCCATGCCGGGAGAGGCCCCCGAATATACGCGGACCACCGTCCTAATCAGATGCCGGCGGCATCCGTCATATCATTCTGCCAGGGGGGTGTGGCGGGCAGGTAGCAACTCACGGTGGTCCCCTTGCCGGCGGAGGAATCGAGTGTGAGCAATCCTTGGTGCTTTTGCACGATTACATGGCAGAAGGTCAGGCCCAGGCCCATGCCCTTCTGTACTCCGCGAGGTTTGGTGGAGAAATAGGGATCGAAGACCTTGGGAAGCACCTCCGCAGGAATGCCCGGCCCCTCGTCCCTCAACCTGAGACAGACATAAGGGCCGGCGGGCAACGGAGGCAGCTGGCCGGATTCCAGTTCCATGTTCAACGCGTCCAGGTGCAAGGTCCCACCAGCGGGCATCGCCTCGCGTGCATTGAGCGCGAGGCGGTGGATCACCTGGCCGATCCGTTCGGATTCGATTTGGGCCGGCCACAGCTTGGGATCCACGGAGAATCGAACCTTCACGGGCGAGCCGGCGACGGACTGCTCCAGAATCTGCTCCAGCAACCCGGTGAGATTTGTGGCCTTGATCCAATCCATGCTTTCATGGGAAAGATCCAGCAGTTGCCGGATCAGGAGGCGGGCGGCCTGGGCGGCCTCCCCCGCCTGTTGCAGGTGCTGTTTTTGGTGATCGGTGCAGGGGCCACTCAGCCCGATCATTTCGAGATTCAACAGCAGGCTGGTGAGGAGGTTATTGAAATCGTGGGCGAGCCCGCCGGCGAGGATGCGGTTGGACTCCAGCTTCTCGATCATCAACCGGATCTGGTCCGTCTGGCGACGCTCGGTGATGTCACGAGCGATCGCAAAGACCGTTTTGCCTCCTGGCTCGATGGTCGACTGCCACGATAGCCAGCGGTAGGATCCATCCTTGCACAGATAGCGGTTCTCGAAGTTCCGGACCGGGATGCCCTCGGCAAGGCGGGCGCGTCCCTGAAGGGTGCGCTCGCGGTCATCGGGGTGCATGAACTCATGGATGGGCCGGGATAGCAGCTCCTCGCGGGACCAGCCCAGCACACGGGTGACCGATGGATTCACCTGCTTGAAGTAACCATCCTCGATGCCGGCGATGCAGAGTAGATCCAGCGACAGATCGAAAAGCTTGGCCCGATCACCGAGATTATCGATCCCGTCGGTAGGTTGCTGGGGTGTCGGTGCTGCGCGTGCAGGGCTTTCGTGGTCGGGCATGGAAGAAAAGGCGGACGGACAATCGGGCAAACCTTACCCATAAGCCGCAAGCCATCAGGAAGCCGGAAACTAGCGCCCACAACAACTGAGCGCAAGCTGGATGCTGGCAAAGCGGTGGCACCATGGTTTTGGCTGCCCCCGCCAGCGGTTGAGCCGCTCAATTGAATGAGAACACCACCACGGTCCCGGCGGCAATCCGCTCGATCCAATTTCGGTTCACTTCACGATATTCGGCCAGGCCGGTTTCACCGAGGAGGGACAACACCACGGCAAGATGGCGATCAAGGAATCCGGTCAGCGCTTCCTTCCTTTCCGCAGAGCGCTGAGCCTGTATTGCCGTTATGTCCGGTCTTTCGCCCGGGGCCACGGCTATCCGCACCGGGGCCGGCCGCCTCGAGGACATCGAACGCAGATCCTCATCAAGCTGCCGGTGCGAGTCGAAGATCTGATCCGCAACTGCGACCGGTAAAGCCAGGTGATCAACCAGCTTAAAGGTGGTCTGGTAATGCGGATGGCGGGCACGCTTCAACGTGGCCACCCTTTCGGCGGACCAGAGCGCAGCCAATTCGGCGTCCACGGCTTGCTGAATCTCAGGGTTCTGACCCATGCGATGGCCAAACGCGAGCAGGTGGAGGCCATGCTTCACCCCAAGCTGGTAGTAGGTCTGCAATTCCGCCGGCGACGGATCGAAGCACTGAAGCTGGTGCCGCACAAAAGTGCCGAAGCGGGAGCGCTTGATTTGATAATCGATGACTTCCGCGGCGCTCAGGAGGCGACCGAGGTCCTGGACCCGCTCAGCCTCCAGAAAACCAATGGTCTCGCGATCGAAGTCCGTGAGATGGCCTCGCGACTGGGTCAGCACCCGCTGCAGGAGTTGATCATAATCCTCGGTGATCATCCGAATGGTGTCACAGTCGCTGCGGCTGAGCCGGGGGTAATTCGCGGCAACCCAATCCGTGGCCGCGACAACATCCGGTGCGATACCAAGGACGGACCGCAGAAGCTCGTTCTTTTCCTTCCGCAACTGAAGCCAGGCCTCCCGTCGCTCGGGAGTCCAGAAGCTGCGCAGTTCCTCCGCCGAGTGGACGGATGGCTGGAGCGCCCGCTCGCGTTCCTCGAACCGCCGGGTGACATCCTGGGATATCAGGAGGCCGATGGTTTCCTCCGGGAATCCCGCCGTGCGAAGATTTGCCGCGAAGCGGGAAAAATCAGTCGAGTGGAGCTGCCTCCACGTGTTTTCAGGAGCGTCGGCGGCAAAAACAGCGGAGGAGCCGGCGGCGACAACGAGGGCGAGCACACGGACCTGACGAGGAAACCATTTCATCGGCCAAAGGGGATAGGGGAGAGCTTGGGCGACCAGAGGACGCCGCCAAGATGAAGCCCGCCGCTCAGTGCCTCAAGCCCGAACTCCCTGAGACCGCACACCGCCCGCCCGGGCAGATGCTTCACCGGGCACCCTCGCCCACGACTTTATCAAGACCTACCGCCGGCGACGCTTGAGCGCCAGCTGGGTGCTGGCGAAGCGAATGATGGTCTGAAGGTGTTCCTGCTCGTTGGGGTCGAGGTGGGCACTTTCCTTCATGTCGGCCTCGGCCCGCTTGAGGGCTGCCTCGACAGCGGCTTCGTCAATCTTCTCCTCGGTGATGGCGCGCTCGGCGAGGATGGAAATCTTGTCCCCCTCGATCTGGGCAAAGCCCCCGCCGACGGCCAGCCATTCGACCAGGTTGCCCTTGGTCACGCGGAGCTCCCCGTCCTGAACCTGGGTCAGCAACGGGATGTGTCCGGGCAGCACACCGATCTCACCGTCAAGAGTCGGAATGACTACGGTGTCCACCGTGTCCGAATAGACGCGGGCTTCAGGAGTGACGATTTCGAGGGTCAGAGCCATGGGAGGAAAACAGCAGGTAGCGGAAGGAAAGGCTTCCGGGCTTTCAGCCCTTCAGCCTTTCAGTTTTTCAGCCTTTCTTTTCGGCGGCGGCGATGACCTCGTCGATGCCGCCCTTCATGTAGAAGTCGCCCTCGGCGATGTGATCGAGTTCGCCATCGAGGATCATCTTGAATCCACGGACGGTGTCCTTGACGGATACATATTTGCCGGGGCTGCCGGTGAAGACCTCGGCCACGGCAAACGGCTGGGACAGGAAGCGCTGGATCTTGCGGGCACGGTAGACAGCGAGCTTGTCCTCGGGGGAGAGCTCGTCGAGACCGAGGATGGCGATGATATCCTGAAGATCCTTGTAACGCTGGAGCACACGCTGGAGTTCACGGGCAACCTTGTAGTGCTCCTCGCCGACAACCGAGGGCTCAAGGGCCTTGGAGACGGAAGCGAGCGGATCGACGGCCGGGTAAATGCCGAGCTCGGCGATGGAGCGCTCGAGCACGATGGTGGAATCGAGGTGGGCGAAGGTGTTGGCAGGTGCCGGGTCGGTGAGATCGTCCGCCGGGACATACACGGCCTGCACCGACGTGATGGAACCCTTCTTGGTGGAAGTGATGCGCTCCTGGAGGAGGCCCATCTCGTTGGCGAGGGTCGGCTGGTAACCGACGGCGGAGGGCGAGCGGCCAAGGAGGGCGGACACCTCGGAGCCGGCCTGGGAGAAGCGGAAGATGTTGTCGATGAAGAGCAGCACGTCCTGGTTCTTCTCGTCGCGGAAGTACTCGGTCATGGCGAGGGCCGAGAGGGCGACGCGCATGCGGGCACCGGGGGGCTCGTTCATCTGGCCATACACGAGGGCCACCTTGGACTTGCTGAGGTCCTTCTGGTCAATGACGCCGGCCTCGGACATTTCGTGGTAAAGGTCGTTGCCCTCGCGGGAGCGCTCGCCGACCCCGGCGAAGACGGAGAAGCCGCCGTGCGCCTTGGCGATATTGTTGATGAGCTCGAGAATGACGACGGTCTTGCCGACCCCGGCGCCGCCGAAGGCGCCGGCCTTGCCGCCCTTGATGAACGGGCAGATAAGATCGATGACCTTGATACCGGTCTCGAGAATCTGGGCCTTGGTGTCCTGATCAACCAGGGCCGGGGCCGGACGGTGGATCGGGTAGCGTTTCTCGAAGGCGACCGGCCCCTTGCCATCCACGGGATTGCCGGTGACGTCGAAGATGCGGCCGAGCACGCCGTTGCCCACGGGCACGGAGATGGGTGCGCCGGTGTCGACGACTTCCATGCCGCGCTTGAGGCCCTCGGAAGAGGACATGGCGATGGTGCGGGCGACCCCGCCGCCGAGGTGCTGCTGGATCTCGAGCGTGAGGAGCTCCTCCTTGCCGGAGACGGTGAAGGCGACGGTCAGCGCCTGGTAGATGGGCGGGATCGCGTTATCCGCGAACTGGACGTCAACGACGGGGCCGATGACTTGGACGATTTTGCCGGTGTTGCTCATGAGCGGAGGGAGGCGGTTTTGATGAAAGTATCCGTTGGAATATTACGCTCCAGAGAACTGGGCGGCGGCGATCTCGAGGATCTCCTGGGTGATGGCGGCCTGGCGGGCCTTGTTGTATTCGAGGGTGAGCTCGCCGAGGAGCTTGGTGGCGTTGTCCTTGGCGGTCTTCATGGCCACCATGCGGGCGCTGTGCTCGGAGGCGCGGGCGGAGAGCACCAGCTGGTACACGTAGCGGTTGACGTAAAAGGGGATGAGGGCGGAGAGCACCTGGGCGGCGGCCGGCTCGAAGAGCATCTGGCGGTCGTCGTGACGGGCATCCCGCTCCGTGCCGGTGTCGGCCTGAAGGCTGGAGATGAATCCCTTGAGATTGGTGAGCGGAAGCACCGGACGGATGCGGGCATCCTGCACCAGGGTGTTGCGGAAGCGCGGGTAGATGACCTCGATGGTGTCGATCACCCCCTCGAGGTACTGCTTCACCATGAACTCGACGGCGACCTTGACCTCGGCGAAGGGGGCGCGGTCCTGCACCTGGAAGTCGGCAACGAGGTCGCGGTGGGTGCGGGAGATGAACTGCGCGCCCTTGCGGCCGATGGCGAAGTACTTGGCGGGAGTCTTGATCTCGGTGACCAGCTTGAAGAGGTTGGCGTTGAGGGGTCCGCAGAGGCCCTTGTCGGTCGCGACGAGGAGGATGCCACGGGTCTTCACCTCGCGCTGGATGAGGAACGGGTGCTGGGCCTCATCCACGCGGGTGGCGAGGGCGGCGAGCATGTCGGCCATGAGCTGGGCATAGGGTCGCCCGGCGAGGGCGGACTGCTGCGCCTTCTTCATCTTCGAAGCCGCCACCAACTCCATCGCCTTGGTGATCTGGCGGGTGTTCTTGACCGACTTGATGCGCCGGCGGATGTCTCGGGTGGAGGCCATGATCAGGAAAGGCTGAAGGCTGAAGGCTGAAGGCTGAAACGGCGGTGGCGGTCAGCGTTTGAGAAGCGTGACGAAGATGGCGATGAGCTGATTGGTTTCGTCTTTGATGTCCGCGAGGCGGCGAGTGGGAACGAGGGCTTCCGCTTCGATTTGCTCGATCCAATACAAAGTCTCGTCTGCCTCACGAAGACAGTCGCCGATCTTTGCCTTGAACTCGGCGGGCGAACGTCCTCGCTGGGCTTCGCGATAATTTGCACCGACGGAAGTGCCCGAGCGCAGGAGCTGATCGCCGAAAACCTGAGCAACCTTGCCGCGCGGGAGCGCGGCGAACAGGCGGACGACGCGTCGTCCATAGTCAAAGGTGCGTTTGCGGAGGTCTCCATCAGAATGAAACATTCAGCCTTTCAGCCTTCAGTCCTTCAGCCTTGGCCAGCGAAGCTGGCCTTCCACTCCTGCATGGCGGTCTCGATCTTGGCCTCGAGGTCCTTGTCGAGGGCGGCCGTGGTGCGGATTTCGGTGAGGAGGGCATCCTTGCGGGTGGCGAAGAACTCGCGGAGGGAGACGGCGGCGGCGTTGACCTTCTTGATCTCGAGGCCGTCGTAATAACCCTTCTGGATGGCCCAGAGGGTCACGACCTGCTGTTCGATGGGAATGGGATTAAAGGCGGGTTGCTTGAAGAGCTCGACGATGCGGGCGCCGCGGTCGAGCTGACCCTTGGTCTTGGCATCGAGGTCGGAGCCGAACTGGGCGAAGGCGGCGAGTTCGCGGAACTGGGCGAGCTCACCCTTGAGTTTGCCGCCGACCTGCTTGGTGGCCTTGATCTGGGCGGCGGAACCGACGCGGGAGACGGAGAGACCGACCGAGACGGCGGGGCGGATGCCCTGGTTGAAGAGATCAGTCTCGAGGAAGATCTGGCCGTCGGTGATCGAGATGACGTTGGTCGGGATGTAGGCCGAGACGTCGCCGGCCTGGGTCTCGATGATCGGGAGGGCGGTGAGCGAACCCTTGCCGTCGAGGCGGGCGGCACGTTCGAGGAGACGGCTGTGAAGGTAGAACACATCACCCGGGTACGCCTCGCGGCCGGAGGGGCGCTTGAGGATGAGCGAGATCTGGCGGTAGGCGACGGCGTGCTTGGAGAGATCGTCATAGACGATCAACGCATCCATGCCGTTTTCCATGAACCACTCGCCGATGGCGGCACCGGAGAAGGGGGCGAGGTACTGGTTGGCGGGATTGTCGGCGGCCGGGGCTGCGACGATCACGGTGAACTCCAAGGCACCGGCGGCCTCAAGCTCGCCGATGGTGCGGACAATGTTGGAATTCTTCTGACCAACCGCGACGTAGATCGAGTAGACCGGGCGGAACTTAGGGTCGCCGCTGGCGAGACCGACCTTGTTGATCTTCGCCTGGTTGATGATGGTGTCGACCGTGATGGTGGTCTTGCCGGTGCCGCGATCGCCGATGATGAGCTCGCGCTGGCCGCGGCCGATCGGGATCATCGAGTCGATGGCCATGATGCCCGTGAAGAGCGGCTGGCTGACCGATTTGCGGACCATGATGCCGGGGGCGATCTTCTCAACCGGGTAGGTTTCCTTGGAGGCGATCGGACCCTTGCCATCAACGGGGCTGCCGAGGGCATCAACCACGCGGCCGAGGAGGGCCTTGCCAACGGGAACGGAGAGGAGCTTGCCGGTGGTGGCGACCTCGTCGCCCTCCTTGAGCTGGGAAACGTCACCGAGGACGACGCAGCCGACCTCGTCCTCCTCCAGGTTGAGGGCGATGCCGATGGCACCACCGGGGAACGAGACCATCTCGTTATACATCACGTCGGAGAGGCCGTCGATCTTGGCGACGCCGTCGGCGACGGTGCGGATCACACCGGTGTTTTTGCGGACCGCTTTGTTGGAAAGCTTGGCGATCTGCTGTTCGATTTGTTCGAGAACCGTGCTCATGCGGCGGAAGGGTTTTGCGGTTGGAAAAACGGGCGGAAATCAGATGGAAAGAGTGGCCAGCTGGCCGGCGGCGGAGGACTCGTAGACATCGTCGCCGACGCGGATGCGAAGACCGGCGAGGAGCGAGGCGTCGGGGCGGGCCACGACGGTGATCGGCCGGTGATAGCGCTGGGACATGGCACCCTCAATGGACTGGAGGATGCCGTCAGCAACGGGGCCGGCGTGGTCGACAAGGGCGCGGCCACGGGCGAACTCGGCGGCGATAAGGCGACGGTAGGCGCGAAGAACAGGGAGTGGCCGGGCGGGCGGGTGTTTCTCCAAATACTGGAGCACGCCCGCGACCTGATCGGCGGTCAGACGTCCGTCAACCAGGCTGAGCTTGAAGAGCTGCCGGGCGAACTGCTGGATCTGCTTGGAACCGCGCATGGATGACATGATCAGACGACGGTGAGCTCGCGGGCGGCGGCCTCGTTGTAGCGGCTGCGTTCGGTGTCGGAAAGTTCCTTGGCGAGGACGCGTTCGGTGGTGGTGACCACGAGACGGGCGATTTCGCTGCGGGCCTGGTCGAGCATCTTCTTGTGCTCGAGCTCGATGGCCTGCTGGGCCTTGGCAATGAGGGCGTTGGCGCGCTCGGTGGCGGCGGCAGTCTCGCGCTCGGAGAACTCCTTGGCCGTCTTGCGGGCCTCCTCGATGAACTTGGTGGCGTCGACCTGAGCCTGTCGGAGGATTGCGGCGCTCTGTTCCTGGGCGGAGGCGAGTTTGGCCTTGGTCTCCTCAGCGTATTTCAGGCCGTCATCAATCTTCCGGGTGCGTTCCTCCATCGTTGCGATGGTCGGCTTGATGCCGAATTTATAAAGCACGCCAAAGAGGATCAGAAAACTGATCACCTGCATCACGACATACTTGGGCTCAATACCGAACTGTTGGGCCATGCCGGTTTCGGCTGCGATTAGGAGAGGAAGCATGTGGGTGAAAAGGGTGGTGGCAGCGGGGAGTCCAACCCCCCGCCGCCGGTTGGGCAGGGAAGCTTCTTATTTGGCGAACAGCAGAGCCAAAATGCCAAGGCCCTCGGCGAGGGCCATGCCGATGATGGCCTGGACGAGGATCTTGCCGGAGGCTCCGGGATTGCGACCGACAGCTTCTGCGGCCTTGGTACCAATCAGGCCGACGCCAATGGCGGCACCGAGCAGACCGAATGCACTGGCAATGTTGCCCGTAATCTCAGCGAGGATGATGGGAATCATGATGGTTGTATCTTGTGGTTGTGGTTTCCGCCGTGCGCACGCGTTGGCACGCTCCCGACGGGAAAGGTTCAATGGGAAGCGGGCGGGTGCGCGGCGTGGCCGCCTTCAGATGCGTGATCATGGTCGTCACCATGGTTGCAAAGGAGGCCGATATAAACCGACGTGAGGAGCGTGAAGACGAGCGCTTGGATGAGACCCACGAGCAACTCCATGAAGTAAAACACAGGAATGAACGAGGTGCCATGGAGCAGGTTCTCACCACCATAAACATTGCCGAATAGACGGACGGAGAGCGTGACCGGTCGAATTAGAATGGAAAGAACCTCAATGAACCCGACAACAAGAAAGACAATAGTCAGGACCGGGTAGAGCCAAGCCGGAGTGTCCTTTTTCTCAGCCTTGTTTCCGAAAAGATCGAAAAGAATAAGCCTCGGGCCCGCGTACTTCAGAACAATGATGATCCACGCCCCGAACGATATGAGCGCCAGCGCAATCGTGCCATTAAAGTCGGTATTGTGGGGCCGGATCCAAGGGGCTGTCAGATGAAAGCTGCCCTCAGCATCGGTATATCCCCATCCAACAGTACCAACTCCTGGTAACAGGCCCATCCAGTTGTGCACGAGAATGAAGACAAACAAAGTGATCAGCAGAGGGAATGCCGCCGGGAAGGCCTTCCTGCCCACAATCGGTTCAAAGATGTTACGAAGCGCCTCAAGCAAGGACTCGAATACGGCCTGTCTTTTAGTCGGCCGCAGGCGGGGACGGCCAACCACACCGAGAATAAGGATGATGATCAGCGCCGAGATGATCCAGCCCGTAACCATACTATTAGTGATAGCCCAGCCACCGCCGAAATCCACGAGCTTGGTGGCCGACGGCGAAACTCCTCCGCCCTCAGCCGCCATGGCCGGCATTGCTGCCGAAAGCAGGATTGGAATCAAAGTGAACTTGGATACCCGTGTCATGAACGCAAAGTGGATCGTGGGAGGTTTTGAAAGGTTTGACGTAGGCAAACGCTGGAAACTCCGTCAACCCCTGAAATGGTTGTGGTTAACAAGGCCGCACATCATTAGCTCCACCGAGTGTCCCCATGAATACGCTTATCGGCGGTGCGCGATGAGGGATTGATAGACGGTGGCTCGGGATTGAAAGACGGTGGGTTCTTCAAATGGCCAGGGATCACGGGGGACAATCCGCCAGGCCAGATGGCTCCCGAGGAGATCGACGGCCTGCGAAAAATAAGGGGCGTAATCGGTTCGGAAGCAGAGACGTGTGCCGGGTTCCGTCCTCGCCGCCAGTCGGCTCAGAAAGCCGGGCTGGATGAGCCGGTTTTTCCAATGGCGCCGCTTGGGCCAGGGATCCGGGAATAGAACAAACAGGTTGCGGGTAAACCGCACTTCCGATGGCAGCGCCTCCAACAACAGATCCGCCTCGGCGTGGGCCCAAAACAGGTTGTTCAGGCCGAGTCGCCGGCTCTTCCGCCCTGCCCTCTCCAGGCGCTCAGCCAGGACATCGATGCCGAGACAGAGCTCGTCCGGATGAGCCTGCGCATAGGCCGTGAGAAAATGCCCGTGACCGCACCCAATCTCCAAGGTCAACTGATTGCGCCCCTGCAACCCGGCAGCGAGTTCCGGGCGCAACCCATCAAGTCGCGACTGGTGGATGGCCTGGGCCTGCTCAATGGGCATGCGCGGATATGCGCGGGCGAGGCCTCCCTCTCAACTCTTAATATGCGTCCTCCAGCCGCTTGCGCTCAGGTTTTCGCGGAGCGAAAACCTGGCAGACTGAAGTAGAAACGACTCCCCTCCCCCAGTGAGCTTTCGACCCAAACGCGCCCGCCATGCAGCTGGACCATGTGCTTCACAATGCTCAGACCGAGCCCTGTTCCGCCCTTTTCCCGCGATCGTCCCTTCTCCACCCGGTAAAAGCGCTCGAAGATATGAGGCAGATCCTCCTCGGGTATCCCCGGGCCGCTATCGTGAACACAAATCTCCACCTCGCTGGTACGCATCGTGGCGGAGACCGCGATCCGCGATCCACGCGGCGTGTATTTGAGGGCATTGTCGATCAGGTTCTCCAAGACCTGCGCCAGCTTCAAGGGGTCAACCATCAGCGTTCCGATGGCTGGATCGACGGACAGGCTCAATTCGTGGCCTTCGGCGGCAGGACGCGCCTGATAATCCTCCATCACGCCACCCAGGAGCTTTTCGATGGATACCGGTTCCCGGCGCAGACCCGGATTGATCGATTCAAGGCGCGACAGGGTCAGGAGGTCTTCCAAGAGCGAATTGAGGCGATCAGTGTGTCGCTGAATGGTCCGGAGGAAGCGATCGCGATCATCAATGGGCATGTCCCGATGGCCATCAACGAGGGTTTCGATGTAACCCTTGATGACGCTCAGAGGCGTACGCAGCTCGTGGGACACATTGGCCACGAAATCCCGGCGGACGACTTCCAGCTTCTTTTGCTTGGTGATGTCATGCAGGACAAAGAGAACCCATATCCCCTTCCGGCCATTCAAGGGAGGGATGGCCGTACCCGTGACCTCAAGCCAGGTGGACTGCGAGCCATCCACAAACTCGATCTCCTGCTGTGGTCGGGCCTCACCTTTCCGCACCGCATCCACATACCCCAGGAAAACCACACTCTGCAGCACCAGTTCAAGTCGCTGGTTTAGAATGTTGACAGCTCGGGGAAATATATCCTGCAAAGCTTTATTGGCCAGCATGATATAATTATTGCTGTCCACGATCAACACCGCCTCCTGCAAGGATCCAAGCGTGGCTTCAAGCTGGGCGAGTTGATCGGTGCGCAGTTGTTGGAGCTGATTCAGCTCGATGATCAGCTTGTTGGCCGCTTCGCAAAGACCATCCCAGGCCTGGCCCGAGGCACCGGGCACATCCTCGCGCAAAAAAGGCTGCTTGCCCACAATCGCCTGCTGCAAGCCGCGAACCACCCGGTGGTGATTTCGAAGCTTGAACAGTGCAACCGTCAGCCCAATGGCCAGGACGAAGGCAATAAAGATAGACATTCTACGGATAGCACGCGCCCGGGCGGCGATGAATCAGGAGGATGCTTCCTGGGCCTTGCGTTCGGCCATTCGGTACCCCACCCCGCGAATGGTTTCAATCCAATCAGCTTCCGTGCCCAATTTCTCGCGCAACCGCCGCACATGGGTATCGACGGTGCGTGTCTCGATCTCCGTCTCGTAATTCCACACATTGATGAGCAGATGCTCGCGCGTCTGCACCCTACCCCGCCTCTCCATGAGCAGCTGCAGCAATTTGAATTCTGTCGCCGTTAGCTCAATTTTTCGGCCGTGGATGAAAACCTCGTGCCGGTCGACCTCGATGACGATTTCCCCAACCTGAAGCCGCTTGGGCTTCTCAGGTGAGCCGTCCGATGAACGGCGCAGGATGGATTGGATACGAAGCACCAATTCCTTTACACTAAAAGGTTTACAGATGTAATCATCCGCTCCGGTTTCGAGCCCTTGGATCCGATCGTTCTCCTCGGCCTTGGCGGTCAGAAAGACCACGGGGACAGACTTGAGTTTGGGATCGGCTCGGAGCATCCGGCAGATTTGGATGCCATTCAGATCCGGCATCATCACATCCAGGATAACCAAATCGGGCATGAAGGTACGCGCCGTGCCTATGCTACGATTGGGGTCATTGACCGCCTCGACGTTGAACCCCTTGGATTTCAGATGATAAGCAACGAGATCAGTTACATCCGACTCGTCGTCAACGATGAGGATCTTTTTGGGTTTGGTCTCGCTCATGCGGGGGCAATCTAGCTCAAGAGCCGGGCTCCTCCCAGCGAAATTCCGTCATGTTTCACAAATGTTACAACGACACCGAGTGGACACCATGATCGCTAGGGACAGGCTACCATCTGTGCTCAGCAAATGATATTACTCTAACTTCAACAAGTTAGAGCCCGGTCGCCAAATTCGCTCTCCTATCGGCCTCGACTACAACCATTAAGATGCTGATATCAGCTGGGTTAACTCCACTGATGCGACTAGCCTGACCGAGGTTGGCGGGCCTGAGTTCCGTCAATTTAAGTGCACTTTCCCGGCGCAATCCCCTCACCTTCAGGTAGTCTAAATCCGGCGGAATCCGGATCCCCTCGACGGCCTTGAGCTTTTCAATCTGCCGGGCATCCCGCGACAGGTACCCCGCGTAGCTGACTCGGAACATAACCTCGGCGCGCACCGCAGGTGACGAATCCAGAAATGCATTGGGTAGAAAATCTGGTTTGAGCGTTCCTGCGCTCAAACCTCGGCGAACGATTTCGCCCCAAGTCCCCTGCCCTCCTGTTGGCCGGTTCTTCTCAAGGAATCCGACCCAATGGTCAATGGCTCCTTGCTTCTCCTCCATGCGCTTGAGCCGGCTGGCCGATACCAGGCCATGGTCCCGGGCATGATGGCGCAATCTCAGTTCGGCACTCCCATGGTTAAACAACAGCCGGTGCTCCGCCCGGCTGGTAAACATCCGATACGGTTCGCGGGTGCCCTTGGTGACCAAGTCGTCGATCAGAACCCCCGTGTAACCTTCATGCCGGGCAATGATTAAGGGCGCCTCCTGACGGACCTTGTGAACAGCATTGACCCCGGCAACCAGCCCTTGGGCGGCAGCCTCCTCATAACCGGAGGTGCCATTGATCTGGCCAGCGAAGAACAGATTCTCGACCTTGCGTGACTCTAGCGACGGAAACAACTGGGTCGGGGGTGCAAAATCATACTCAACTGCATAGGCCGGACGAAGCACCACTGCCTGCTCAAGCCCTGGAATGCTGTGAACGACATCAAGCTGAACATCGAACGGCAACGATGTGGACAGCCCATTCACGTAGTATTCGTTGGTCGTGAGCCCCTCGGGCTCCAGAAAAAGCAGGTGCCGCGGCTTGTCCGCAAACCGCACAAATTTATCTTCGATGCTCGGGCAATAGCGCGGGCCTACGCCTTCAATCTCTCCGGAATACATGGCTGACCGGCTCAAGTTAGCCCGGACCAAGTCCGCGGTGCGGGCTGTGGTGTGTGTCATCCAGCAGGCTACTTGATTACTTCCCGCTGCCCAACCGAGGCGTTTCTCGCCCGTCTGTTCCACGTGGAACAAATCCTCGGGATCCCGGGTGTCGTGAAAAGCAAAGAGGGTCGGGGAGGGATCCCCGTGCTGGGCTTCCATCTTTGAAAAATCCAGGCTCCGACCCAGGAGCCGGGGTGGGGTACCGGTCTTCAACCGCTGCAGTTCAATCCCCGCCTCCATGAAACTGGCCGAAAGGGTCTTGGCGCTGAAGTCACCCAAGCGACCACCTTCGTTCTTGTTTGCACCAATATGCATCAGCCCACGAAGGAAGGTTCCGGTGGTGACAACGACGGCACCCGCCCTGAACTCAATGTCCAGGTTCGTACGGACACCCACGACCTTGCCTTGCTCGAAAATCAAGCCGGTAACGGTCGCTTGGAAAATCTGCAGGTGGGGTTGCAGCTCCAAAGTATGCTTGAGACGAAACTGATAAGATTTCTTATCACATTGGGCTCTAGGTGATTGCACAGCCGGGCCCTTTGATTCATTGAGCAGGCGAAACTGGATGCCGGTAAGATCGGTGTTGATCGCCATTTCCCCGCCCAAGGCATCGATCTCACGCACCATCTGGCCCTTGGCCTGGCCTCCGATAGCCGGGTTGCAGCTCATCTGCGCTATTGTGTCGATATTCCCGGTGAGCAGAAGGGTAGAGGCACCCATACGCGAAGCAGCCAGCGCGGCCTCGCATCCGGCATGGCCGGCACCACAAACAATCACATCAAAAGGTTTATCGTCAGGCATCATTTGCCGATGCAGAAGGTGGAGAACAGGTGGTCGAGCATGCGCTCGTTGTCGATTTTGCCTCCGATTTCCCCAAAGGCATCCAAGGCACAGCGCAGATCGCTGGCGAGCAGTTCGACCGGACCGGCGGCGTCGAGATTGGCTTTTGCGGCCTCCAGACAAGCCCGGGCCCGCCCGAGGGCATCGGCGTGTCGGGCATTGATGGCGATGATCTCGTCTCCTCGATCGCCGCGAAAGGCATCCGCCGTTTTAACAATCAGACCCGTCAGCTCATCCAAGCCCGATCCCGTTAGAGCCGAAACCTTTATAATGGAAGCACCTGCCGGACCCGCGACCGGAGGGGAGCCACCAGCAAAAAGATCAATCTTGTTGACCACGACCAGCGTGGTCTCGGGCCGCAGCCGATCACCCACATCGGCCGGGAGGGCAGGGGAGGCCTTGGTCGCATCCACCACCCACAGAACGAGATCCGCCTCTGTGAGACGCTCGATGGTCTTATCGATGCCCAACTTTTCCAAGGCTTCCGGCTGGGGATTCAAACCCGCGGTATCAATCAACCGCAGGCAGTGCGGCCCTAAAATCAAACGCTCCTCCAGATAATCCCTCGTGGTCCCGGGTTGTGCACTCACCAAAGCCCGCTCCTTGCCGACCAATCGGTTGAGCAGGCTGCTTTTGCCCGCGTTGGGCTCACCGATGATCACCGTCTTGATTCCATCCCGCAGCAAGTCTCCATAATGACTGGTCGCGAGGAGTTGCTCCGTTCCACATAGAACGTTGTCGAGTTCCCGGCCGGCCACCGTGCGATCCTCGAGTGGAAGATCCTCCTCAGGAAAATCGATGTAGGCCTCGATGCGGGCGAGCACAAGGAGCAGTCCTTCGGTCAGTCTCCCCAAATGCCGCCCCAGACTGCCGCGAAGTTGCTGGTTGGCGGCCGTCAGCGCCCGCTCGCTGCGGGCATGGATCAGGTCCATCACAGCTTCAGCCTGACTCAGATCCATGCGACCGTTGAGGAAGGCCCGGCGGGTGAATTCGCCCGCCTCCGCAGGTCGGCATCCACGATTAAATAAATCTTCTGCAATCAGTTGTGCAATAAATGGATTGCCGTGGCAGGATATCTCCAGCGAATCCTCACCGGTGTAAGACTGAGGCCCTTGAAAGAAAGTGACCAAAACATCGTCAACCAAACGTCCCTGATGGTCCCGGTAGTCGGCATGCGTTACCTGGCGGGGTGGGGGAGTCCGACCGAACAGCGCCGCCGCCAGGGTCTGACAATCGGGCCCGCTGACGCGCACCACCGCGATGGCGGAGGTGCCGGCCGGCGTGGCCGGAGCAGCGATGGTATCGGACGGAAATCCCATGCCGCCACGCAAAGCGGCCGGATCACAAAGCGCAAAATAAACCTTCAGCCGAACTTCTCGCGCAGCGCTGTCTCTTATTTGGGATTTGTCCCGCGTACGCGGTATTGGGATTTGGGATTTCGCCCGGCTACCTCGCCGCCGCGACCACGATGCCGCGCACGCGGGAGCCGTCGATCACGCGGTCGCCCGGATACACGATCACCGGTTCATCCTCGGCGAGTCCGTCAACGATCTCTGTATCAATTCCATTGGTACGCCCGGGGGTCACGTTGCGCAGGCGGGCACGCCCCCCGTCGATCACAAAGGTCTGCCACTGGCCGTCGCGCTGAAACAGCGCGCCGGCGGGCACGCGCAGCACGTTGTCGCCCGACCAGCGTACAATGCGCGCCTCCACGCGGAAACCGTCGCCCAGCGCCGGACGCTCCCCGGGGGCGTCAATAAAATCGGCGATGACATAAACCCGCTGTTCCTCCACCCCGAGTGCGGAGATCTTGGTGAAGGCGGCCGGCTCGACCAGGCGCACGCGCGCCTCCAGGGGCGTGTTGCCGCCCCATTGCTCCAGCAATACGCGGGCGCCGGGTTCAATTGCCACGCCGTCGCGCGAAAGCACCTCGATGCGCACTTCCAAATCCGCGGGGTCACCGATTTCCATCAGCGCTAGCCCGGCCGGCACCGTGCGTGCGCTTTCCTGCATGACCCGCAGGACGCGACCGCTGACCGGCGAAGTGATCTCCAGCGTGGCGGCGGAATCCGTCCCGGGCTGGGCCCGGCTGATCATGGCCCGGGCCTGCTCCAGTTCGTACTCCGCAACCCGCAACCCGAAGCCGGCGGCCCGCTCCTCCTGGGCCGCGGTGAGCTCGCGCGTGACGGCAACATCAAGATCGCGTTGGGAAATAATGCCCTGTTCAGCCAGCCGGCGGGCCCGTTCCAGCTCGGCGCGGGCAAGACCCAGTGAAGCGGCGGCCTGCTCATGCTGGGCGGAGGCCTGCTCGCGCGCACTCTCCGCACC
>JBGTGS010000176.1:0-5337 GCA_041746615.1 Opitutaceae bacterium | reverse complement strand
CACGGGCCACGGAGCCGAGGCCGCTGCGACCGTGGCCACCTTGCCGGCGCCGGCACCGGGCTTCGAGGCTTCCGCCACCCGCAGCGATGGTGTCGTCACCCTCCACCTCAAAGGCTCCGACCTTCCTGCCAACCCGTGGTTTTTCTCCTCCGACGCTTTTATCCAATACGACCAGCCGCAAACTGTGCTCATCAGCGCCAACGAGATCCAGATCGCCCTGCCGATCTCCCTCTCGGCAGATCAGGCCACCGAGCGTCTCGTGGGGGTGCTCGCCAATCCCGCCGGCACCTGGGCCGGCACAGACGGACTCCCCGGCCTCGCCATCGACGTGCCCATCACCCTCGCCGCTGCCGCTGCCGCGACCACCGGTGACACCACCGGTGCAACCGGACTCGTCGGCACGCTCGCCTTTGCCTTCATCGGCGGACTCATCCTCAATCTCATGCCCTGCGTCTTCCCCGTCCTCGGCATCAAGATCCTCGGCTTCGTGAACCAAGCCGGCAGTGACCGCCGCAAGGTGACCTTGCACGGCATCATCTTCACCTTGGGTGTGCTCGCCTCGTTCTGGGTGCTGGCCGGCGCGCTCGCCGTGCTCCGGGCCGGCGGCGACCAACTCGGCTGGGGCTTCCAGCTCCAGTCTCCCGTCTTCATCTTCATCCTCGCGGTGGTGATGCTGGTTTTCGCCCTGAGCCTGAGTGGCGTCTTCGAGTTCGGTCTTCGCGCCACCGGGGTTGGCTCAAGTCTGCAGATGAAGCAGGGCTACAGCGGGTCCTTCTTCACCGGGATTCTCGCCACCGTGGTGGCCACGCCGTGCAGCGCACCCTTCCTCGCCCCCGCCCTTGGAGCGGCGCTCGCCCTGCCCGCCCTCGACTCCTTCTTTGTCTTTACCGCCATCGCCCTCGGCCTGAGCGCACCTTACCTGCTGCTCTCGATCTTCCCGCAGGCGATCAAGGTTCTCCCGCGCCCCGGCATGTGGATGGAAACCTTCAAGCAGGCCATGGCCTTCCCGCTCTACGCCACCGTGGGCTTTCTCATCTGGGTTCTGGCCGCCCAGATCAGCGATAACGGCCTGCTCTTTGCCCTGATCGGCCTAACGGTGATCGCCATGGCCGCATGGCTCTACGGCCGCTACAACGCTCCCGGCTCAACCACCTCCCGCGCGCGCTTCGGCCTCGCCGGCGGCCTGGTCCTCCTCCTCGTCGGTGGCTGGATCGGCTGGCCACGGCCCGCAGCCCCCTCCGACATTGTCTGGGAGGACTGGAGTCCCCAGCGCGTTGCCCAGCTGCAGGAAGAGGGTCGCCCGATCTACGTCGATTTCACCGCCCGCTGGTGCTTCACCTGCCAGACCAACAAGGCCGCAGTCTTCACGTCCGATGAGGTCCTCAAGGTTTTTGCCGACAAGAATATCGCCACCCTCCGGGCTGACTGGACCAACCGTGATTCACGCATCACCGAGGAACTGGCCAAATGGAACCGCAGCGCGGTTCCCTTCAACTTGCTCTACCTGCCGGGCGAAACCGCGATCAAGGTCCTGCCCGAACTGCTCACCCCCGGCATCGTCCTCAACGCCATCGGCGACTGAGCCGTCGATTGCGATCCTTTGGTCACAGAGGACACGGAACGCTGACACAAAGTCCACGGAGATCAGAGACGCGATCCTGAGATTGAGCTCCTCACCCCGCCACGTTCGCATCAGATGATTCGAATACCGCTTGGCCTCCTGCTTTCTCCGTGTCAGAGCTCCGTGTCCTCTGTGTACCAGGCCCTGATCTGATGCCCGTCGCCGCACCGGTCCCAGATTGCAACGATCTGCATACCTGTCGGACTGTTACTCCATCACGCTGCCCCGCCGCCTTCTCCTGCCGGTCCTGTTTTTCGTCATGACCTACCATCCCCTGAATGCCGATGACCGGGAGACGGTGGTGCTGTTGCACGGCCTCGGACTGGGATCCTGGGCGATGAAGCGCATGGAGTGGTCGCTCGAGCGTGACGGCTACCGGGTGATCAGCACCTCCTATCCCTCCCGCAAGGTTCCACTTGAGCAGCTCGCCACGGACTGGCTGCCGAAGCTCCTGAGCAAACACGATGCCGCCGGGGTGCCGAGGTTGCACTTCGTCACCCATTCGATGGGCGGCATTATTTTGCGCGCCTGGCTGCGGGATAACCGCCCCGCCAATCTCGGTCATGTCGTCATGCTTGCCCCGCCCAACCACGGCAGCGCCCTCGTCGATCGCATCGGCGACTGGAAGGCCTTTCGTGTGTTCACCGGCGTCAACGGACGCCGCCTCGGCACCGACCCCGATTCCTTTCCCCGCAGCCTCGGACCCTGGACCGCCGATGCGCCGCTCGGCATCATCGCCGGCAACCGCCAACTTCTACCGGGACTCTCAAAGTGGGCCGGAGACGAGAGCGACGGCAAGGTCGCGGTCGACAGCACCCGCCTCGACGGCATGACCGACCACCTCGTGCTGCCCCACTCCCACACCTGGATCCAATACCGCAAGCCGGTCATCACCCACGTAAAGACCTTCCTCAAAACCGGACGGTTTGCGCCGTAATCGTTCTCGTTCTCGTAATCGTAATCTTCCCCTATTTCTTACTCCGTTGATTGAAACCGGAGCAGAGACCGAAGGAGGGAGAACTGAAACCCATGTCTGTAAGACGGGCAGATTTGGGGGAGAACGATTACGATTATGAGAACGAGAACGATTAGGAGGGGGCTACAGCCCTTTAAATAAAGATGTGGCCGTGTAGCCGGGGGCGACGCCCCCGGTGCCTTGGGTATGTCATCCAACCGGGGTCAGCGACCCCGGCCACAGTTTTATGAGAACGGCTCTAGAGTCCGCATCTTCTTCTTTTCGCTACCCGCTACTCGCTACTCACTTCCCGCCCGCCCCTCGCCCCCCCCAATCCGCGTGAGCCCTGCGACAAAGGCGCAGCCGGAGGCAGTGGCGGCTCGACACACCCGGAAGGGCTCGCCCAGCCTGTGGGTCACATGGCCAAGGTGTCCGGCAAGCGCACGTTTCTTTCCAAGAAGGCCTACGAGGCCCGGGTGCCTCTCCTGCGCGAGGGACTCGTGCAATTACAGGTCAAACTCAAGGATGCCCGCTTCAAGATCGTCCTCATTCTCGCCGGGGTGGAGGGTTCCGGTCGCGGTGAAACCATCAATACCCTCGGCGGCTGGCTGGATCCGCGCGGGGTGGAGACCTTTGCCTTTCACGAGCCCACGGATGAGGAGCGCGAGCGGCCGCTGATGTGGCGCTACTGGCGCAATCTTCCCAGCACCGGCCGGATCGGCATCTTCACGGGATCCTGGTACACCGAAACCCTCCGCGAAGAGGCCCGCAGCAAAAAGGCCCTGGCCCAGCTCGACCACGAACTTCGACGCATCCGCCATTTTGAAAAACTGCTGTCCGACAACGGCACGCTGGTCATCAAGGTCTGGCTCCATCTTTCCAAGGACGCCCAACGTGCCCGCCTGCGGGAACTGGCGGCGGACGAGGACACTGCCTGGCGGGTGTCTCCCGAGGACTGGCGCGCCCATCGGATCCATGACCGCCTCGCCCGCACCGCCGGACACATCCTCAAGGCGACCAACCGCCCGGGGGCGCCCTGGACCATCATCGATGCGGAAGACGAACGGGCCCGCAATCTCGCCATCGCCGGATTGCTGACCCAGCGCTTCCGTGAGCACCAGCGCCGCACGGCCCGCCTGCGGGCGAAGCCCGCCCGCCCATCATCCCCGCCCAAGCCGCTTCGCCCCTCCGGCCGTCAACGCCTGCTCGCCCTGCCGCTGGACCAGAAGATGTCCGAAAAGGACTACGAGGAAAAACGCGGGAAATGGCTGGGACGTCTCAACCGCCTCGTAAGGTTGGCGGCCACCCAGAAGCGTTCCATTGTTTTTGTCTTCGAAGGTTGGGACGCCGCCGGCAAGGGCGGCGCCATCCGCCGGCTCACCAGTGCGATCGATGCGCGCGACTACCGCGTCATCCCGGTGTCCAAGCCGACCGATGAGGAAAAGGCCCATCACTATCTCTGGCGTTTCTGGCGCCATGTGCCCCGGGCCGGTCTGGTGACCATCTACGACCGCTCCTGGTACGGCCGCGTGCTGGTGGAGCGCATCGAGGGGTTTGCCCGGCCCAACGAATGGCGCCGCGCCTTCACGGAGATCAATGACTTCGAGCAACAGCTGACCGAGCACGGCACCATCGTGATAAAATTCTGGATGCACATCAGTCGCGACGAACAGCTTCGTCGTTTCCGGGCGCGCGAAAAGACCCCTTACAAGCAGCACAAGATCAACGCCGAGGACTGGCGTAACCGGCGCAAGTGGTCCGCCTACGAGGTCGCGATTGGTGACATGCTCGCACTGACCGACAACCGTTTCGCACCCTGGCACCTGATCCCCGCGAACAACAAACGTCACGCCCGCCTGCAGATCCTCAAGGGCGCCTGCCAGCGCCTGACAGCCGCCTTGGAGGTGTGAGCGCCGCCGCGCGGCGTGTGTAGGAGCGGCTTCATGCCGCGATCTCCGGTCCTCTTGCCACTTGTGCCCATACCCTTGTCACGCGCCGCCATGAGGCGGCGAATCGCGGCGTAAAGCCGCTCCTACCATTGTGATATGCCAACGTCCTGCGTTCGCCTGAGACGCAAAAAAGCCGCCGCGGGACAACCGCGGCGGCTTGAGATAAACTGTCTATAATCCCGCGATTACTTCTTAAGGTGTCCGGAGACCAGCTTGGTCATCTCGAACATGCTGACGGACTTCTTGCCGTTGAACACGACCTTCAGCTTGTCGTCTGCGTTGATCTGGGTCCTCACCTTCTTGTCCTGAAGACCGTTTTTCTTGATGTACTCCCAGAGCTTTTTGGTGAGCTCCGTGCGGGGAAGAGGCTTCGCTCCGACAACCGCCGCGAGGGCGTCATCAGGCGTAACCGGTTTCATGAATGCTGCGTTGGGTTTGCGTTTTGCCATAACAGAACTTGGGTTTAGAGGGGATGTTAGGCAAAGCAACACGATTTTCAGAGGTAAAATCACGTTTTTCAGAGGAGAATTTCGCGCTTGCCCCTCTGGCGGGAGAATGTCTCAAGCCGGACCGGCCCCCTGGGCGAAGCGCCGGCAGAGGCCCGCGTAGTGCCCGTTCAATGACAAAAGTTCATCGTGCACCCCGCGCTCGACGATGCGGCCGCGGTCGATCACCAGCACCAGATCCGCGTGACGGATGGTGCTGAGACGGTGCGCCACCACCAGGCTGGTGCGTCCGGCCAGCAGGGTGCGCAGCGCGCGCTGCAACCGCTCCTCGGTGAGCGCATCGATGGCGCTGGTGGCCTCGTCGAG
>JBGTGS010000175.1:0-9452 GCA_041746615.1 Opitutaceae bacterium | reverse complement strand
CGCGATCGCGGGCGGCGCGGGCGACGGAGCCCCCGAGCAGGCCCGGGGCGAGGATCACAAGGGTGTCGAACACGCCACCGTCAAAAGGGAATGCGGACCCGAATGTCGAGCCCGCGGTGGTACCGTCGGGTTCTGGTGGCTCAGGTTTTCCTGGAGCCGAGTTTCACGATGGCGGCGAATTCGCGGGCAGTCAGAGGCACCACGGACAGGCGGCTTTGCCGCAGAAGGGCGATGGCTGCGAGAGAAGGTACGCCCTTGATGGTACCGAGCGTCACCGGGGAAGCCAAAGTTTCCCGGGCCTTGAGCTCCACGGCAACCCAGTCGCCTTCCTTGGCGGTGGGGTCGGGGAAGGCGATTTTGGTGACCTCGGCGAGGCCGAGCACGGCCTTGGTGCTTACACTTTCATAGAACAACACCCTGTCACCGCGGCGCATGGCCTTGAGATGATTGCGCGCCTGAAAGTTCCTGACGCCGGTCCATGCGGTGCGGCGGTCGCGTACGAGATCGGACCATGCGTAGGCCTCGGGTTCGGATTTCACCAGCCAGTATTGGGTTGTCATGCCTTGGTCGTAGAGTGAGCGTCACTACATGGACATCATGTCGGGTGAAAAGGCAAAAACTCGTATTGGCGGCGAGTGCGATCGCACCGCGGTCCAGGGCGGACTTCGGCTATCATGAACAAAACGCTGCTGCCCATTCGCCTGGTCTTTGTCCTCCTCTGCAGTGCCGCGGGGTGGCTGGTATGTTATACTATTCCCGACTGGGATGAGTACTGGCTGCGGGCGGCGGTGATTGGTCTGCTCATCGGTGTGCTGGTGGTCCTGGTGGACATACTCCTGAAGGGGTTTTCGCTGCGCGGGCTCTCGGCCATCAGTTTCGGCCTGGCTGTGGGGATGGTGATTTCCTACCTGATCAGCACCTCGCCCCTGTTTGAGGATGGCGATCCGCAGGTCATTTATCTCTTTCGTCTCGGGCTCTTCATCATCGTCACCTATCTGTGCGCAGTCATTGCGCTGCGTGGAAAAGATGAATTCAACCTGGTCATTCCCTATGTCCGTTTCATCCCGCACGATGTCGACGTGCCCCTGGTGGTGGTGGATACCAGTGCATTGATCGACGGTCGGATCGCGCGCATTTGCGAGACAGGCTTTCTGGGTGCCGCGCTGGTCATTCCCCGTTTCGTACTTGACGAGCTGCAGCGGGTGGCGGATTCCCCGGACCCGCTCAAGCATGCGCGGGGCCGGCGCGGTCTCGAGGTGCTGTCCGAGCTTCGCAAGATCAAGAACCTGGACGTACGGATCCATGAAAGTGATGTGAGCAAGCGGGCCATGTTTGACGCCAAGCTGGTGTTTGTTGCGCAGTCGATGAAGGCGAAGCTGCTCACCACCGACTACAATCTCGCGAAGATGGCGGAATTCCACGGGGTGCAGTGGTTGAATCTCAACACCCTGGCCCGGGCTCTGCGGCCCGAGCTCATGCTGGGGGAGACCCTGGAAATTGAACTGGTCAAGCCTGGCAAGGAGGACGGGCAGGCTGTGGGCTTCATGGAGGATGGGTCGATGGTCGTGGTCAGCAACGGTCGGAACCGCATCGGCGGCCGGGTGCAGGCGGAGATCACGAGCATTCTGCCTTCGGCCGGTGGCAAGATGATCTTCGCCCGCATACTCGGTGAAGCCGGGGATGATCCGGGACGATCCCGCATGCCCTTCTGAGGCGTGCGAGAGGGAGGTGGGCTCCGGAAAATTGATGTTTACTCGTGCGGAGGGCTTCCCCAAAACCACGTTTCCTTGATTTTGGGGCAGTAGCTCAGTTGATAGAGCGCGTCGTTCGCAATGACGAGGTCGTCGGTTTGATCCCGATCTGCTCCACCATCCTCCCGCAATCCTGAGGGTGCACGAAGGCGAGGTGGGCTCCGTGCGAAGGATGCCCTCCGGAGCCTTGGCGAAGGGGGCTGATCAGCATCCCTTTTTCGCACATGCTTTGCCGGGAATCCTTGCGGTTGTAATTGTGGTTATCTGTATCCGATTGAAAGGGTTGTCGGAGGACTCCGTTACGGACAGGAAAAATCGCCAGTTTGGATCGGGTTGGTCCCTCATTTGCTGTTGAGTGTGTACTGGCACAGAAGGCATCGTTCCGGTAACTGTCCTCCAGCAGCCATCACCATAACCAGATAATGAAGAAGAGCACCAAATCCATCAAACCTGCCGCCCCGCAGAAAAAGTCCATCGTCCCGAAGCCTGTCGGAGCCAAGCCGGTCAAGAAGGCCGCGGTTTCTCGCAAGAATGTCGCCGCCAAGCCGGTGGCGGCTGCCGGCAAGGGTTCCCTTGTGTCCACCACCATCACGGCCCACATCGACATCGGTTTCGGCAACATTCTCTTTGTCCGTGGTGAAGGCCCCGGTCTGAGTTGGGATCGTGGCCTGGCCATGAAGTGCGAATCCGACGACCAATGGTCGCTCGTGCTGCCGGCCGGATCGAGGCCGGTTATATTCAAATTCCTGGTCAACGATCTGTCCTGGAGCACGGGGAGTGATTACGTGATTGATGCAGGCACCAAGATTGTCCTCACGCCCGCGTTTTAGGCTCCATCAGCGGTTTAACCGCATGCCTTGACTGGATTGCCGGGTTAGGCCCCTTGGCAATCGTCAGATCACGACAGGCCGGTCAGTGGGATGGTCCGGATTCAGCGCCAGCATCCGCGCCTGCAGGCGCTGGACGGCTTCATCGCGGTGGGCTTGGTCCTGCACGGGCACCAGCTCTGCCTGCAGTTTTACGCGGGAGAAGGGCTTGGGCAGGTAAAACCGGTCCCAGCTGTTCAACCGCCAGGCTGATTCCAAGGTGAAGCCCATCAGGACCATGGGGGCGAGGGCGCGGCGGGTGACTATCAATCCGCCGGGCTTGAAGTCGTACATGGGGCCGCGGGGTCCATCCGGGGTGATGCCGACGTCCTGGCCTGAGCGCAGCAGTTCGATCAGGGTGAGGGCGGCCTCCCGCCCACCCTGGCTGCTGGAGCCCCGGACGGTGCGAATGCCCACGAGGGAAAAGAACGCGGTCAGCCAGGCGCCATCCGCGCTCGCGCTTACCAGGGCATAAAGGGGTTTGCCGCGCCGAAATCGGCGGAAGTATTCCGCAGAGAAGAAGAGACGATTGTGCCACATTACGGCGGCGACGGGCTCGTCATGTTTCTCCAGTGCCCGGCGGGATGAGGCGGTGGTATCGATGCGCAGGGAAATGCCCCAGAGTCGGACCAGAAGCCCGAGAGGCCAGAGGACGAGCCGCCGCCAGCCCTGCACGGCATGGATTTGGAACGTACGGGTTGGCTGGGGTCGGTCGGGCACGCGGCCGTTTTCGACGATGCGGGAGCCTTCGCCAAGACATTCTTTGACCGCCGCGGGTCTTTGCCCGCGATTGACCCCGGGTGGTTTCCACGTCAGCCATTCGCGCGATGTCGTTGTCGCCCTGTCCGCATCTTCCCCGGCCACGTCCCCTGATGGACTGGAGGGCTCTGCATGCCCATGGCACCGCGCGCGGACCTTCCTTTTATGCCACAGCCCTGGAGTACGGGCATTACCTGTGGCTGCAGGGCCGCGCGGCGCGGGCGATACTCTGTCTGGACCGCGCGTTGGGGGCGGATCTGCGCGGGGACGAGCCGGTGGTCCATTCCTGGCCGCTGCCCTATGCTGCCATGGCGTGGATGCTGGCAAATACGCCTGCCGGGGTTTTTATCGGAAACCCCCGTGTGCATTTTCAGCACTATGCCGGCCGAATGAATGCGCCGCGGCGTGAGCAACGCCAGATGCGGGCCTGGGCCTGTTGGGCGCTGGCTCGTCGGGTGTGTCCCCAACTTCCGGGGGATCCGCTGCACTTCATTGTGGAACCTGCGGAGGATGAAATCGCCGTCCTCATGAACTCCCACGGGTTGCCCGGGGAAACCCGCCTCTGGCAGACGGTTGCCTCCGAATGCAGCGCGGGTAGGGCGCCCTGACTATGCTTCCGCCGGTTGCATTTCAAAACGACGCTTGACTTGGATTTTTCGGATTCTACGTTCCGCACTCTTTCCCGTTTCACGGGGTGGTAGCTCAGTTGGTTAGAGCGTCTGCCTGTCACGCAGAAGGTCGCGGGTTCGAGTCCCGTCCATCCCGCCATTTTCAGCCCGGTTGCTGCATTTTCATGAAAATCATCAAGGACGTCCGGGCACTGGTGAAGTCGGGTGCCGACCAGGGCGCCGATTACCACGCCAAGCCAGAAGGCCATTGGATTACCAGCACGGTGATTGCCTCACCGATGAGCAAGTATCCGGAATACCGGGAAACCCGGCGCTCCTTTGGCATCGATGTGCTCGGCACCGTGCTGGTCGAGGTCGAGGCGGAAGACGGGACGGTGGGTTTCGCCATGACCACCGGCGGGGTGCCTGCAGCCTACCTCATCGAGCGGCATTTCCGGCGCTTCATTGTCGGCCAGCCTGCCTGCAATGTGGAGCGGATGTTCGATCAGATGTACCACGCCTCGCTTTTCTACGGACGCAAGGGCCTGACAATTAACGCCATTTCGGCGGTGGACTGCGCGGTATGGGATCTTCTGGGCAAATTGCGTCAGGAACCGGTCTGGGCGATGATCGGCGGCAAAATCAGGGAGCGCCAGCCGATGTATGCCACGGGTCCGCGACCGGACCTCGCCAAGGGCATGGGTTTCATTGGCGGTAAGATGCCGCTGCCCTACGGACCGGCCGACGGGGCGGTGGGATTGCGCAAGAACATCGAGCTCGCCGCCCAGATGCGGGAGGCCTGCGGTCCGGACTTCATGCTGGCCTTTGACTGCTGGATGGCACTCACCCCGGCCTACACCCTCCAGCTCATTGAGGCACTGCGGCCGTATAATTTCCATTGGGTTGAGGAGTGTTTGCCGCCTGATGACTACGCCGGTTACGGCCAGCTGGTCCGTCAGCGCAGCCACCCGATCATGATTTCGACCGGAGAGCATGAATACACCCGCTGGGGGTTCGAGAACCTGCTGGCGACGGGAGTGGATATGGTGCAGCCCGACATCCACTGGTGCGGCGGTCTCACGGAATTGCTCAAAATCAAGGCCATGGCCTCGGCCAAGTCTCGGCTCTGCGTGCTGCATGGTTCCTCCACCTACAGCTACCACTTCAGCCTGACCAGTGATGCGACCCCGTTCTCGGAATTCCTCATGATGGCCCCCCAGGCCGACCGCATCGTGCCCATGTTCCAGCCCCTTTTCACCAACGAGCCGGTTCCGGTCGACGGTCATATCACCTTGGGTGACGCCCCTGGATTCGGGGTGACCTTGAATCCCGATTTGTCGTGGACCCGTCCATTCAACGCAGCCAACCCCCAACCCAACCTCAAGTGACCTTCACCGACCAAGTGGCCATTGTGACCGGCGGGGCATCAGGCATCGGGCTGGCCATCTCCCGGCAACTGCAAGCGGATGGAGCCTTTGTCGCCATTTTTGATTATGCCGAATCCCTCGCTGAACCCCTGAAGAAGGAGTTCAACGGACGGATGTCCTTTCATTGCATCGATGTGACTGACGAGACAGCAGTCCGTGAAGCGGTGGACGCGCTCGTGGCGCAGCACGGCCGGGTGGACATTCTTGTCAACAGCGCGGGCATCACCGGTAAGACCAATTTGAAGTCGCACGAGGTGAGCGCCGCCGATTTTCAGCGGGTCATGCAACTCAACCTGATGGGTTCGTTTTACACCTCGAAGGCGGTGCTACCCCACATGTTGGCACGGGGCTATGGCCGTATTTTGCACATCGCATCGATCGCGGGGAAGGACGGCAATGCCGGCATGCTGGCCTATTCGACCTCCAAGGCCGCGGTGATTGGCATGACCAAGGTGCAGGGCAAGGACTACGCCGAAACCGGGATCACCATCAACGCCCTGGCGCCGGCCGTGATCAGGACCCCGATGGTGGAGGCCTTGCCGGAGACCCAGGTCAAGTACATGACCGACCGGATACCCATGAAGCGCTGCGGCTCGCTCGCTGAGGTGGCGGCGATGGGTTGTTTCATTGTTTCTCCGGCGACCAGCTTCACCACCGGTTTCACCTTCGACCTCACCGGCGGCCGGGCCGTCTATTGAATCGGATGAAGTCACACCGCCCCGGGGGCGGGTTCGTGCCGGCTTTTCCCTTGTGCGTCCGGAGGCCTCTGATTATCGCTGCAATCACCTCTCAAGATGCGTCCGTAGCTCAGCTGGATAGAGCACCTGCCTTCTAAGCAGGCGGTCGTGGGTTCGAATCCCGCCGGACGCGCCACCTCCACGGATTACACGGTTGCGAGGATTTGGTTCAGAGTGGCGCTGGGACGCAGGGCTGCTGACGCGAGTTTGTCATCCGGCTGATAATATCCACCGACGTCGGCTGGCTTACCTTGGACGGCGAGCAATTCGGCGACGATCTTCGTCTCGGCGGCGGTGAGCTTTTCGGCGATGGGATTGAAGATGGCCTGGAGCTCGGGGTCCTGAGTCTGGCGCGCCAGGGCCTGGGCCCAGTAGAGGGCGAGGTAGAAGTGGGAGCCGCGGTTGTCGAGGGTGCCGAGTTTGCGGCCGGGGGACTTGTCGTTCTCCAAGAACGTGCCGTTGGCCTGGTCGAGGGTGTCGGCAAGGACTTTGGCCTTGGCGTGTTTTTGGGTGATGGCGAGGTGCTCCTGGGAGGCGGCGAGGGCGAAGAACTCGCCGAGGCTGTCCCAGCGGAGGTAATTGACCTCTTGGAATTGTTGCACGTGCTTTGGGGCGGAGCCACCGGCACCGGTTTCGAAAAGGCCGCCTCCGTTCATCAGGGGAACAATCGACAGCATCTTCGCGCTGGTGCCGACTTCAAGAATCGGGAAAAGATCCGTGAGGTAGTCGCGGAGGACGTTGCCGGTGACGCTGATGGTGTCGAGGCCCTGGACCATGCGTTCGAGAGTGAACTGGCAGGCCTCGGCGGGGGGCAGGATGCGAAGATCGAGACCGGTGGTGTCGTGGTCCTTGAGACAGGCCTCAACCTTGGCGATGATCTGGGCGTCGTGCGCCCGGGTTTTGTCCAGCCAGAAGACGGCGGGGGGGTGTTGCTGAGGCGCGCGCGGTTGACGGCGAGTTTCACCCAGTCCTGCACGGGGGCATCCTTGGTCTGGCAGGCGCGCCAGATGTCCCCGGTCTCCACGGGGTGCTCGATCAAAACCTGAGGGCTGAGACCAGAAGTCTGGGAGGGGTCGGAGGATACGGTGACGATGCGGATGGTGCCGTTCGCGGGGGCCTGAAAGGTCTTGTTGTGGGAGCCGTATTCCTCGGCTGCCTGGGCCATGAGCCCGACGTTGGGAACGCTGCCCATGGTCTTCGGGTCGAGGGCGCCGTGTTTTTTGCAGAACTCGATCGTGGTGTCGTAGACGGCCGCGTAGCAGCTGTCGGGAATGACGCAGAGGGCGTCCTGTTCCGCGCCTTCGGCATCGAACATTTTTCCACCGATGCGGATCATCGCGGGCATGGAGGCGTCAACGATGACATCGCTGGGCACGTGTAGATTGGTGATGCCCTTGTCGGAGTTGACCATGGCGATGCCGGGTCCGGCGGCGTAGGCGGCCTGGATGTCGGCCTCGATGGCGGCCTTGTCGGCGTCGGGGAGGGACTGGATCTTCTCGACCAGGTCACCGAAGCCGTTGTTCAGGTTGATGCCGAGCTTCGTGAAGACGTCGGCGTGCTTGGCAAGGAGATCCCTGAAGAAGACGCGAACGGCGTGGCCGAAGAGGATGGGGTCGGAGACCTTCATCATGGTGGCCTTGAGGTGGAGCGAGAAGAGAATGCCCTCGGCCTTGGCGCGGGCGACCTGCTGCTCGTAGAAGGCGACGAGGGCGGTCTTGCTCATGCGCGTGGCGTCGAGGATCTCACCGGCCTTCAACGCAAGCTTGGGGAGCAACACCGAAGGTTCCTGCGTTGAGCCTGACGAAGGGGAGGGCACGAACTCAATGCGCACGGTGCAGGCGTTGGGGACGGTGACGGACTTCTCGTTGGAGCGGAAGTCGTCCTTGCCCATGGTGGCGACGGTGGTCTTGGAGGTCGGTGACCACTTGCCCATGGAGTGGGGGTGCTTGCGGGCGTAGTCCTTGACTGCCTTGGGGGCGCGGCGGTCGGAGTTTCCCTCGCGAAGAACGGGGTTGACGGCGGAGCCCATGACTTTGGCGTAGCGGGCCTTGATGTCCTTCCCGGCGTCGGTCTGGGGGTTGTCGGGCAGATCGGGGACGGCATAGCCGTGGGCCTGAAGTTCGGCGATCGCCTCCTTGAGCTGGGGGACGGAGGCGGAAATGTTGGGCAGCTTGATGATATTGGCCTCGGGCTTGAGCGTGAGAGCGCCGAGTTCGCCGAGGGCGTCGGGCACGCGCTGGTCGGGCGGGAGCAGGTCGGAAAACACGGCGAGGATGCGGCCGGCGACGGAGATGTCGCGCGTTTCCACGGCGATGCCCGTGTGCTTCGTGAATGCCTGGATGATCGGCAGAAACGAATAAGTGGCGAGAGCGGGGGCCTCGTCGGTTTTGGTGTAGATGATGGTGGGCTTCACGGGCATGGTAATAGGAAAGGAGGGATAAAGGGTTGCCACCTAAGTTGAGGTCTCCCGGAGGGTCAAAGGGATTGGTGCGTGAGGAGGAAAAGGCAAAATGATTGCTTAGGCGGCCCGCTCCGGAAAGCAGAACATCATCGAGCAGGAATTTCTGAACTTGGGTGGGATGCGTGAGCGCATGACTCGTGCTCGCCTGCAGAACTGCAGCTGACAACTCCGGCTTGCGCTGTCCCGGCTATCGTGCGGCGATCAAGTAATCACTTATGTCATTATTCATCGGCATCGATTCCGGTACCCAGAGCGTCAAGGCGGTTGTTCTCGACCTCGAAACCCGCAAGGTCATCGCGGAGGCCCGCGCCCCGCACCGGCTGATCGACGGCCTGCCCGTCGGCCACATGGAACAGCATCCGCAGGAATGGACCGCAGCCATGGACCAGACCATCAGCGAAGTCGCGGCCAAGATTGACCGCCGTCGTGTACGCGGCATCGGCGTCTCCGGACAACAGCACGGCTTTGTGCCCCTCGATGCAAAGGGCGCGGTCATCCGTCCGGCGAAGCTTTGGTGTGATACCTCGACCGTCGCTGAATGCGCGCTGCTCACGAAGAAACTCGGTGGAGAAAAGGCGGTGATCCGCAAGGCCGGCCTTTCGTTTCTGCCCGGGTTCACCGCGCCAAAGATCCTCTGGTTGAAACGCCATGAGCCCGCGAACTACCGGCGGCTGCGCCACGTGTTGTTGCCGCACGACTATCTCAATTTCCACCTGACGGGTAATTACTTCATGGAGCCCGGCGACGCGTCGGGCACGGCGCTGATGGACGTGCGCAAGCGCACCTGGTCCAAGGCCGCCATCGCGGCCATTGACCGCAACCTCGCCGACTGGCTGCCGCCGC
>JBGTGS010000174.1:0-3496 GCA_041746615.1 Opitutaceae bacterium | reverse complement strand
GGGCGCCCTGCGCAGAACGAGGGTGCCGGTGACTCCTGAGCGTTCGCCACCGCGGAAGCATATCTCCACGCGCTGACCAAGCGGCAGTCCCCAAGCTGCGGCAATCTCGTCCCGCAGATCGGGAAGCGCCGCCGGGGCGGTCTGGTAGCCGGGATCCAGTTCGAGGCTGATCCGTTGCTCGCTCACAAGAAAAAAGGACGGCTGGAGTTGCCCGGGGTTGATTGGTCGCGTTAACGACCGGGTGATGAAAAAACAACCGTTAGTCGGGCAACTCCAACCAGGGGTAAGCTCAGCATCCTGGCCCAGCTTTGCAACCTCATCCCCGGCCATCTGGTCGCAAAACTTGCCAGGGACCACGGCATCGACAAGCAGGCCCGCACGTTCAGCCCCTGGAGTCATGTGGTCACGATGCTTTATGCACAATTGACCCACGCCATCGGCCTGAACGACGTGTGCGACGCTCTGGGCACCACCGGGGCTGGCTCTCCCGCCTCCGGGGTGCCACGACACCCAGCCGGAATGGTTTTTCCCATGCCAACAAAGTTCGTGAAGCCGGCATGGCCGAGCAGCTGTTCTGGAAGGTCATGGCGTATCTGCAAAGCCTCCAGCCGGCCTTCGGGAAGGGCCGGCACCGGCTGGCCCGTCGGTTCCGCCGGACAATCCACGTGGTCGATTCGACCACCGTCCAACTCGTCGCCTCCTGCCTGGACTGGGCCAAACACCGCCGGCGCAAGGCCGCGGCCAAGTGCCACCTGCGGCTGGACCTGCAGAGCCTGCTACCCCGTTTTGCCATCGTGGACACGGCCGGCGACCACGACAACGCCCGGGCCCGTGAGGTCTGCGCCGGCATCCGTGCCGGGGAGATCGTGCTCTTCGACCGGGCTTACCTCGACTTCACGCATCTGTTCGGCCTGCTCGTGCGGGGCATCTTCTGGGTCACCCGGACCAAGGAGAACGTACGGCTGCGGGTCGTGAAGCGACGCCTGCGCCGCGTCACCGCCCTGGTCCAGTTGGACGGCAAGGATGTCGAACTGGAGTTTTTGACCAACAACTTCACCTGGGCCGCCTCCACGGTCGCCGACCTGTACCACTGCCGCTGGCAGATTGAGGTCTTCTTCAAGCAGATCAAACAAACCCTCCAACTCTGCGACTTCCTCGGCCACAGCGCCAACGCCGTTCGCTGGCAGGTTTGGAGCGCCTTGCTCCTGTATCTGCTGCTGCGCTTCCACGCCTTCCTGAGCGGGTGGCACACACAGCTTCACCCAGCTCTTCACTCTTGTCCGCGGGGTCGTGTGGGACCGCTTCGACCTGCCCCTGCTGTTGCACTTCTATGGGACAGTGCCGCAGCCCTGGCGCATGCGCGCCCAGCCCGACCAGGCGCATCTCCCCGGCTTCGCCCCATTCCCTGTGGGACAGCATCCGGTCTGACCCAGTCACTCTTCCCTAGTAAGCCCGTAAAATCATGAATGCCTTCTGAGTCCTCCGACCCGATTTCCACTCGGAAACCCAGCCGCTTCAGACCGCTTTCAGGCGGCTATGCGACGGCTGTGTAGTAAATCCCTTCATCAGAATCAAGTGGATAACCAACGGGTGCCTTTCTGGAATGGTGGTGTCCGGCATACTCTGCCAAAAACGATTGGTCGATGGCCGATTTATCATCTCCCTTCACGCTCGTGGGTGCGCACGGCTGTGGATGTCTTTGAGGCGGGCCACACTCACGTGGGTGTAGACTTGTGTGGTCGAGAGGCTGACGTGGCCGAGAAGCTCCTGGACCAGGCGAAGATCCGCCCCGGCGTTGAGCAGATGGGTCGCGTAGCTGTGGCGGATCTTGTGTGGGGTCAGGTCCATCGGCAGTCCGGCCAATGACAGGTGGCGCTTGAGCAGGAGTTGCACCTGCCTCACCGGGAGGCGCTCGTGTTTGCCTGTCACCAGCACGGGGGCCTCGGGCGAGGTGTCGCGGGCAAACTCGGCCCGCCACTTCACCAGCACGGCAAGGGCTATGCGGCCGAGGGGACACATCCGTTCCTTGCGCCCCTTGCCCAGCACCCGTGCCACCCCGGTGCTTAAATCAATGGCCCCATAATTCAATCCCGTCAGCTCGCTCACGCGCAGCCCGCCCCCGTAAAGCAGTTCCATCGCGAGGCGGTCGCGCCAGGCCGTGAAGGCGTCAATGGCCCCGTTGTCCAAAAGGCGCTGTGGTCCCTTCAGCAGCAAAACGATCTGCTGTTCGGTGAGGAATTTCGGAAGGCGTTTTTCCAGCTTGGGCAGGGGCACGCCGGTGAATGGATTGCCCGGCACCCTGCCTTGTCGGTGCCAGTACTTGAAGAACGCACGCAGACCCGAGACATGGTTATGCAACGTGCGCCGCCCAAAGCGCCGCTGGGCCTCGATCACAAAGTCCCTCATCTCGCGCGCCCCCACCCGGTCGAATCCATCCGACCACAGGCCGGCATCACTCAACCACCGATGGAAATCCTCAAAAGCCTGCCGGTAGTTCCGGACGGTGTAAACCGAGCAGCGGCGCTCCTGGCCGAGGTGATCAAGAAAGGGTTGAAGCCACCGCGACACCACCGCCGGCGGCAAGGGCTCGGCGTCCGCGCCTCGGGTTGGATTGAGGCGGCCGGGCTTTTTCATCGTGGCCCGGCAGACGCCACTTCCGCCTCGACGGCCCGCATGACCTTCACCGCATGCAGCCGCAGCGCCCCCTCGGGGTCGAGCCCCTTCGCCCGGGCCGCCGCCGTCAGTTCAAAGAGCATCCGCCCGAGCCCATCGCTGTCGAGCTGGGCTCCGAGGGCCTTGACTTGAGCTACATCCACCGCCCCCTCCGCCGGCAGGCCCCGCTTGTCGATCTGCTTCCAGATGTCCTCGGCAAACATGAGGGCCGGCAGGCGCGGAGGCAGGTGCTTGAAGACGCCGGACGGAGCCGGCGCATGCTTCTTTTCCCGTGCTTTGATCTGTTCCCATTGCGTGATCACCTCGTCCGAGGTGTCGAGTTTGCCCTCTCCGAAGACGTGGGGATGCCGGCGAATGAGCTTGTCGTTCACCTCGCGGGCCACGTCCTCCAGGTCGAAGTGCCCCGCCTCCCCGGCCAGCTGCGCATGGAATACCACCTGGATGAGCACGTCACCCAGCTCCTCGCGCATGTGAGGGAAATCGAGCCGGTCGATCGTGTCGATCAACTCGCTGACCTCGTCGATCAGACAGCGCACCAAGGTGGCATGACTTTGTTCCTGGTCCCAGGGGCAGCCACCCGGCCCGCGGAGGCGGGCGATGGTCTGTCGGAGGTCGTCAATCGCGCTCATGGTGGTAGCAGTACCGCGAAACCCGCAAAATACACTCAAATTTCCGGGCTCGTTTTCATGGCACCCGTGTGTTTCGTGATGATCCTTATGTCCGACAAGCTCACCGAGATCATGGCCTGGAAGCGGCGCGAAATCGCCGCGTTGGTCCGCCCCGTCCCTCTGGCGGAGCTGGCCACCCTCAACGCCTCACTCCC
>JBGTGS010000173.1:0-5585 GCA_041746615.1 Opitutaceae bacterium | reverse complement strand
AGCTGGTGCCGTCGCGCCCCTACTGGCGCATGGTGGTGCTCGACGAGTATGTAGAGGGGGGCTTCCGGCTCTCCCCGGCGGTGCGCAGCCAGCTCGACCGCATGGCCACCCGGACCTCGCGCGTGGGAGGCACGGCCCGCTTTCGGCCGGAGGTGGCGCGCTGGACGTTTTATCTGGAGGCGGGGGTGAGCCGTTACCTCCCCCTGCTGGGCAATTTCACCCGGATCCAGTTCACGGAATCGCAGATGGTGGGGATCAACGATTCCCTGAAGGTGGTGGCGTTGCAGCGAGACCCGCCCAAGATGCTCGCCTATCGGGTGGCAGGCATGGATTTCGCGGCGGTGATCCCGGATGAGAGCCTGGCGTTGAAACGACAGGACCCTCTTCTGAGAGAGTTGACGCTGCCGCCGCGGGGAGAACTGGCTTCCGCTGATCAGACGCGGATGAACGGCATCGTTACCGAAATCACGGGAGGGCGCGAACTGTCGGCGGCGGTGTTTGCCACCCTGGCGACGCAATGGTTGCAGGACCGCCATGGCTACGGGCTTAGCAGCGCCCTGCCGCCGGGTCCGGGTGATCCGCTGGTGCGATGGATGGATTCGGAGACACCGGGGCACTGCGAGCTCTTTGCGGGCGCGCTCGTCATGCTGGCGCGTCAGGCGGGGTTGCCGGCACGCTTTGTGGCCGGATTCCGCGGTGGATCCTGGAACGGCTTCAGCGGCAGCTATGTGGTGAGGAACTCCGATGCGCATGCCTGGGTGGAGATTTTCGATGACGCGGCCGGGGGGTGGCTACGGGTGGACCCGACCCCCGGGGCTCAGACCGTGGCGAGCGAGAATGACGATGAGCGCGGGGAGGCGGCCCTGCTGAGGATCGCGGACAACAGCTGGTCGGCGCGGCTGGAGAGCCTGCGGGTCTTCTGGTACCGCCGCATCGTGAACTTCGACCAAACCAGCCAGATTGAGCTGGCCCGGACCGTGCGGCAGAAGGTGTCGGTGGTGGCCGGGAGGGTTCGCAACACCCTCGATGCCTTCGCCGGGACGGTGAAGTCGTGGGCCCTGCAGCCCTGGGATTTCGGCCGGCTGGGCCTGGTGGCGGGCCTGGCGGCCGCGATGGCGGGTCTTGTGTATTCGTGGAAGAGATACGGATTGGGCTGGTGGCTGCGCTGGCACCGCGGCCGGCCACGCTCGGTCGGGGCGGATCCGGTCAGGCGGGAGGCCGGTCGCTGGTTGCACCGGTTGGCCCGACTGGATGCCCGCGAAGGAGAGCGAGACCTACGATCTGATCTGCAGCGCCTGCGCTATGGATCGCGTGCAAGCTGGCCGAATCCCGCCCGGGTGTTCCGGGAGGCGAAGCAGGTGCAGCGGCTGCGCCGGCGGTGATTCGAGCCGAGCCGGAGTCGAGGAGTAGGCAGAGATACTCATGGCGAGGCGGTTCGAGGGTAGGGCGGACAGTCCCCTGTCCGCCGGGATTGCGGACGGCATTTGTTTGCCTTCGGTGCTCGCGGCGCCCTGAGGACAGGACGCCCTACCGACGCGCTCTGGGCTGCAAGGATCTCGACTGAGACGCACCGGTCAACGCGCGCCCTCCTGCTGTTTGTCCCACCAGGCCTTGAGAATGCCGTGGGCGACGGGAACGGCATAGGTGCCACCGCCCGTGGTCTCGCCGGCTATATTGCCCTCGACGGCGACGGCGATGGCGATCCGGGGATCATCGACGGGGGCGAAGCAGATGAACCAGCCGACGTTCAAGCTGCCGGGAATCTGGGCGGTACCGGTCTTGCCGCCGATCGTGAGCCCGGGAAGCGGGGCAAGCAGGCGGGGGTTTTGCAGGATGCGCGCCGTGCCCGTGAGGGCGGTCTCCGCCATGCCTTCCATCAGCGCCTCGTATAACATGGCGTCGATGCCGATGCCGGTCGTTCGCTGGGTGGCGCGGCCGGGGGCATGCAGGAGGGTGGGGATGGTTTCGATCTGGCCGCGGGCGACCGAGGCCATGAAGGTTGCCATTTGCAACGGGGTCACCAGCAGGTCGCCCTGACCAATGGCGTAGTTGGCGGTGTCGCCGGGGTTCCAGCCCAGTCCGCGCTCACGGCGTTTCCATTCCGGATCGGGGACGAGCGACCGGGTGGTCTCGTGGGGAATCTCGATGCCCGTGCGTTGGCCGAAACCGAAACGCCGGGCCTCGGCGGCAATGTTGTCGGCCGTTGTTTCCAGCCCCGTCTTGTAGAAGAAGGTATTGCAGCTCTTCGCGATGGCCTGGACGAGGTTCAGTTCGCCGCGGTCAGCATGGTTGTCGCAGCGGAACAGGCGGTTGCCGACGCGGTAGAAACCGTTGCACTCAACCACGGTGTCCGCGGTGATCGCGCCGCTGCGAATGCCGGCGAGGGCGGTAAGAACTTTGAAGGCGGAGCCCGGCGGATACAGCCCCTGGGTGGCGCGGTTGAGCCAGCCGCCAGCCTCCTCAATCTCGCGGTATTTGGTCGTGCTGATCCGGGGTGAAGCCTCGTTGAGATCATAGGCGGGGTTGCTCGCCAGGACGAGGATTTCGCCCGTCTGAATGTCGATGGCCACGGCCGCGCCGGACATTTCATTTTCCTCCAGCTTGGTCTCGGCGGCGATCTGCAGTTCGATGTCCAGGCTGGCGGTCAGGTTCCTTCCCTGCACGGGGAGGTGTTTTTCGAGCGGCGGCTCGATGCGGTAGCCACTGGGATCAACCCGGTAGATCGTGCCTCCGGCTTCGCCCTGCAATTCCGGGTCAAACTGCGCCTCCAGGCCGTCGCGTCCCACCGTACCCTTCATCTTTAGCGTGCGCAGCTCGGCCCCGGGGAAGTTTTCGGGCACCTCCACGTCGTCGACTTTGACGGAACCAATGGTGTGAGCCGCGGCCTTGCCATAGGGATAGATGCGGCTGCTCGAGGTCTGGACCTGAAGGGGTGACTGCACGGGCAGCTGCTCGAGCAGGCGGGCGTAATCCTCGGGCGCCAGATCGTCGATCAACGTATAGGGCAGCAGGCGTTGCGTCTGGTGGTGGCGGGTGAGTGCGGTGCTGTCCAAGGGAAACTCGCGGCCGATGGCGCGGTTTACCTCTTCCAAGTAGCGATGAACGACGGTGTAACGTGCGATCTGTGAGAGCTGGAGTTCGTTGGGCAGATCCTTGTCCCCGGATTCCCGGTAGGCCCGGCGGATGGTCAGGAACTCGCGATAGATTTCACCGCGGATTTCATCCAGATAGATCACGGTGGAGAAGCGCGGACGGTTGCCAACCAGCAGGTTGCCTTCGCGGTCGTAGATATGGCCGCGTGGGCCGGGGACGAGAATGCGCCGCTGGTTCTGGACCTTCTCGCGCTCGTGATAGAGATCCTCGCGGCCCAACTGCTGGTAGGCGAGGCCACCGACGAGGACGAGCAAGATCACCCCCAGCACCAGATGGAAGAAGAGGATGCGCGGGTTGCTGCCCTTGTGGGCCTCGAACAACCCGGTGGTGCGCTCCGCGATGGTGTCCGGCATGATGATCCTAAATCACCCCGTGCTGTTTGGTGCGCAAGCCCGCACCGGTGATTTCCAGGGCGCGGGCCTGCAATGCGAGGAACCAGGGGCAGATGGCGGCGAGCACGATCTGCGAGATCAACAGGTCCGTGAAAAGTCGAAGCCAGGTGAGTCCGGGTGAGGGGGAATCCCCGAGCCGGGTAAAGGAAAACACAAGAAACAGGCCCAGATTTGCAAGCAGGGCGACGAGCACACCGATGACGGTCTCCTCGCGGGGGAAGCGGTTGCGCAGGCGGACGATCACGGCATGGGCGATGGCAAAGAGCAGGATGTGGAGTCCGAAGGGAACCGGTGAGGTGGCATCGTGCACGGCCCCGGCGATGACCACGATCCCGAAGCCCTCGCGCACGCCCAGTCGCAGGGTCGCAAACGCCACGAAGAGTCCGCCGACCCACAGGTGGACCTGCCAGACCGCCAGGTAGTGATTCACCTGAGCCAGCAGCAGCCAAAGGATCAAACCGCAAACAGCGGTGACGACAATCGGGCGGGGTTCCAAGTTCATGGGAAGGTGCTCCCGGCCGGCGGCGGATCCAGTGGCACCAACACGGTCACCTCGGTGAGCTCGGCCAGGCGCGGATCGAGCATGACTTCGCCGGACTTGAATAGACCGTCGGTGCTGGGCTCCAGTTTCACGAGCAGGCCCAGATTGAGGCCGGCGGGGAATACGCCGCCCAGCCCCGAAGTGACCAGCCGCCGGGGTTCATCGGTGCTGGCAAAGATGTCGAGGGGCACGAACTCGGCCTGGCCCCTGGGGGTTGAGAACGAGGCATTGATTCCACCCTGATAACTGATCGGTCGCTGGTCGCCCTCGATGCTGGCGGCGAGGCGCATGGTTGGGCTGCTGAGCAGGTCGACGGTTGCGGTGTAGGCGCCGACCTCGCTGATGCGCCCGACCACGCCACCCCGGAATATCACCGGAGAGCCCACGGTGATGCCGGCGTTGGTGCCCTTGCGGATGACGAGCCGCTGCCACCAGCCGCTGAAATCGCGCCGGGCGACCCGGGCGGGCTCGGGGCGATATTGTGGCGGGGCGGGCAGGGCGAGCAGAGATTCGAGGCGGGCGAGTTCATCGCGCAGGGCGACGTTTTCCTGGGCATGCAGTTCGTAGGATGCGGTGATCCTGGCCAGGTCGCGACCGGCCTCGATGAGATCGTTCTTGGAACGGGAACGCAGCGACCAGAAATCCTGCAGGTCGCGCACATAGGAGGGCATGACCTCCATCGGGGCCAGCAACTCAAAGAAACCCGCCCGGGTAAAGCGCTTGAGCGCCGTGGGCACCACCAGCCAGACGGCGATGAGAATGCCGAGGGTGAGGAACGGTCTGGTCTGATCGAAACGACGCGGGAACACCGGGAGAAGGACAGGGAGGAGAAACGGAGACGGGAGTGTCTACTCCAGCCGCGACGGTGATGGCACGGAAAATCTCAGAGGAAAGCCCGGGGGCGGGCTTTCCTGATAAAATGCCTCCGGCATTTTTCTACTGACTGCGCCTGCGGCGCAGTCAGGCGTGCTGGAGCACCCAGTTCAGGTCGTTGAGCACGGCGCCGGTGCCGTTGGCCACGGCGGAGAGGGGGTCGTCGGCGACGATGACGGGGAGGCCGGTCTTTTCGCTCAGCAGGCGGTCGAGGCCGCGAATGAGGGCGCCGCCGCCGGCCATGACGAAGCCGCGGTCCACGAGGTCGGCTGAAAGTTCGGGCGGGCAGCGCTCGAGCGTCGAGCGGACGGCATCCACGATGGCGGCGACGGTGTCGGCCAGGGCCTCGCGGATTTCCTGCGAGGTGATGTGGATGGTCTTGGGGAGCCCGGCGACGGAATCGCGACCCTTGACCTCCATCGTGAGTTCCTCGTCGAGCGGGTAGGCGGAGCCGAGGCGCATCTTGATCTCTTCCGCGGTGCGTTCACCGATGAGGAGATTGTAGGCGCGCTTCATGTAGTTGATAATCGCGGCGTCAAGTTCATCGCCCCCGACGCGGATGCTCTTGGCGAAGACGACACCGGCCAGGGAAATGATCGCGACTTCGGTGGTGCCGCCGCCGATGT
>JBGTGS010000172.1:0-3667 GCA_041746615.1 Opitutaceae bacterium | reverse complement strand
GGTGTCGCCGCACAGGTGGCAGCGGAGCGTTTCATCCGCCCGGTGGTAGGTCATGGTGATGCTGCAATGGGCACACGACTCCACGTGGGCGCACTTCGTGCAGAGCATCGATGACGAGTAGCCCCGACGGTTGATGAACAGGATGGTCTGCTCGCGCTTGGCAAAGCGGTCGTGCATGGCATCCATCAGCTTGCGCGAAACCGCGGTCAGACCGCGGGCGCGCATCACCTCGATCTTCATGTCGACAATATCGATGTAGGGCAGCTTGCGGTCGTCCACCCGGGCGGTGAGCCGGAGCAGGCCGTAGCGGCCGGCGCGGGCGTTGGCAAAGCTCTCCAGCGAAGGGGTGGCCGAGCCCAGCAAACAGCGCGCCCCGGCCAGCTTGGCGCGCATCACCGCCACATCGCGCCCGTGATAGCGGGGGGTCTCGTCCTGCTTGTAGGCGGGCTCATGTTCCTCATCGACCACGATGAGCCGCAGGTCGCGGACCGGCGCAAAGACGGCCGAACGCGCCCCCACCACCACCCTCGCCTCCCCCGTGGCCAGCGCCAGCCAGCCGTCGAGACGCTCACCCTCGCTCAAGTGGCTGTGCCAGACCACACAGGCATGTCCGGGCGCAACCGCCTCCAACCGGCTGCGCAGGCGTGCAACCGTCTGCGGCGTGAGCGCAACTTCGGGTACTAGGAAGATGACCCCGCCGCCCGTCTTCAGGGCTGTGCCGATGGCGCGGAGATAAACCTCGGTCTTGCCCGAGCCGGTGATGCCATGGAGCAGGGTCACGCCGAAGCGATCCGTCGCCAGATCGGCATCGAGAACATCGATGGCGGCCTGTTGCTCCGAATTGAGCGCGTGAGGTTGGGCCGCGACCAGCTCGCCCCCGGCAAAGTCGTCCGCATAGGCGATCCGCTCCACCCGGCGGGTCTCCTCCCTGACGATCCCGCGTTTGACCAATCCTGCCGCCACCGAGGCCGTCAGCCCGAGACGCGTGAGGACGAGGGATTTGTTCTGGGGCTTGAACTGGGCCTCCAGGAACCGGTACAGCCTCCCTTGCTGCGGTGCCCGGCGGGCGAGCACGGCCAGCTCCTCCTCGGTCAGCCGTTGGGCGAGGGTAAGAAATTTTTCCTGCTTGAGTCCCGCCGCCCGGCGGACGGCTGCCGGCAGCATGGCCTCAATGATGCCGTCGAGCGGGGCCGCGTAGTAGGAAGCCATCCAGAGGGCCAGCTCCAGCAGGCCCGGCGGCAGGGCTGGAAAGGGATATACCACCTGCGAAAGATTCTTGAGCCGGTCCACGGGGAAATCCTTCGGCGGGCCGATCTCGCCGACGATGCCCAGCAACTGGCGGTTGAGCACCGGGACGCGGACGAGCGAGCCGACCGCAACGGACGCCCGCAAGCTCTCCGGCACCTTGTAGTGCAGGAGCTTGTCAAAGCCCGCCAGCGGATGAACCCCCACCGTCATGCCGTGGTGATGACGAGCCACCCCGACCCCTGCAAGCACGAGGACCCGTCCGCATGAACACCCTGCCCCCAATCGTTCTCGTTCTTGATTATTCTCAATCTCCCGAAAGCCCGTTCCCGGTTGGAATCGAGAACCCTGAGCCAGACCCGTCTGCATGAACAAGTTGACAGGCCCGGGGAGCGTTCTGACATTCAAGCTGTGAGCAACGCCGCGGCCCGCGAAAAATTCAGATCTCATCTCGCGACCAAGGGTCTTCGTATCACCAACCAGCGCATGGCGATCTTTGATGCCGCCTTTGCCCAGAAGGATCACTTCACGGCCGAGGAACTGCTCGACCACGCCCGGGCGATCGACGACTCCGTCTCCCGCGCCACGGTTTATCGCACGCTGCCCATCATGACCGAGAGCGCGCTGCTCCGGGAGGTCGATATCGGCAAGAACCTGAAGTACTACCTGCCCAACGCCGACAACAACACCCAGGTCGCCCAGGTCATCTGCCTCGACTGCGAGAAAATCTTCGAGATCAGTGCGCCGTTCATGGAATGGTACGGCAACTCGGTATCATCCAAGCTCGGCCTGACCCCCGTTTCCCAGCGCCTCCAGGTCAGCGCCCACTGCATCACCCTTCGCCAGACCGGCACCTGCAAGCACCGCAACTGAGTCATGAGTGCGAAAAAAAAGGATCCCGCCTTCGAGATCGGCTTTTTTGAATCCGTACTCCGACGCGACGGCCGCTACAGCGAGGTGATTGAGATTCTGGGCGGACTCTACACGCGCACCGGTCGCATTGCCGACGGTTTGCGGATGGACCGCCGGCTGGTAAAACTGCAGCCGGACAACGCCACCGCCCATTACAACCTGGCCTGCAGCCTGGCCCTGTCCAAACGCCGCACCGCCGCCCTGAACTCTCTGCAGCGCGCCGTCGATCTCGGCTACCGCGACCACGACTGGATGTCCCAGGATCCGGACCTTCAGGCGCTGAAACAGTCACCCGAGTTCCGGGCGTTGCTCAAGAAGCTCCAGCCGGTGAGTTGAACCGTGGGGTGGCGCTGACCACCGATACGATCCACCATCCACCCTCTACTCGCTACTCTCGTTGCGGCTCCGCTGCATACCACCTTTCCCGTCATGCCTGTACTTGATTACGAACCCTTCGTCCTGAAACCCCGCCGTGAGGCACCCGCCCTTTCGCCGGTGCAGGAGGAGGTGCTTGCCCTCAAGAAGGAGCGCAACGCCGTCATCCTCGCCCACAATTACCAGAACGAGGACATCCAACAGATCGCCGATTACGTGGGCGACTCCCTCGGGCTCTCCTACCGGGCGCAGGAGGCGAAGGCTGATGTGATCCTGTTCTGTGGCGTGCACTTCATGGCGGAGACGGCCAAGATCGTGAACCCCGGGCGCACCGTGCTCCTGCCCGATCTCAACGCCGGCTGCTCCCTCTCCGACTCCTGCCCCGCCGAACGGCTGGCCGCCTACAAGGAGGCCAACCCGGGGCTGTACGTGGTGGCCTACATCAACTGCTCCGCCGGGGTGAAGGCGTTGAGCGACGTCATCTGCACGAGTGGCAACGCCATCAAAATCGTGCAGCAGGTACCGGCGGACCGGGAGATCCTCTTCGTCCCCGACCAGAATCTCGGCCAGTGGGTTTCGCAGCGCAGCGGCCGTGCCATGCGCCTGTGGCCCGGCTCGTGCTATGCCCACGTGCAGTTCACCGTGCAGGCCATCGAAAAAATCCGGCTGAAGTTCCCCGGTGCGCCCGTGGTGGCCCATCCCGAGTGCGTGCAGTCCGTCCGTGATCTGGCCGACGAAGTGTGCAGCACGGAACTCATGGTGAAGTTCTCCCGCGAGCACCCGGCGAAGGAAATCATCGTTGTCACGGAGAGCGGCATGCTGCACCGCCTGCGCCGCGAGGTGCCGGACAAGACCTTCATCGCCGGCCCGACCGACAGCTGCGCGTGCAACGACTGCCGCTACATGAAGTTGAACACCATCGAGAAGGTCCGGGACGCGTTGAAAAACATGTCCCCCGTGATCGAGCTGCCCGAGTCCGTCCGTCAGGCGGCCCTGATCCCGATTCAGCGCATGCTGGATTGGAGCCGGTAGCCCGGATATTTCACAAATCACGGCACTCTGTCATGGAGGTTATTGTAGGAGCGGCTTTACGCCGCGAGGAACACCGTCCGCAAGCCATCGCGGCGTAAAGCCG
>JBGTGS010000171.1:0-6592 GCA_041746615.1 Opitutaceae bacterium | reverse complement strand
GAGCACGAAGGCGTCGTTCTCCGTTCGCATGGGCAGGCCCGCCAGAGGCTTGATGGCGTATACCCGGCTCGTGCTCAGCAGCATAAACCCGGCGCGGTGGGCCTTGCAGTATTCCAGCAGGTTGACGGTGCCGCCGAGATTGTGCTCCACCAGCTGGCGCGAACTGGTCCGGCCGTCCACGCCGGCGAGCACGCTCGGATTGGCGGCGGCATCGATGACGAAGTCGGCGGGCGGCAGGGTTTCCAGGTCGCTGGCGTTGCGGAGATCGCCGTGAAAGAGCCGCACACCGAGGGTCTTGAGCTCGTCGCGGTTGGTCTCGCTGCCCGGGCGGATGAAATTGTCGAAGCCACAGAGCTGGTGGCCGGTGCCGGCCGCGGCGAAAGCCCGGGCCAGGGTGCTGCCGACAAAACCGCAAATTCCCGAGATCAGGATACGCATGGGGATTCAGTTAGCAAAGGAGGGGCGGCAGGTGAAGAGGTAAAAGCGGTTCATGCCCGCGAGGTCATTCGAGGAGGAGGTCGGTGACATAGGTCCAGTCCCAGGAGTCGTTACCACCCGGATCGATGATAACATGGAGGCGGTCATCGGGCAGAATGTCCACGAGGTCGAAGGCGGCGGCTTGCCGGCCCTGGTCTGCAGGGGCGGCCACGGGATGGAGCCGGCGTTCGAAGAGAAGGACCGGGCCGGTTCCGGCCCGATGCCGCTCCACCCTGAAAACCGCCCCATCGGTGCGGCCTTCCCCGGTGTAGGCTCCGGGGGTGAAACCGAAGGAAAACGACAGCTGCCTTTCCAGGCCACTCAGCGGGAAGACCATCCGGGCCGGTGCGTGTTGCATGAGGAGACGGCCCTCGGGTTCGTCGACGTGGTAAGCGGTGGCGGCGGTGGCGCTTTCCGGAATACGGCCAAACCCAGGATACTGCGCTGCGGTGGGAAATGGACTCTTTCGGAACTCAAGGGAAGCCAGGTAAAGCCAGTCCCACGCGTTGTCCCCCTGGGGGCCGACATCCGTGCGGACAACGAGGAGTGAACCGGATGGGAATGGCGGCAGGTCGAGGGTGGCGGAGAGGGGTTTGCGTTCGGCGGGGTTGACGAGGGGTTGCACGAAGTGAGTGAACACCGGCCGGGCCGGGCCTCCGGGGCTTTCGATTTCCACGATGATCCTCGCGCCGTCCCCGCTGCGCGCGGCCACCGCCTGGGGATGAAAGCCGTAGTGGATCCGGGCCACGCGTTCGTTGCCAGTGAGTTCCCACGTCATCCGGGCCGGAGGCAGGAGCATTTGCACCCACTGTCGTCCCACACGTTCGGTACGGGCGTCCGGGGGCGTGATTGACGACGGCGACGCCGCCAACGGCCGTTCCATCCGTCCTTTGCCCACGATGGTCTGGAGGTCGGCTGCGGTGAGCCGGCGTTCGTCAAAAAGGTCGTTGCGGAGGTATAGGCGGAACGGGGTCAGGTCGGCCACTTGCGTGTACTGGGAGGTGATATGGCCGGCCAGGGCCGGAAAGGTTTCGTGTCCTTGCAGGAGGCGATCACGGTAAAAGAACGAATCAGGACCGACGGAATCCACGAACACGGCGGGCTGGTTGCGCATGAAGTCCGCCAGATGGGTGGTGCGATAGGTTTCCCGGTGGGAGGAAGGAGGGCCAATCAACCAGAAGGTATCGGTATCGCGGGTGGCCTGGGCCCGGCCGCTTTCGGCATGGACTTCGGGACCGTAGCCCCAGACGGAAATGCGATCATCGGGTCGGGTGAGATGGTGGACGAGGTTGGCAGCACCCGATCGTGGGTGCCGCCAATGCTCGGTAAACGAGCCAAACATGAAAGGCACGGGCTTCGACAGCCGATGGCCCAGCGGAATCAATCCGCCAAACAGAAACACCAGGCCCGCCAACCCCACTTGCCATCGCCGGTTGTCTGTCGATGTCCACAAGTCATGAAGTCCGGCCAGCCCCCACAAGGTGAGAGGCGCTATCAACAGCAGAAGGTAGTGCTGAAAGGGCCGGCCTGGCAGCATTACGCAGAACACGCCAATCCCGGTCAGGGCTGCTCCGGCGGTGTAGAGCGAATGGAATCGACCGCGTCGCTTGATGACGGTGACCAGCCCCGCGAGAATGATCATCAGCAGCGGTCCCAAGGCAAAGAAAGGGAAGGTGCCACTGATCCGGATGAGTTCCCCCAGCTTTGCCAGATTGTCGAGGTAGGGGCCGCCATCCTCCACATAAACGAAGACCTGGAGAACATACCGTTGCAGGGCGACTCCGGTCAGCCCTCCCATGGCGAGCAGCGCGAGGGCGAGGGCCGTGGGAGCGAGGGTGGGGAGTCCCAGGGCAAGCGCATGGCTCATTCGGGCTTTGGGAGAAGCCGCCCGGATTGCAATCTGCCAGAGAGCGAAGCCGATGAGACCGGCGGTGATCGGGCCCATTTGCAGTTTGGCCCAGGGGGAAAGTCCGGCCGCCAGCCCTGCCGCCACCAGCCACCCGCGGGGGTGCTGCGCTGCTTTTGCGCGGACGAGCAGCCAGAGGGTCAGGCAAAAAAGAAACACCGGCAGGTGTTCCGTGCTGTAATGGATGAAATCCCAGTCATCCGTTGTGGCGAAGAACATCGCCGCCGGCAGCAGGCCCAGCCTGGCCACGGCTGCACCGGTCAAGGCCCGGGCGGTTTGATATCCCAGCAGCAGCGAACCCCAAACGAGGAACAGTCCGGTGAGGCGAACGGTGAAATAGTCAATCTGGCCCACGGTGAGGGCCAGCGGTAGGGTCGCAAAAAAATTGAGGGGACCGGACGTGGCTCCGTCCACGGAGCGAAAGAAAACCGGATCGACGGCCAGCGTCAGGGCACCGGCCACATGCTGGCTTTCATCAGGATTCAGACCGTGGGCGGACAGCAGCCAGGGCCAGCGCCAGGCGAAAAGAAACAGGAACACCACCAGGCCCGACCAGATCCATGATTTTACCTTGTCGGGTTGCCGGCGGAGGGATTCCCGGATCGGGATCAGCGCCCAGGCGAAAAGCAGCAGGGTCGGTCCCGCGACCATGAGCCAGTAGGAGTCGGGATGATGGTCCCACCAGTCGAAGAGGAACTTTAGCATGTCGGAAGACAGTTGGCTTTGCCTGTCGGTGGGCTGGATTTGGGATACCCCGGCGGTGGCATGGATGAACCCGTTAGCAAAGCAACGTGCGGAGGTGAAGAGGTAAAGCGGACCCGGCCTCAGGGGATCGAGGCCCCCGATCACTCAAGTTGGAGGTCGGTGACATAGGTCCAGTCCCACGAGTCGTGGCCGCCCGGGTCGATGACCACATGGAGGCGGTCGTCGGGTCGGATGTCCGCAAGATCCACGGACGCCTGCTGCCGGCCCCGGTCTGAGGGAACGCCCAGGGGATCGAGGCGGTGCTCGAATGCGAGGCGGCTGGGATGGCCGTCGCGGCGGAGTTCGATCCGGTAGATGGCCCCGTCGGTCTGTCCACCGCCGGAGTGTGCTCCTTCCTGAAAGCCGTAAACGAACCGGAACCTCCGTTCGTTTCCACTCAGATTGAAAACCAATTCTCCGGGAGCATGGATCATGAGCAGGCGATCGGGGCCTTCGGTCCCCACGTGGTAGGCAAAGGATGCCGCTACGGCATCCGGGACCCGGTTGAAGCCGGGAAATTGCTCCGCGATAAAGTTGGGTGAGTGCTTCAGTTCCAACCGCCTTAGGTACACCCAGTCCCAGGCGTTGTCGTTGAAATCGCCGGGTCCGGTTCGGAGGGAAAGTCGCGTCCCCGGTTCGAAGGGGGGAAGAATGATCCGGCTTCGGAGCAATCGGCGGTGATCCGTCCGGTCCCGCGGGTCGAGTCTTTGTTGAAACAGCAATCTGGGGGCTTGGTCGTCCGCCACCAACTCCAGGATCACGTCGGCACCGTTCGAATCCCCTTCGATCCAGGCTCTCGGATGGAAGCCGTATTCCAGCCGTACCTCGCGCTCGGTGCCTTCAAGCTGCCAAAGGAGCTCGGCGGGCGGCAGCAACATTTGCACACGTCGATCCCCGACCATCCACATGGGCAGACCCGGTGGCAGAATTTCCACGGGCTTGGGTCCGTCAAAGCCCGTCGGCCGTCGGGCCCGGGCCCTAAACCGGGCGAGATCTTCATCCGGGATCGTCCGTGGAACCACCGAATCGGTGCGACGGTAGATGCGGACCGTCCCGGGGTCGAACAGCAGCTCATAGTGGTCGCGCACGTGGGTGGCGAGGGCGGGGAAGCTTTCGTGTCCGTCACGGGAACGGTCGGGATAGAACTCCTGGCCGGGACCGACTGCATCGATGAAGAACAACGGTTCGCTTTGCTTGAAGTCATCCAGATAACGCTGCCGGTGATGGTCCCGCTGGGGTGAGGGCACCATGCTCCACTGGGTATGGGCATCCCGGGTCGCTTGAGGGCGACCGCTTTCCACGTAAAAGGAGGCGTCCCAACCCCACACCGCAAGCGGGTCGTCAGGTCCGGAATAAGCGCGCACGACAGCACCGGGGAGCGAGTGGGGCCACCGCCAGTCATCGGTGAGACGCCCCACCATGGCAGGTGCGGGCTGGGTCATGCGGAAGGCCAGGGGTGGCAGAACCCCCAGGGTCAACACGGCGGCCGTGACGCCGCGCCGGATCCGCGTGCGTCCAGGTTCCAGCCACCACGCACCCACGGTCGCGCCCATCCACAGGGTCAGGGGCAGGGGGATTAGCAGCAAATAATGAAGGAAGTCACGCCCCGGAGTGATTACACCCACGACGGCGGCGGCGGTCAGCAAGCCACTGCTGATGAAGAAGTGATCCGGCCGTCGGCGGATCTTGATGCCCAGGGCCCCGGCCAAGGCAATGATGACGAGGCTGCCACCGAGATAGGCAGGAAAATGCCCGGTGTGCATCGACAGTTCCACCAGACTCCCGATCACCGTGGTCAGTGGCACCTGATCGCCCACATAATGAATGTTCTGCAGAATATAACCCCGCACGAACGGCTCCAGCTGACCGGTGATGGTCACGGCGGCCATCACCATCAGGCTGGGGATGGCTGCGGCGAGCAGGAGTCCGGCGGCCTGCCGTTGCCGGTCGCGTGACGAGGTCTCCCGCCCGCTGGCGATGGTCCAGAGTTTCCAGCCGACCAGCGCGGCGGCGAGGGGCAGGCTCTGCAGCTTGGCCCAGGGGAGGAGGCCGGCGGCAAAGGCCCCGGCCCAGCCCAGCCGCTGACTGGTCTGCGGTGGTGATAGCAACCCAAGGGCGGCGAGCGCCATCAACGCGAGAGAGGTGTGCTCGGACGAGTAATGGACGAAATCCCAGTCCGTGGCGGCGGCGAAAAAGACGGCACCGGGCAGGATCAGGAGAGCGGCGACCGCCGGTGTGCTCCAGGCGGCCAGAAGCCGGTGACAGGCGAGAAGAGCGAGCCAGACGAGGAGCAAGCCGGTGAGGCGGGCGGAGAAGTAGTCGAATGGCAGGCCGAGGAAGTGGAGTGGCCAGAGGGCGTAGAAGTTGAGGGGGCCGGAGGTGGTTCCATCGACCGAGCGCCAGAAGACGGGGTCGTGCCACAGGGTGAGGGCACCCGCGATCAGCTGGCTTTCGTCGGGGTTGTACTCATGCGCGGCGAACAGGAAAGGCCAGCGCCACGCCAGCAGGAAGGCGAAGAGCAGCAGGGCATGCAGCCATCGGTCGCGCCCTGGCGGAGGCGTGGTGGACGGGGAGCGGAGGCGCGCCACGACCAGGGCGAAATACGCAAGGGTGACGGGTGCCACCCCCGCCCAGTAGGCATGCGGGTGCGCATCCAGCCACTCGAACAGCGTGCGCAACATGGCCGGATCGGGGGGCGGGTCAGGCCTTGGGCCGCTTCTGCCAGGCCTCGACGATCTGACGGATGGTGTCCTCCAGCGTCTGGGTGATGTCCCACGCCGGGTAGTGGGCCTTCATCTTGCGCAGGTCGGAGTAATAGCAGATGTGGTCGCCGATGCGGTTCTGGTCCACATAGCTGTAAACCTGGGGGCGCCCCGTGAATTTTTCCGTGATGGCGAAGGCTTCGAGGATGGAGGTGCTGTTGTCCCGGCCCCCGCCGAGGTTGTAGACCTCGCCGGCGCGGGGCGCGGCCACGAAGGCGGCCATGAAGCGCGCCACGTCGAGGGAGTGGATGTTGTCGCGCACCTGCTTTCCTTTGTATCCGAAAATCTTATACTCACGTCCCTCCAGGTTGCATTTCACCAGATAGCTGAGGAAGCCGTGCAGCTCGACGCCGCTGTGGTTCGGGCCGGTGAGGCAGCCGCCCCGCAGGGCGCAGGTCGGCAGGTTGAAGTAGCGGCCGTACTCCTGCACCATGATGTCGGCCGCCACCTTGGAGGCGCCGAAGAGCGAGTGTTTGGACTGGTCGATGGTGAAGGTCTCGGCGATGCCGTGGACGTAGGCGGGGTCGGCGTAGTCCCAGCGGGTGGGCTGCTCGGCGAGGGCGATGCGGTTGGGGGCGTCGCCATAGACCTTGTTCGTGCTCATGTGCACGAAGGGCGACTCCGGGCAGGCCTGGCGGGCGGCCTCCAACAGGTTGAGGGTGCCGGTCGCGTTGGTGTCGAAGTCGTCGAACGGGATGGCCGC